>JBMNUR010000022.1:0-20034 GCA_050946395.1 Peptococcales bacterium
CATCCGTAGAGGCAAATTCATCGTTTATTGCACTCATCTCATAGAGTTTGTCATAAGGCACATCTACTTCTGCCAATAGAACATTCATATGCCCCGGCATCCGACCTGCTACCGGATGTATGGCAAATTTCACTTGCTTACCCTGTTTTTCCAGCTTGTCAGCCAATTTCTTTACTTCAAACTGGGCTTGAGCTAATGCCATACCATATCCCGGTACTATAACCACACTTTTCGCTTCCCGCAACGCCTGAAACTTATCATGGTTTTCTGCAGCACTTGTTTGGCTGCCACTTGCTACCGATTTGGCATCAAGAGCTTCATCCAACTTCATAATGGATTCTTTGGCATCCCCTAACATAAGGGTTACGTTTTCATGATCTTTATATAGTGGATTATCTACTCCCGCATAGCCCGGTTTTGTATCGTAATTACAGATAATTATATGTTTCGCCGCATGTGCGTTTAAGATAGGCATACCATATATTGGAGTGCCTTCTGCTGTATTGGCGGCCGGATTGATGACGTCATTTGCACCGATGACAATGGCCACATCCGTAGAGGCAAATTCATCGTTTATTGCACTCATCTCATAGAGTTTGTCATAAGGCACATCTACTTCTGCCAATAGAACATTCATATGCCCCGGCATCCGACCTGCTACCGGATGTATGGCAAACTTCACTTGCTTACCCTGTTTTTCCAACTTGTCAGCCAATTTCTTTACTTCAAACTGGGCTTGAGCCAATGCCATACCATATCCCGGTACTATAACCACACTTTTCGCTTCCCGCAAAACATCCTGAAATGTTTCTGTTAATGGATGTTGTTTTTCTTTTATTATATTTGAGGGACTATTATCTTTTTGTGTAGTAATCTTACTCTTTACGGTTTTTCTACCAGCGAAAACATCCATTAAATCTCGGTTCATAGCTTTACACATAATTTCGGTGAGCAAGTAACCAGCCGAAGCTACAATACCCCCTCCTGCTACCAACAAGGGATCGTATGTTGCCATCCCAACCATGGCTCCTGTAACACCCGAAGTAGAATTCAATAAAGAGATAGTTATGGGCATATCGGCACCACCTACTCGAATGGTAAAGAGATACCCAAAAAATACAGAAACTGCCAAACAGATAGCTAACAAAATAATTAAATTTTCCGGGCTTAAAATAGAAGCTAAGACCAGAACAGCCATAATCACCAAAGTAATAACGCTAATCTTGTTATGTCCGGGAAAGACAACCGGCTTTGAGGAAATGACACCGTGTAGTTTCGAAGCTGCCACCATGCTCCCACTAAATGTCAGACCTCCAACCGCCAAAGCTAACATCCCCGTAAATAAGGTAAACATAGTAATTTCTACTGGATTTGTTAGAATAACAATAGAAAGAAGCACAGCAGCCAATCCACCCAGACCATGTAAGAAAGCCACCATTTCAGGCATTTGAACCATTTTTACCGTATTTCCTAGGTAGAGACCAATTGTTGCCCCAATTAGCAAGCAAAACCACAACAAACTCAAACTGATAATTTGATAATAAAACAGAGTGATAATAACCGCTAATAATATTGCCCCGGCTCCGATGATATTTCCCTTCACTGCTGTCTTAGGAGAACTCATCAATGCTAAATCATACAAGATAAATCCGGCTAACACTACAGATACTAGAAAATATAAAATAGCGTTCACAATTTCAACCCCTTGCTTTAAACATCTTTAACATTCTATGTGTAACGTAAAATCCTCCTACTGTGTTAATTGTAGCTAAGATAACTGATACTGCTCCACACCATTTTAAACCGATAACCACCGCAAAAGCTGTGGCTACCAAAGATCCTAAAACGGTCACCCCGGAAAGAGCATTCATTCCAGACATTAACGGAGTATGAAGAAGGCTAGGTACATGACTGATTACTTTATATCCTGAAACAGTAGCCACGATAAAAAGAACCACCAATATTAAAGCATCCATTATTCAGTCTCCTTTAAGTTAAATTCATTGCCTCTAAAGCACCGGCATGAACCAGCTTGCCATCTTTAGTAACTAATGTCGATGCTACAATCTCATCTTCTAGGTCTAAGTTCATTTTGCCATCTTTAACTAAATAGGCTACAAAATTTTGAATATTATGAGCAAACATCCAGGTGGAGCTAACCGGAACCATACCGGGAATATTCTTGGTACCATCAATGCTAACACCATAAGCCTCAATAATCTCAGCACCTTTTGTTAATGCGCAGTTACCACCTTGGTCAATGGCTACGTCAATGATAACTGAACCAGGTTTCATGGATTTTACCATTTCTTCCGTAATTAATACCGGTGCAATTTTACCAGGAACTAAGGCAGTCAAAATAAGTAAGTCGACTTTATCGATTAGAGTACTGATAGCTTCCCGTTCTTTGATTAGCCATTCTTCCGGCAAACTATTGGCATAACCACCTTTGCCTATGGCAACTTCGGCCGGTACTCCGGTTGCTAATTCTTTAGCACCTAAACTTTTAGCTTGTTCAAGGGCATCGGGGCGAATATCTACGGCATGGACTACCGCACCTAATCTTTTGGCAGTTGCTACCGCCTGTAAACCAGCTACCCCTGTTCCGATAACCAATGCTGTGGCAGGTTGTATCATTCCGACTGCAGTCCCAATCATGGGAATAAACTTGGCTAAACGATCTGCTGCCATTATTACGCTTTTATAACCTGCAACTGTACTCATTGATGTTAAGGCATCCATAGCTTGAGCTCTGGAAATCCTAGGTACTCCATCAAGAGTCAAACTCAAGATCCCTTTTGCAGCCATATCCTTAACCATTTGGTGATTTGATGGTGCGGCAGGATGAATAAAGGTTACCAAAGTTTGCCCGCTATGCATCATTTCAACTTCATGCTTACCTTTTTCCTTATTAAATAAAGGCTCTTTGACTTTTAAAATAATGTCAGCTTCATTGAAAATTTCTTGAACATCATCTTTAATTTCGGCTCCCGCCTTTTGATAATCATCATCAGGTACAAAGGCTCCTTCACCTGCTCCTTTTTCTACGAGTACTTTGGCACCACCGGCAGTAAACTTAGCCACAGTTTCCGCAATTGCGGCGACACGACGCTCACCTACCATGATTTCTTTAGGAATACCTAAAGTCAAACCTTGATACTGTTTCTCTTGCATAATAAAAACCTCCTTATTTTATTATGGCTCTCGAATTTCTCGAGGCCTAAATTTAGGACTAAAATGTTTAGTCCCGTTGTAGAGATGTCCTTACCACTATTTTCTATTATTTATATTCAACATAACTTTTGTTTATCCTGCAATGTTTTAAACTTTTTTTATTTATTAATTAAGATTAATTTAAATAAAGTATCACCATCTAAATCTGGTTTATTATCCATATATTTTAAACTGAACATCTTTTTCTTGTTTTAGCTTATAAAAACAAATATAATATAAATTGGTACGTATATCGTAATTAGTGTTAATAAAATGTTTTCGATTAAAGGAGTGTTTTCTTTTGGTTCTTGACAGCAAAAATCCCCTTCCTTTACATGAACAATTAAAAAATATTTTAAAGGATGAGATCCTTTCCGGACAATATAAAGAAAAGATACCTAGTGAAAGGGAACTAATGGAGCGTTTTTCCATAAGTAGATCAACAGTAAGACAAGCAATATTGGCCTTAGTAAATGAAGGTGTCTTAGAAAAAGTTCATGGAAGAGGTACTTTTATTTCTTTTAGGCCTGTGGAAGAATGGCTCGGTAATATAACGAGTTTCAATGACATTGTTAAAGAAATGGGTATGAAGCCTAGCATTAAATTAATAAATCATGGAGTGACTAGCTCGCCTAAAGATGCAGCTACCACTCTCGGCCTTAATGAATTTTATTATATCGAAAGAATTCGTTATGCAGATAATATTCCAATAGCAATTGAAAAACAGTATTATCCTTTAGAAATTGGGTATCAACTTGCTAAATTTGATTTAAATAATGCAGCTATCTATGACATTTTAGAAAAATCCCTGGGAGTGAGCCTGTGGAAGGCACAAGAAATAATTACTTGTTCATTATCAACAAAAGAGGAAATGGAAACTTTGCAACTTCCCTACCAAATGTGTCTATTAACAACAGAAAAGTTTGTATCCGATAGTAATAATAATCCGATCGAATACGAAAAGAACGTTTTTCGTGCTGATATGTATGCCTTTCGAATTAATTCTACTAGAGAATTAGGCTAGATGAGTTGATTTAAATTAAAATTTTTATTTTTAAGACCCTGCAAAACAAAATGCAGGGTCTTATTATTTGTAGGTAATTATATTTTACCTTGGCTTGGTAACTTCTGTAACAATGAAGTTGACGACTGGAAGTCATTAAAAAAACTCTTTTAAATATTAAAATTCCTTTTTTATATTACGGATTTTAGTTTTGAAAAAGTCGAAATATTACTATTATTTATTCTTTACATTTATTGGATTTATTGTAAAATATATGTAAAGGTACGCACGTAAGTACATGGCTACGACTGTACTATACATAACAGGCTATCACACCTAAAAATTCATTTCAAAATGGTGGTGATGCGTATGCGATAAGACAAATTAAGAAGGGATAGTGATTAAATAAATTAAGGAGGTTGGTTTTTCAATGATATTTAAAAAACACAGGTTCTTAATCTCTCTTCTTGTTTTGACATTAATTTTTGGACTATGCAGTCCGAGTTTTGCAGCACCGGAGCGAGAAATAGCAACAGAAGTTTATTATAACGGAACAATAGTTACAGTGGATAAAAATATGAGTAATGTTCAAGCCGTAGCAGTAAAGGATGGCAAGATTATCGCCGTTGGTAACTTGGGCAAGATTATGCAATATGCCGGGAAAGGTACTAAACACATTAACCTGCAAGGAAAAACAATGTTACCGGGTTTTTATGATGCTCACAGTCACATGGCTAGTGCAGGTTTAGGCTATCTTAAAAAAGTTCAACTACAAAGTCCCCCAGTTGGAACAATAAAGAACTTTGATGAGCTTATCGCAGCTTTAGCAGATAGAGCTAAAGAAACTCCTGCGGGCGAATGGATTCAAGGTGTTGGATATGATGATTATGAATTAGAAGAACAAAGACACCCGACTTGTTTAGATTTAGATAAGGCATCCACCGATCACCCCATTATAATTACCCACTTTTCAGGTCATGCCTCAATAGTAAACAGCAAAGCCTTAGAACTTTCAGGTGTCACCAAGGATACCCAAGACCCACCAGGTGGTGTAATTGGAAGATTTCCCGATGGTACACCTAATGGACAATTTTACGGTAACGCTAGAACATGGGGCAATGAGGATAAAAACGGAAAATCCCTCCTGCCGCCTGATACCTATCAAGATCGTCTCGATGGATTAGCTTTAGCTAGTGAAATTTGGGCCTCGGTAGGGACAACGACTGCAAACGACGGGGGCCGAGCAAATACTTTGGATACATTTAAGCTTTTCAAGGATGCTGCTGATAAGGGTTACCTTAAAGTAAGGGCAAACCTATGGTTCGGGTTACAAGGTGCTAAAGATGCACATGATTATATTGGAAGTAATCGTTCGCTTCCCCAATATGCAGGTAAAAATGATCTGGTTGTAGTTGGTGGAGTAAAATATCAAGTAGATGGTTCACCACAACTTCGTACTGCTTTCATGACAGATCCTTATTATACTACGGGAGAATATCCTGCAGACTGGAAAGGTTTAGCATATATGACACCCGAAGAATGCACTAAGGCGGTAATAGATGCACATGAAGCCGGCTTTAACCAGATCTTAATCCACGGTAATGGTGATGCAGGGATTGATATGATCTTAGATGCATATGAAGAAATACGAAAACCAGGCTATAGACAATCAGATGATCTCCGCCATATAGTTATCCACAGCCAGTTTCAAAGAGAAGATCAAATTGACAGAATGGCTGAGATGGATATAATTCCCTCATTTTACCCTCTACACATATATAACTTAGCAGACAGACATATGAAAATACAAGGTCCGGGGAGAGCTCTTAGAATGAGTGCCTCCAAAGACGCAGTTAATCGTGATATGATATTCACATTCCATAGTGACACAGCTGTTCTACCTCATAATCCACTTCTAATGATGCACTCTGCTGTTAATCGACTCTCCTACACAGGCCAAAAGGTATATACTGAAACCTATGATCCAGATGATAAATATCGTTCTATCGATCAACGAATTAGCCCTGAAGATGCACTACGAGCAGTAACAATAAATGCAGCATATCAAAATTATGAAGAAAATGTTACTGGTTCTATTGAGGTTGGTAAGAGGGCAGACTTTGTAATTCTTGCTGAAAACCCGCTAAAAGTTGATCCAATGCATATCAAAGATATTCAAGTTCTGGAAACAATCGTTGGTGGCGAGACTGTGTTTAAAGCTGAAGGCAAATGGAATCCCGGCAAAAAAGTACTTGAATAAAGTAACAAATTTACAAAGAATGCGGCTAATAACCAATTGGTATTAGCCGCATTCTTTTATTTGTCTAACAATTTATATAAAGCTTGTGTTCCACTATCTTCTTCACCTAAGGCCGCCAATTTTTCATAGAGTGCTTTTGCTAATTCTAGCCCTGGTACTTCTAGTCCCATTTCCTTTGCAGACTCGACAGCAATTTTCATATCTTTGATGAAATGTTTTACATAAAAGCCGGGTGCAAAATTGCCGGCAATCATTCTCGGAGCCAGATTACTTAAAGACCAACTGCCGGCGGCTCCAGATTCAATGCTCTTTAAAACTGTAGCAGGATCCAGCCCTGATTTTTTGGCATAGACCATTGCTTCACAAACACCTATCATACCTGATGCAATAGCAATCTGGTTACACATTTTGGTATGTTGCCCAGCACCTGCGCCCCCTTGCAAAACGATATTTTTACCCATTACTTCAAATATCGGCTTAATATCTTCAAAAACTTCTTGATCTCCACCAACCATAATAGATAGACGTGCTTCACGGGCACCAACATCTCCACCTGAAACAGGTGCATCTAGAGCATACATGTTTTTCTTTCTTGCTTCCTCAAAAATCTTCTTTGCCAGCATTGGGGAAGAAGTAGTCATGTCAATTAAATATGTACCCTGGGCCGCGTTGTTAATTATTCCACCTTCGCTAAAATAAACTTCTTCCACATCGCTGGGATAACCAACCATAGTAATAATAACATTGGAATTTTTGCTTAACTCAGCTACCGTATCAAACCATACAGCACCTTGAGCTACTAATTCTTGAGCTTTGGCTTTTGTCCGATTATATACATTAACTTGATAGCCAGCTTTAAGTAAATTAGCAACCATGCCTCTACCCATTACACCTGTCCCGATAAAACCTATTTGTACACTGTCTTTGGTTAACATTTTCATTCCTCCCATCTAAAAAACTCTCCTGTTTATTCTACCATAAAATAAAACTTAATTCAGGTGGAGTTTTGACTCTATCTGAAGTTTAGTTGCACTTATCCAGGAGCTTAGCAGCGGTTAGTTATCGGATAAAATATACAAAAATATAAAGGATTTAATTGTTTTACATTTTCCCCTTGGCCATCAACCTTGCTTGAGGAACCCTTCTTAAAACTATTGCCGTAAGAGGGGCAACCAAGGCCCCAATTCCCAATAATAAAAATGCCACTCCCCATTTATCGGCATAAATAGGATTAATTATTCCGTTTTGATATTCTAAAATCATACCAAAAATTATTGGAGAAAGAACAGTCATGCTATAACCAATTGCGGATTGAATTCCGAGAGCTGTTGACCTTATTTTAAAAGAAACCATCTCAGTTAGGCCAGCCTTATAAATAGGTGAATCAGCAATAACCCAAAAGCCGGTCCAGAATGAAAAGAGAACAATAATTATTAGAGAATGACCATATAAAAATCCTAAAAATAACTCTACTGTCAAACTACACAAAGCAGCAATAACTATAGCCTTGGTCCGACCGAATTTATCCGCCACAATTCCCCAAATCGATACCGCCGGCACACCAAATAAGATTACTAAAGCAGCAAGTTTTCCGCCTAGGGCTACTGCTATATTTTCATCATAGCCAACGGCCAAAGTGCACGCTACCAGAAAAGGGCCGATCCAGCCCCAAAAAGCATATAACTCCCACATATGTCCTAAATAAGAGGTTGTAATAAGTACTGGCCCTGTATAACCTCCTTCAGGGGCAGGCTTTATTTCATTATATATATTTTCCTGTGGAGAATTATTCTCATCTAAGTCCTGAGGCGGTTTCTGATTTAATAATAAAAACACCAGCAAAGCCGCTATGAAAACAGGTAAGGATGTCCAGAGTATGCCACTTTGCCAGCCATATTTGCTGGCAAGGGGAGCAGCCACAAAATATCCCCCTGCATACGCAGCAGTTAATGCCCCCGTATAGATACCAATAGCTTTACCTCGTTCATTGGATTTAAACCATCTGGATAAATATGAAATTCCCGGGACATAGATAGCACCGGCAGATAGACCAGTTAATAACCGTAATACTAAGATACTATAAAAATCTTTTGCTAACCAAACAAAAGATGTGGAAAAGATAGCAGTAAGCAAAGTTGCCCCGGCAACAATCTTTATCTCTCCCAACTTATCCGAAAGCCATCCGGTAAATATTACAATTATGATATAACCAACTTGAATAGATGCTAAGATATAACCAATTTGTGCAGAACTCAAATTAAAATCTATAGCTAAATAATTCAAAACAGCGGAAAAGTTATACCAAGGTAAATACCCTAAAAACATGGCAATAGACATAATAAGTAAAATAATATATTTGTAATTATTCCTCGGAAATTTATAATGTATTAATCGCTGCTTCACAACATAACCTGTCTTGTTCCGGTGTTCCGCCACTTACTCCTATTCCTCCAATTACAAAATCACCATCCACCACTTTAAGTCCACCCGAAAATAATGCTAGGCGATTATCACTTTCAATGCCAAATAAGGACCTTGTTTTAGCCCAATTTTCCCAATTATGAGTATCTACCTGGGTAATAGCTGCTGTATAAGCTTTTTTCATTGCTAAATCAATGCTAAATATTTTTGCTTTATCCATTCGTTGAAAACTTATTAAATTTCCCGCATTACAAACAACTGCAACTGAGATATTAATTCCTAATTCTTCTGCTTTTAAAATCGCCTTTTGAACTAAAAATTGCGCCTGTACCCTTGATAATGTCTTATATGTTTTAGCCATTTAGAATACTTCTTTTAAAGAAATTATCGAGATAAGAAAATAAGCCAGATTATTCCGGCTTATTTCTTATTAAGTTTAAAAACTCATATTGACTATTTCTACGGTACTATTATTGGTGAGTCCGGCTGCATTTGCTTCATCAAAGTCTAAATGAACTTCTAATTTGTATTTATCACTAACTCGAACCAAAACTTCATTAAAAATTGTTTCTCTGGGACCTGATGCTCTAATACTAATTCTTTGGCCGTCTTTTACCCTAAATCGAATTGCATCATTAGTATGCATATGGACATGTCTGGCGGCAACTATTGTGCCTTCATTTATGGTAACAGCACCTTTGGGCCCCACTAAAGTTAGACCTGGGGAACCGCATAAATCCCCGGAATCTCTTATGGGTGCTTTGACTCCAAGTTTAATGCAATCGGAAATAGATAATTCTATTTGAGTTTTACTTCTAACAGGCCCTAAAATTCTAACGTTTTCGATTACACCTTTCAATCCAACAAGGGTAACCTTTTCCTCACAAGCAAATTGTCCAGGCTGAGATAAATCTTTGAAATTTGTTAGTTTAGCACCATCCCCATATAATTTATAAAGATCACCTTCAGATAAATGAACATGGCGATTTGATACCCCTACAGGGATTTGATTGCTTAAATCTTGGGAAGTTTCAGTATTTGTCCGATTATTAATATGTAATTCTTTTAAAATCACTTCTGTTACAGTCTTAACTAATTCTTTGGTATCCAACAAATCACCCGCCTATCTACCTTACTGCAACTTTAATTGTTTTAGAACCTGTCTAACAACATCAGCAATATCATCAGTCTTAACTTCACATGGAGGACAGCTATTTGTCGGGGCACCTGACTCGTAATCTTTAATTCCATAAGCCAATCTCTTGACATTAATTAAATGCTGTGGCCCCAAGTTATCGGAAATACTACTTCCTCCCCATGTCCCACAACCTAAAGTCATGGAGGGAGTAAGTCCTGTTGTATAACCGATGCCTCCAACTGCTGATGGCGTATTAACAAGGATACGGAAAACAGGTTTTCTAATAAACTCCTTGATGATAGTTTCGTTTTGGGAATGAATTGAGAAGGTATGACCTATTCCACCTAAATTCAAGAGATCAATACTCAGATAACAAGCTTCTTCCCAATCCTTTACTGTATATAAGCCTAAAACAGTTGTTAATTTCTCATAAGATAATGGGTACCCCGGTCCATGGCCATCAAGAGGTGCAACCAATAGCCTAGTTCCTTCAGGAATATTAATGCCTGCCGCCTGGGCAATAGTTTGGGGAGTTTGCCCCACGAATTTAGGATTCATGCCACCTTTGGGAGTCATAACAATCCTCGCCACTTTTGTAGCTTCATCAGAATTCATTATATATGCACCTTGGGCTTTTAATTCTGAAACAACTAAATCTTTTATGGGTTCATCGGCAATAATTGCCTGCTCCGAAGCACAAATCATACCATTGTCAAAACTTTTACTAGCAATAATATCTTTTACAGCCTTTTTAACATCTGCACTTCTTTCAATAAAGACAGGCACATTTCCTGGCCCGACACCAAAGGCAGGTTTACCGGCACTGTAAGCTGCTTTAACCATTGCAGAACCGCCTGTAGCTATAATAACTGAGATATATTCGTTATGCATTAGTTCTTGGGTTGCCGGCATGGATGTTTTAGATATACAGCCAATAATTCCTTCCGGGGCACCTGCTTTTACTGCTGCCTCATGAACTAATTGGGCGGCCGCATTACTACATTTTACGGCATTAGGGTGTGGTGAAAAAACTATCGCATTTCCTGATTTTAGTGCACATATAGCATTATGAATAATTGTTGAAGTAGGATTTGTAGTGGGAATAATCCCCATAATTACACCCATAGGTACTGCAACTTCTGTTACCTTTAACTCTTTATCTTCTCTTATAACACCGGTAGTCTTCATGTTTTTAATGTAGTTGTAAACATCTCTAGAAGCAAAAATATTTTTAACAACTTTATGCTCAAAAACTCCATAACCCGTTTCATCTACTGCCATACGGGCTAACCACTCTGCATTATCTAAAACGGCCTTTACAATACTTTTTAATATTTTATCAATATCTTGTTCAGAATATTTTTCATACTTCTTGTGAGCTTCTTTGGCTTTTCGGGCTAAATCTCTAGCTTCTTGAATTGAACTCAAATCGTAATCTAATGCTACCAATTAATATCATTCCTTTCAGAAAAATCAGGACGACGGATATTATACAAGACTACTAAAATATTCTAGACTTTGTGCTTACCTTTGGGCGGACAGGGTCGTCCGCCCCTGTAATTGTGTGTATACCTTAATTTTATGTGGGGTATAACTTTTTTTCAGTATCCAGGCTTTTAATTCTTAGCTTTTAATATTTCTCGGATTAGTTGCCTTTTATTAGCCTTGGAAATTTCTCTTCCCTTAATTGCCACTTTTTCGATGCTTCTGGCAATTTTTCGAAGTTCAACTACCGAAAATTCTTGAAGTTGTCCTTCATCCAAGTCTTTAGAATCTTCTTTAGATTGCTCCCGGTCCAAACTTTCTTCTCGAATATCTGAAATATATTCCTTCTCAATAATAGGCCTTTTAGGAAGTATTTTTTCCAATTCACTATCCGGCCTTGGAATTACATGGGCTGAAATTAGCTCACCTATAGCCTTGGCTCTGGCGGCACCCGTATCTACGGCTGCTTGTACTGCAGAAACATCGCCCCGTACAAAAACTGTTACTAATCCAGCCTCAGCATGTTGTTTTCCTACTAAGGCGACATCGGCAGCTTTAAGCATAGCATCTGCCGCTTCGATTGATGGGATAAGACCTATAGTTTCTACCATTCCCAAAGCCTGTTGCGACATCTTACCAACCCCTATTTTAATACTTTTTATCCGATGACTATCAGCCGTAGGACTCCCATCTTCTATCTGAAGCTAAGAATCACTTTATTTATTACTTGGAAGAATCATTTCTACTTCATTATGGGGACGAGGAATAACGTGAACAGACAGTAACTCGCCAACACGTTCTGCTGCAGCAGCACCTGCATCAGTTGCCGCTTTTACTGCACCTACATCACCTCTAACCATAACCGTTACTAAACCACCACCAACAAGTTCTTTACCAATTAATGTGACATTTGCTGCCTTAACCATCGCATCAGCTGCCTCAATTGAGCCTACTAAACCTTTAGTTTCAACCATACCTAATGCTTCTTGCATATTTAATTCCTCCTTAGTAATTATTAATTTTTTAATTAACCTATTTACTCTCTAATAACCTATTTGCTCTCTAATGAGGGAAGTATTGATTCTACTTCAGCGTGTGGCCGCGGAATTACGTGAACACTTAGAAGCTCACCAACCCGTTTTGCTGCAGCACCACCGGCATCTGTTGCTGCTTTTACTGCACCTACATCACCTCTAACCATAACTGTTACAATACCAGCACCTACTAAAACCCGACCAATTAAGTGAACATTAGCTGCTTTGACCATAGCGTCTGCTGCTTCAATAGCGGGTACTAAACCTTTTGTTTCAATCATTCCTAATGCATTCATGTTGTATCCTCCTCGTTAATAAGTTTATTGGATTATAATTTTATTGCTTAATACTTTGAACCTGCAGGGTAAGTTACATAAAAGTATCTTACCTTTTCCGGGGTAGAATACTTAATTGGAGAATTATCTGGTATATATAATACATCTCCTGCACGGGCTAAATATCTATTACCATTTACCGTACATTCAAGAGTACCCTCAATGATGTAACAAATCTCATCACCCTTAGACCTAGTTGTAAATACACTATTTTCTAATTCCAAAAATCCAGTACTCATATGAGGACTTTCTTTTAAATTAAGTAATTCTCTTATTTTAATTTTGTCTTGAGAATTCCCAGTATTAAAAGCTTCTAAATAAACACTATCTCCTCTAACTAGCCTCAGCCCGCATGGGTCAACTTCTTTTACTATTTCTGGCGGTTCAAGGTTTTTTTTTAGATTAGCCATTACTTCTGCCACAATCTTTTCTATTAAAGCAGGATCTATGTTTGGGGAGAGATGTTTTGTATCAATGCTTTTTACTAGGCTTTCAATTTGTTCTCTTGTATACTTTTTATTTTCCTCTACTTGTTGAGATTCTTCATTCATCACAAATGTTATATTATACTCACTTGCCGCATCTCGTGCTGCAGGGGTGATAATGGTCTTACTGCCAATACAAATGGTGCTTTTTTGTTCCTCAGCAAAACTTTTAACATCTGCAGCAGTAATTAGTTTTTTCAACTTTTACTATTCACCTCCTTTACCTTTTTAGAAAGCTTCTTTAGCTACATAAGATTTTGTTTTAGATTTTCATGAGGTGAGGGTATGACTACACTATTGATTAACATTCCTTTTTCCGAAGCCAATAGTGCTCCTGCTTCTATGGAAGATTTTACAGATGAAACATCTCCCGACAATGTTACGAAAGACTTACCACCAATACCTATTCCTATCCTTATTTCGATAAGGTTTACATTTCCGGCTTTGGCCGCAGCGTCAGCCGCAACTACTAACGAAGCAATTGAAAAAGTTTCTATAATACCAACTGCTTTGATTTCTTTAATTTCTGTTGCTAAAGATATGGCTTCGATTACCTGGGGATGAACATTTGGTAGTAAAAATTCATCAACAACTGTATCATCACCAATGTTTTTGCCAGTATCGACAGCACTTTTAACTGCTGCTACATCCCCACAGATAAGGACAATATATTTTCCAGGGCAGACAGGTTTTGCTTCCAAAAGTTCAACCTGGGCCGACTTCAACATTGCGTCTGCTCCTTCAATACCCTTAGCGATACTAGAGAATTCCACTAAACCAATGGTCTGAATCATAGAATCTCACTTCCTTCCAAAGATGTAATAGCAATACTGTCCGATACCTCGCTAACAACTCCCGAAATGCTGGCATGAATGTTGGCTCCTAATGCCTTCTCGGGAATAATAGCTATTAGATCGCCTTTTTTTACCTTTTGGCCCACCTGGACTACTGGAGTACTTGGTGCTCCCACATGCTGGTGCAACTTTATGCGTACATATTGAACAGGAGATTCTCTTTCCACCAAGGGAGCACTGCGATCATACCTTGTTAACCCTAAACGAGAAATTAAGCGTTTTATTGGTATTTGCCGCTGTTCTCTTAAAATGTGTTTTTGCTGGTTTTCCGGAGCATTATTAGGTTTAATGCCGTTTTTAGCTAATTCCTGCTTAATAATAGCATTTACTCTTCGGGGTGAAAGTCCCATAGGACAAGCATACTGTTCACAAACTCCACATTCTGAACAAGTAAGTGCCATTTTCAATAACTCTTCTTGTCCTTGGAGATGTTTCAATGACCTCATAATCTTATGGGGCTCCATATTATGACCTAGCAAAAATCGTGGACAAAGATCTGTACAATATCTGCATTGAATACATGCAGCCTTGGCCTGTCTGGCAAGTACATCAAAGGATAACATTCTTCTTTGGATTAAAGGATGACTTTTCGGTAAAATAATCAAACCTTTAGTTGTTTTTGTAATTGGTTGGTTTAAATCCTCAACTATTTTACCCATCATGGGACCACCTTCGATTACCGCCATATCCTGAAAATTCGTAAGACCCACAATTCTGAATACTTCAGCTATTGCTGTACCTATTGGCAGTTTAAGAGTAATGGGTTGTGGTACTTCTCCCGTAACAGTAAGATACGTATCCGTGACAGGAATGTCATTTAAAGCCTCAAAAATATTTAGTAATGTTTCCACATTAGTGACCACGCAGTCCACTTTAATGGGGATACCGCCTTGGGGTACCAACCTTCCCGTTGTTTCATTGACAGTCACATGTTCATCACCAGCAGGATAAAAATCGCCTAAAATATGTATTTTGATGGGTTTCCCGATAATTTCTTTTTCTAGGCTTTGAATGGCATCTTGATATTTTTCTTTTAAAGCAATGATACCTTCCGAAGCACTTGTTAATGCAATTACAGTTTCTAAACCCTTTACCACCTTGGCCGCCATTTGGGCCATAAGCTGCTGATCCACTTTTAAAAGTGGTTCGCATTCTGCTCCATTGACAACAATTGTCTTGGCTTTGGCTGATACTTTAACATGGGTAGGAAATCCTGCACCACCTGCTCCGACCACACCGGCTTCTCTAATTTTCATTAGTAGATCTTCATTCATTTTTAACACCTCTGTTAGAGTTGCTTTCCTTCTTCATCAATAATACCTATGATAATTGCATCTACGGGTGAGTCATTAAGATTGCCCATAAATCTCGCCGAGCTTCCTTCCGTAATTATTACTTTTTCGCCAATTCCAGCACCAATGATGTCTGCGGCTACAATAATACGACAATCTTCTTCCCGTTTTCTATCTAAAAGCTGAACAATCATCAGTTTGATGCCAACTAGTGCTTCATCTTTCCGAGTTGCCCAAACATTATCAATTACTTTGCCTATTTTCATAATTTCACCCTTTCTTAGTGGGTCTCTTTGGCACTAATTGCTATTCCTAAAGGAGTTACTAAAAACGGATTTTGGGGTTTTACGACAGGAATATTAACTTCTTCAGCTAGTATTCTTTCAATATTTGCTAGACAGCAGGTTCCCCCAACTAAAAATACATTTTCCACCGGATGTACCTGTATGTGTTTTTTTATAATACCCGCCACCTTTTGAATAACGGGTTTTACGATTGGTAATAACCTCTGGTGATTTTCAGGACATTTTTTTAATTCTTCAGCTTCATCAAAGCTAATTTTGTAGGCACCGGAAATGACTAAGCTAAAATGAGTTCCTCCTGTAGGTTCATCAGCAGTATAAACCACTTCACCATTTTGGAAAATTGCTATACCTGTAGTGCCACCACCAATATCAACAATTGCACCATCGGTTATTGAGACAACTTTATTGGCTGCAGTAGGTTCATCAATTTCGACAATTACTTCGAATCCAACTGCTTCGACAATGTTTCGGAAAACTTTACGATCATTGGTATTTGTACCAGGGGGGTACGCTACTCCTGCGTATTCCAGTTCACTACCGATTTTGTCTTCGATTTCTTTCTTGAGAGTTTCAACAATATCAACGGCTCCTATATAATCTACAACTAAGCCATCTTTAACTACCTGGGCAAAACGCATTGCCCCCGCAACAGGTATGCCGGTCTCATCAACAACAGCTAGAACAATATATGCTGTTCCCAAATCCACCCCTGTAAATAACTTTTTACCCTTTAGTTGATCCCCTCTGAGTGGGTTTGAAATCCTTTCTTCAAATTCTTTAATTATTAAATCTGTTGCCATTAATTTTTCCATTATTCTCACCTAAATTCTTAACCTGCAACCATACCCTTTTTGGCTAACTCCTTAATTACCGCTTCAATAATTTGTTTTTCAAGGCCTTGGTTATCAACCTTTACTTCGGGCTTGGTTTCAATACCTAAAACTTTCGCCGCATTCCAATACATTACTTTTTCACGAACATCGTCATCTAACGGTAACTTCTTATAATTTTCTATGGCGTCCTTAAAATCAACAAAAGGATGCGCACTGGCAAACAGCACTTTATCACTAATTATTGTATTAATAGCTTGAAAGTAAGCCTCAGATTGAGGGAAAAATTCATATTCAGAGAGTTCTAAATAAACATTTTCATTTCTCTGAGCAACTATAATCATTTCATTTACCCATGGGTATCCACCATGACTAATAATAATTTTTAGTTCTGGAAAATCTCTGGCTACGAAATCGATATATCTAGGTGCAACATGATCGATTACTGCATTTGGAACCAGTGTGGCCGGTCCAGTAGTTATTACTAAAGGAATATTTAATTCACAACATTTCGAATATATGGGATAATATTTTGCATCATTGACATAGATTTGTGCTAAATAGGGGTCAATAGCAGCGCCTTTTAAACCTTTGTTTTCAACTAAATCCTTTAATTCTTCAATAGCCCGCATCCCCTTATGAGGGTCCATGCCGGCAAAACCTATAAATTTTTTAGGATACATATTGACAAACTCAACAACACTGGGGTTATTAGATTTTGCTGCATAAGTAGTTTCGCAGTCTCTACCTGTAACAACTGCAACTTCAACATTATACTTGTCCAAATCTTCGACAACTTCCGCCACAGTTTGAGGCTTCATCTTGTTAAAATCAATTGCTGCACACAACCCTTTAAACATTTGACTGTTGGCAATACCTGATAAAGTCTCTGCAGTATTAGGCCTAAACCTAAAATCAATTATTTTCATCCCTTTTAATCCTCCTTGTTTTGTTATAGATTACAAATAGTTATTATAATTTTAATTAATGCAAATTTCATACCAACTAGTCCTTGGACATTTCTATCAGAATTTTTCCACTTTTTTTCATTGACCTGTATTGCAAAATTGCCATTAATAGTATATTAAAGGTTTCTATCTTTAATTTAACTTATAATAATAAGTGCAGTTTTGCATCAATAGTTGCGTAACTGCACTATATTGATTGACAATTCTGGATTTTATCGATAACATTAAATGTAAGATAGGTTTTTTACATTATCCATTATAAAGAGGTGTAATTATAAATGGCCTCAAGAAGCTTACTGAATAACTTTTTCGAATATTTCGAGAGTATTTTGGATGTATTTACTGATGGTATCTATATAACAGATTCTACCGGTAAGACTTTAAAAGTAAATAAAGCATATGTGCGACATTCTGGACTTAAAGAAGAAGAGATAAGTGGTAAATTAGTACAAGACCTAATAAAAGAAGGTGTGTTTGATACTGCCCTAAACTCGGAAATAGTTAAAACCGGCAAACCCAAAACATGTGTGCAAATAAATAAACGAGGAAGAAAAATTGTTTTAAGTGGTACTCCTGTTTTCAACGAGAGCGGAAAAGTAGCATTAGTTGTAACCTTCGCTAGAGATATCACAATTCTCTCTCAACTACAGGAACAAATTGCTGCTCAACAAGAATTAATTGAAAAGTACCACCATAAATTCTCATTTTACGAAAATAGTAAAAACCAATCAGTAATTGCCGAAAGCGCAAAAATGGTAAGCATATTAGATATTACTAAAAGAGTTGCGAAAACTGATGCAACTATGTTATTACTAGGAGAAACAGGTGTAGGAAAAGATGTCTTCGCACGGTTAATACATAAAAACAGTCCACGTGTTAGTGAACCTTTCTTTAAAGTTGACTGCACCTCTATTCCTGAAAGCTTAATTGAATCGGAGCTTTTTGGTTATGCGCCAGGTGCCTTTTCAGGAGCTAATGCAAAAGGCAAGCCAGGTTTTTTTGAATTAGCTGATAAAGGAACATTATTTTTGGACGAAATTGGCGAACTACCTCTAACAATGCAAGCAAAACTTCTACGGGTGCTTCAAGACCAAGAAATAATGAGTGTGGGAGCTACTAAAACCAAAAAGGTCGATGTGCGAATTATCGCAGCTACTAATAGGGATCTTTTGCAGGATGTTAAAGAAGGTAAATTTAGAAGTGATTTATACTATAGACTTAATGTTGCCGTAATACAAATACCTGCATTGCGTGAAAGAAAGGATGATATCCCTCATTTAACTGACTTTTTTCTTGAAAAATATACTACGAAATATAAAAAGATAATGAGTCTATCTAATGATGTCTATGATGTTTTTTTAAAGCACAATTGGCCTGGAAATGTAAGAGAGCTTGAAAATTTAATTCAAAGCTTAGTTGTTACTCGAGATAAAGAAATTATTGAAGTATCCGATTTGCCCGGCAATATGCTTGTCGTTGAAAATAACCTTAATAACAGTGCCTTAGCTTCCTCTGCTTTTACAAAAGGAAAAAAGCTAAACGAAATTATGAGCGAATTCGAAAAAAGTGTAATAGAACAAGCTATAAATGAATATGGTTCTATTTCCCTAGCAGCAAAATATTTACAAGTAGATAGATCTACTATTTTTAGAAAACTAAAAAAGTTTTCCGGGAAATAAAAGCAGTCATTTAAAAAATTTTTAAAAACGTTGCAAGGCGGCATTCTTTGTTGCACTTTTGCAACGTTTTTAATATAAACATACTACAGCTTACCCATATCATCCCAAGGGAGAGACCACGGGCGGATTGTAAAATTCGTCACTAGTGCTCTGCAATGATACTTTATTTGTTATATACAACCTATTTAATTCTGATATATAATTTTTACTAT
Organism: Peptococcales bacterium; assembly: GCA_050946395.1. Taxonomy (GTDB): domain Bacteria; phylum Bacillota; class Peptococcia; order Peptococcales; family BICA1-8; genus JBMNUR01. The sequence goes on from JBMNUR010000022.1 coordinate 19,515, forward strand.
TAATTAATATTAGAAAATTTCCCCTAGGTAATTTTTTATTGGCATAAATTTTGCATTGATAATAAGTGTAATGCCATTATAAAAAAATATTATAAAGGAGGAATATATAATGAGTAGTTGTTGTGTTTTATCACCACAAGAAGCACGGATTGAAGAGGAACTCAAAGGTGCAAAAAAAACCTACGGAAGAGAAAGACCTTTTAGAATTTTAAAAGAAATCCAAGGCCAACGACGCCCAATCATTGATGTAGAAAGAGCAAAATATTTTACTGAGTCTATGAAGCAAACTGAGGGACAGCCTCTTATTTTAAGATGGGCTAAAGCCATGAAACACATTGCTGAAAATATTACTGTATATATTGATAAAGACAATCTAATAGTTGGTAGAGCCGGTGCCATTGGCCGCTACGGCATTCTTTATCCTGAATTGGATGGTGACTTTCTTGATCTAGCTATTCAAGAATTACCTAAACGAGTTGAATCCCCATTTAATATTACAGAAGAAGATGCAAGAATTGTT
>JBMNUR010000023.1:0-20016 GCA_050946395.1 Peptococcales bacterium
AAAGAGGTACATTCCTGCAGCAATATAATAAGTTATTTAGAGATATTATTGAATTTTAAAATAAAAATTTTTGCTAAACACTTCCGTTTTTATGAGGAAGTGTTTTTTTTATTAAAAAACTACGGGGCCTTACAAGTCACACGGATAGACACAGAAAAAAATATAAATTTTTTAAAATATCTATCTAAAATATCTATAATGACCCAAAAATTTACATGAAATCCGTGTTCATCTGTGTTTATCCGTGGTTAATAAATATTAAAAGACCACCAAAATTGAAATACAATACAAATTAATCTCTTTTCCCATAAATCGACATTCTTTTTTCCAAATATTAGCAGGAATGTCAACTTTATTATAGAATAAGACAATCTAATTAGAAAAGTAAAGGAGGAGGAAACAAATGGTAGTAGTAAAAATTAAAAATGATAGCCTAATCGTTAAAGTAACCGGTGACCTGGACTTAGTAATCGCTAAGGAATTTAGAGAAAGTGTTGATAAAATTATAATGGACAGGCCTATAAAAAACTTGATTCTTGATTTAAGTGAAGTAGATTTTATTGATAGTTCAGGGCTTGGGGCTATTTTAGGTCGCTATAAAATTATTCAACAGCGAGGAGGAAAAATGTCTATCTGGGATGCTAAAGTTTCTGTACGTAGAATCTTAGACTTATCAGGAATTATGAAAATCATTCCTGTTTTTAACACAGATGAGTTACTAATGAAAGATAAAAGGGAGGCTTAGAGAATGAGTGTTCAAGGAACTGAAAACTATATTCGGTTGGAATTTTCCAGTTTGCCGGAAAATGTGGCTCTAGCAAGGGTTGTCATTTCAAGTCTTGCAGCCCAACTTGATACTACTCTTAATGATTTGGAAGAAATCAAAGTTGCTGTATCAGAAGCAGTATCAAATGCCATAATTCATGGTTATCAAAATAAGTCGTCGGGTTTGGTTACTATCGAAGCTAACATTCAAAAGGGTTTATTAGTGGTAACAGTAGAAGATGCTGGAATCGGTATTCCGGACATTGAACAAGCTATGGCTCCAACTTTTTCTACTGATCCAGAGAGAATGGGACTGGGTTTTGTTTTTATGAAGTCATTCATGGATAATGTCAATGTAATATCAACTGTTGGTAAGGGGACAAAAGTGATATTACAAAAAAAGCTACTGGATAACGGGTCTTGTGCTCGGCTAGCTACTTAAAAGGTGAAATATGAATGTTAGATTATCGGAAATGAACCTTCCCAGATTCCCATTATTGACAGATGTAGAAATGACAGACTTATTACTAAAAGCACAAAATGGTGATCATGAGGCCCGAGAGAGATTAGTAAATTGTAATTTAAGATTAGTATTCAACTTGGTTCAAAGATTTGCCAACAGAGGATATGAGATTGAAGATTTATTTCAGATTGGCACCATAGGTTTAATTAAAGCTATTGATAAATTTGATACAAGCTATAATGTTAAATTTTCCACTTATGCAGTACCAATGATTATCGGTGAAATTCGCCGCTTCTTAAGAGATGATAACCCGGTAAAAGTAAGTCGGTCCTTAAAAGAAACTGCTTATAAAGTGAATAAATGCAGAGAAACATTAACTAAGGAACTGGGTCGCGATCCTAAAATCTCCGAGATTGCAGAAGTACTTGATATAGAAATAGAGGATATTGTTACAGCTTTAGAGGCTATGCAGACACCAACATCCATTCATGAAACTCTTTATCAGGATGATGGGGACCCTATTTATATCTTAGACCAACTAACTAATGATGACGATGATGATCCATCTTGGCTTGATAAGTTGGCTTTAAAAGAAGTATTAAATAAACTACCCACCAAAGAAAAAGAAGTTTTATTACTTAGATTTTTCCATGATAAAACTCAAACTGAGGTTGCAGAAACTGTAGGTTTATCACAAGTTCAAGTTTCTCGAATCGAACGTCAAGCACTGCGAAAAATAAAAACCTTAATGAGTGAAGAGTCTAATATTTCATAAGTAAATTTACTTAAGATAGAGCTAGCCTTTCGAATACACGAACATCACTAAATTTTCTTTGACTTATACCTTAGGGTACCTTCTTTGCCTTAAGGGCAATTTACCTTGTCCAGGATAAACCGGATCTTTTCCGGTTTTTCTTTTTGCCAGAAAGCAAATAATTCTTTACATAATAAACTTTTTAAAGAGAAATAATACAATGTGAGGTGATATTTATGAACCTTAATATAATCTACCAAAGAGTTTCTGAAAGAGAAAAAAGACTAACCCAAATAAAAAATTATTCTGATTCGGAAATAAATGAAATAAATCAAGAGTTACAAGAAGATTACCAAAATCTCGTATTTCTGGAGACTCAAGAAAATCATAAGACTGAACGTCAAGAAATTTTTTCTTTAAGAGAAAAAGTTGTAGAACAACAGGATTTAATAAAAAATTATCTCCAAATAAGATATGGTCGCTTAGTATATAAAAGTTTACCTAAAACTCCAGTATTAAAAAATGTTATTGCAGCCTTTTTAGTAGGGGGTACTATTTGTAGTATCGGACAAATAGTTTTAAATTCTTTTACCCTAGGTGGCATCCCTATTAAAGAAGCTACTACTTTTACTTCAATGGTAATGATTTTTTTAGGGGCTTTATTAACCGGTTTGGGTATTTATGACGAAATTGGACGTTTGGGTGGTGCTGGTTCCACGGTTCCTGTAACTGGTTTTGCTAACTCTATTGTTTCCCCTGCTATGGAATTTAAAAGAGAGGGCTATATCTATGGGGTTGGAGCCAAAGTATTTACAATTGCTGGACCGGTACTTCTTTACGGAAGTTTAATCTCAGTTATTATTGGACTAACATATTATCTCATAAAGTAAGGTGATAGATAGGAAATGCAAAATAATAAAATTGGACAACAAACATTAAATTTTATCAATCCTATACAAATTGCCTCTTTTGCATCAATTGTTGGACCCATGGAAGGTAAAGGACCTTTAGGAAGTGGATTTGACTATGTATTAAATGATAATTTATATGGACAAAGATCCTGGGAAAAAACCGAACAAAAAATGTTAGAACATAGTCTAAATATAGCCTTAAGTAAAAAGCAATATTTACCTAAAGATCTGGATTATTTATTAGCTGGAGATTTATTAAATCAAATAATTAGTTCCACTTTTACTGGCCGCTCTTTGGGTGTGCCTTTTTTAGGATTATATGGTGCATGTTCAACATTGGCTCAAGGATTAGTTATCGGTGCCATGATTTTAAATGGTGGTTTCGGAAAAAGAATAGGTGTTGCCTCTTCGAGTCATCACGAAACAGCAGAAAGACAACTAAGATTTCCAACTGAGCTAGGTATACAAAGAACTATGACAGCTCAATGGACAGTTACTGGCTGTGGGGCTTTTATATTAGAAGAAAACTCCTGTGATGCAGATCTAGTTATTACTCAGGGCATTGTTGGAAAAATAATAGATTTAGGCCAAGCGAATGCTATGGATATGGGTTCAGCAATGGCACCGGCAGCAGCCGATACCATTATTCGTTATTTTAAGGATACAGGAAGACAACCAGATGAATTTGATTTAATTATTACGGGTGATTTAGGAAACTTAGGAAGAATATTATGTGAAAAGTTAGTTCTACAAAGTGGATATGATATTTCCAAAAATTACTCAGATTGTGGTGTACTAATTTATGACCCAAGCCAGGATACTCATTCCGGTGGTAGTGGTTGTGGGTGTGCTGCCAGTGTTTTAGCTGGTTATTTATTGCCTAAAATGCTTGAAGGGAAATGGCGAAATATTTTATTTGTAGGAACAGGTGCCTTATTAAGTCCTACCAGTTCTCAACAAGGCGAAACAATTCCTGGTATTGCCCATGGTGTAGTAATTCAAGCAAAAAGATAGGGGTGCTATAAGAATGTTCGAAAATATTATTAATGCTTTTATAATTGGGGGATTAATTTGTATCATAGGCCAACTAATTCTCGATTTAACACCTTTTATGGTCACTCCGGCGCACATATTAGTGGGTTATGTTACCACAGGTGCTGTTATTAGTGCAATTGGGTTGTATGAGCCCTTGGTGAATTTTGGAGGTGCAGGTGCTACAATACCTCTTTCCGGTTTTGGTCATGCCTTAGCCCAAGGGGCTATCGAAGGTGCAAAAACAAAAGGAATATTGGGGGCAATAGGTGGGGGTTTTGAATCGGCATCTGTTGGTATTGTTGCGGCCATAATTTTAGGTCTTTCAATGGCCACAATATTTAATCCAAAGGGTTAAAAAGATGGAAAGAAAAGTGATAATTGTGACCGATGGTGACTCGGTGGCACAACAAGCTGTAGAAATAGCTGCAAAAAACATTAATGCTAGAACTATCTCTGCTTCTGGCGGAAATCCCACACCTCTTACGGGTCAAAAAATTGTCGAACTAATCAAACAGGCCGAACATGACCCTGTTGTGGTCATGTTTGATGATCGAGGATCACCAGATAAGGGAGAAGGGGAAACAGCATTGGAAATTGTTGCTAAACACCCTGAAATTAAGATTTTAGGTGCTGTAGCTGTCGCATCTAATACAGATGTGGATGGGGTGGAATGTGATATAGCAATTACCAAAAATGGGCAATTTATCGAAGGGTCTGTAGATAAACACGGAAATCCTTGTTGGGAAACAAAAAATATCCATGGTGATACGGTAGATGTTTTAAAAGAGTTAGACATTCCACTGATTATTGGTATAGGTGATCTAGGAAAAATGGAGGGTCATGATAATTTTTGTCTGGGTGCAAAAATAACCACTAAAGCATTAAATTATATTATTGCTCAGGAGGACTTAAATAATGGTCCAACTTGATGAAAAACAAAGTGTAGTAGTAAATAAAAAACTCGAAGAAAATATTTTAATTTTGGACAGAGAATTAGGAGTAGAAAAAAGTTTTGATGTAATTCGGCGAGATATAAATATTGCCGGCAAGAAATCATGTCTTTATCTAGTTGACGGATTTGCCAAAGATGATATCATGCTTTGGATAATGCGAACACTGACTGGCCTGGATAAAGAGGATTTAACTATTGACCCTATTGAGAAATTAGTAACCAAGTTTATTAATTATATTGAGAGCGAACCAACTAATCAGCTTGATAAAATTATTTCTTCAGTATTATCCGGTAGCATAGTTTTAATAATAGATGGTCTTGACCAAGGTATAATTATAGATGCTCGTGAATATCCGTCCCGAAGTCCCGAAGAACCCGATATTGAAAGAGTTAGTCGAGGTTCCCGGGATGGATTTGTGGAAACTTTAGTTTTTAATACGGCCCTAATTAGAAGACGTATTCGTGATCCTAAATTACGAATGGAAATTTTACAAGTAGGGCGCCGTTCAAAAACTGATGTAATTGTGAGCTATATTGAAGATATTGCCAACCCTGATTTAATTAATAATGTTAAGGATAAATTACAATCAATTAATATAGATGGTTTACCTATGGCAGAAAAATCCCTAGAAGAATTAATTGTACCCGGAACATATTGGAATCCTTTTCCTAAGGTTCGCTATACAGAACGACCAGATGTTGCGGCTGTACATCTTTTAGAAGGTCATGTTATTTTAATTGTTGATACCTCACCAAGCGTTATTATTTTACCGGCTACATATTTTCATCATCTTCAGCATGCCGAAGAGTATCGACAAAGCCCTAGTATTGGTGTCTACCTAAGATGGGTAAGATTTTTTGGGGTAATTTCATCTCTTATTATTTTGCCACTATGGTATTTAGTTTCTATGCAACCAGACCTTTTACCTGAAGGTTTAAAATATATTGGTCCAGAAAAAAGAGGGCACGTACCTTTACTACTACAACTATTTCTCGTTGAAATAGGGATTGACTTAATCCGAATGGCAGCTATCCATACCCCTTCACCTTTGGCCACCGCCTTAGGTCTAATTGCAGCTTTTTTAATTGGAGATGTTGCTATTAATATTGGTCTTTTTGCTCCGGAAGTAATTCTTTATGGTGCATTGGCCGCAGTGGGTACGTTTGCTACACCTAGTTATGAATTAAGTTTAGCTAATAGATATATTAGATTTTTTCTACTATTTTCCGTAGCTTTATTAGGCTTACCTGGACTTTTCGGTGGAATTTTTATGGTTATGGTTTTTCTAGCCTTTACAAAATCTTTTAGTGTTCCATATCTCTGGCCCTTATTTCCCTTTAATTGGCGCGCCCTTAAATCGATAATCATTCGCTCTCCAGTTCCAATTCAAAATGTTCGCCCCGAAATGTTAAAGCCTCTTGATAAAACTCGGCAAAAAGGCGGTACCATTCCTGCACCAGCTCAAAAACCTAGACTAAAATGGAAAAAAAAATAGTGCCTTATATTAGGGCACTATTTTTGTATAAAAAAACCATTTAATGTTAAAAATCTTAAATGTACGCTATTTAATTTATCTAGGAGGCAAAAATGATCAAAGTTGGAATTCCTCGCGCATTAAGTTATTATAAATTTTTTCCACTTTGGAAAAGTTTTTTCTTAAATCTTGGTGTAGAGGTAATTGTTTCTCCACCAACAAATAAAGATATTTTGGATTCAGGTGCCAAGTATGTTGTTGATGAAGTATGTCTACCTGTTAAAGTGTTTTTCGGTCATGTAAATTATTTAAAGGATAAAGTTGATTATATTTTCACACCTAGGGTAGTTAGTGTGGAAAAAAAAGAATATACTTGCCCCAAGTTTATGGGCATTCCGGATATGTTATCTACAATTGATAATTTACCCCGATTAATAGGTCCAACAATAGATATAACCAAAAACGAAAAACCGTTATTGAAGACAATTTTAGATGTAGGTTGTTTATTCACTAATAAACATTTTTCTATTATCAAAGCATGGTTTAACGCAAATACAAATTTAAAAAAATTTAACCAAGAGTGGCTAAAACAAACATTTCCCAAAGAATTAAAGATACCTCAGGTCCGAAAAGAGAACAGTGACGTGGCTCTTTGTGTTATTGGTCATGAATATATTCTCTATGATTCATACCTTAGTATGAATCTTTTAGAAAAACTAGCTAAATTAAACGTTTATATTTACACACCAGAAATGTTACCGAAAAGCTTAATAAATAATGAACTTAAAGATTATCCTAAAAAAATTTTTTGGAATTTCGCTAAAAACTCATTAGGTGCAAGTTTTTACTATAGTCGACAGGAAAATATCAAAGGATTTATTCATATAAGTTCTTTTGGTTGTGGTCCCGATTCTATGAGTAGTAGCATGATTATGCACCATCTAAAAAACAAAACAGATAAACCAATATTAAATTTAACAATTGATGAACACACCGGTGAAGCCGGAATTAATACGAGAATTGAAGCGTTTTACGATCTATTGCAAAGAAGGGTGGTATGATTTTGAAAATAACTTTTCCCCATATGGGTAATATGTATATACCTGTCAAAGCCTTGTTGGAATATTTGGGTTTAGAAGTAGTAGTTCCACCGTTTTCTAGTCAAAGAACCTTAAATTTAGGAGTTAAATATAGTCCGGAATTTGCATGTTTGCCATTAAAGCTTAACCTGGGAAATTTAATTGAAGCTAAAGAATTAGGTGCTGATACCATCATTATGGCGGGAGGGGTAGGTCCTTGCCGTTTTGGTTTATACGCACAAGTACAAGTAGAAATATTACGAGATCTTGGATATGAATATGATTGTTTAGTATTAGAACCACCAGATAAACATTTAGGACAATTTATTTCGAGATTAAAGAAAATTATAGGAACAAACTCTTGGTGGAAAGTTATTGAAGCTATTAAGTTTGCCTTCGAGAAATCCTATAGTGTTGATTTAATTGAGAAAAAAGTACAATATTTAAGGCCACGGGAAAAGAAAATAGGTACTGTCGATTGTATCTATAACCATGTTTTAAATACCATTAATCAAGCACAAAGTTTTTATTCTCTTCAGGAAGCAACCAATTTAGGGTTACTAAAACTGGATCAGGTACCTCTTAATTTAAATAAAGAGGTAATTCGTATTGGTTTAATTGGTGAAATATATACTCTTTTAGAACCATTTGTTGGTTTAGATATTGAAAAAGAATTGGGTAAGCTAGGAGCTGAAGTGACAAGATCTCTTTATTTAAGTGAGTGGATTAATAGCCACCTTTTAATGAATTTTTCCAAAAAAGTAACACATAAGCCTTTTAGCGAACTTAGTAAACCTTACCTTAATTATTTTGTAGGAGGTCATGGAAGAGAAACCATAGGATATGCTGTAGGTTTTGCCCAAGAAGGTTTTGATGGGATTATTCAGATTGCACCATTAACTTGCATGCCGGAAATTGTTGCCCATAATATATTGCCGAAAGTACGAGAGAAATATCAAATACCCATGTTAACAATCTATGTGGATGAGCAATCAGGTAAAGCAGGTTTAGTTACTAGACTGGAAGCATTTTTAGACTTAATTCAGAGACAATTAGCATGTGGGAAAAGGAGGACAGCCCAGTGAATGTATTTTTAGGCATCGATGTTGGTTCAGTAAGTACCAATTTTGTTTTAATTAATGAAAACCAAGAGGTAGAATATTCTTCATATATAAGAACTCAAGGTAGACCAGTAGAAGCTTTACAAAATGGTTTATATAAAATGATTAGTTCATTACCAAAAGGTATGAAGATAAAAGGAGCAGGTGCAACAGGAAGTGGTAGGCAACTAGCAGGCCTTATAGTTGGGGCTGATGTAGTAAAAAATGAAATCACCGCTCATGCTGTTGCAGCTGTTAATCAAATATATAATGTTCATACAGTAATTGAAATTGGTGGACAGGATTCCAAGATAATCATTATTGATCAGGGTGTTGTTTCCGATTTTGCTATGAATACAGTATGTGCAGCAGGTACCGGTTCATTTTTAGACCAACAGGCAGCTCGCCTGGGTTTATCAATTGAAAAATTCTCCACTTTAGCTCTTGAAGCAAAAAATCCCGTTAGAATAGCTGGGAGATGTTCTGTTTTTGCAGAAAGTGATATGATTCATAAACAACAATTAGGTCATAGCCTTCCTGATATAGTTGCGGGGTTATGTGAGGCCTTAACAAGGAACTATTTGAATAATGTAGGAAAAGGCAAGGATATTAAGGGACCCATTATTTTTCAGGGAGGAGTTGCTGCAAATCCGGGGATAAAAATTGCTTTTCAAAATGCTTTAGGTGAGGAAGTAATAGTTCCCAAATATTTTGATGTAATGGGGGCATTAGGTGCAGCTATCTTGGCTCAGGAAACAGTTACTGAAAAAGGAAAATCTAATTTTAAAGGATTAAATTTAATAAATACCAAATTTACTACCGCCTCATTCGAGTGCAAAGGTTGTCCCAATATTTGTGAAGTAATTGAATTATATGAAGATGGGAGTCTAAAAGCTCGGTGGGGGGATAAATGCAATAAATGGACAGATGCTGTAAATCTCATAGAAAATATCAGTTAATAGAGATGGATTACCATCTCTATTTTTTCCATTTTTCTAAGGCTTTTGTGGTATAATTAAAAGAACATTCTTTGCTAATTTGACTAAGAAGGCGTGATAACATTATGTTGACAAATTTTACTCTTGAAAAAATTTTGATTCTAATTCCAGTTGTTTTAATAGCTATCACTTTTCATGAGTTAGCTCATGGATATGTGGCATATCGCTTAGGAGATCCTACACCAAAAATACAGGGGAGACTGACATTAAATCCGGTTAGTCATTTAGACCCTTTAGGGGCGCTTTTACTATTAATTGCAGGCTTTGGTTGGGCCAAACCAGTTGAAGTTAATCCTTATTATTTTCGTAAAGATCGACAAAGAGGCATGATGCTTGTGGCATTAGCCGGGCCCTTAACAAATGTTCTTATTGCCTTTATTGGGGCGTTAATTTTTAACTACTTAGGCGATTATGGAACTCTGACCTATATTTTCTTGAGTAATTTAATTATAATCAATATTTATCTGGCTGCTTTTAATTTACTACCAATACCGCCGTTAGATGGCTCCAAAATTTTGGCTGGTTTATTACCAAAATCCAGTTTGAACTTCATTTACTCTCTTGAAGGTTATGGTCCGCTGATTTTAATGCTTTTAATTATTACTGGTTTTACTAGATATCTTGTATTACCCATTGCAAATGTTTTAATTACTTTAGTTACAACCTTAGCTGCATTATTAACCTTTTAGTAGAATTTCCCGGTTAAAGGGGCGAGCTGTTTTTGGATAAAAATCAATTTAATGTTTTCATAGAAAATTTTATAGGCCCACTGGATTTACTATTACATTTAATAGAGAAAAACGAAATTGATATTAATGATATTCCCATTGCCAAAATAACCGATCAATATATGCAATATCTAAAAGCATTGGAATATTTAGACCTGGATTCTATTAGTGAATTTTTAGTAATGGCAGCTACTTTACTATCTATTAAAGCTAGGATGCTTTTACCCAAACCAGAAAAGATTGTTGAAGAAGAGGAAATAGACCCCCGGGAGGAACTAGTCGCCCGATTAAAACAATACAAGCTGTTTAAGGAAATAACAACAGTCTTTAAAGAAAAAGAAGCCCTAATGCAAAAGGTACATATTAGACTACCTGATATCAGTGAAATTCTAAAAAAATACGGACCTCAAAACCCGGTAGAAAACATTTCAGTCTATGATCTATTAGATACATTTAGAATTATCTTAGAAAAACATGAAGAACCAGAACCGACATATGAGGTAACTAAAGAAGAGGTATCTATTCAAGAATGCATGGAAAATATTTTACAAAAACTAGCTTCCAATACTCAACTAGTTTTTAATGAATTGTTTCCAAAGAGGACAAGCCGTTTAAGAATTATCGTTACATTTTTAGCCTTATTAGAATTAATAAAATTAAAAAAAATAGGCATTATCCAAAAAGATGCCTTTGGTAAAATCACTATTTTTTTAAAAGAAGATGCCTTATCCGATGATTGCCAGCCGTAAGATTCCCATCTTCTATTTAGGAAAGGAAACACACATATTTTGGGGTTTTATTTTGGGCTGAGGAATCCCAATAAACGCGAGATAACGGTTGCTTCGTCCTGGACAGGTGAATTGCCCCTCAGGGCACTTGATAAGGAGGAAAAAAATTGTTATTTACAGATGAAACAAAGGCAATTATTGAAAGTCTCTTATTTATTAGTACCGAGCCTTTATCTATTCAGGATCTTACCAAGATAATTGGTCACAATCCTCAAGATATACAAGAAATTATTGCCGAAATTCAAGAGGAATATAGAAAAGATTATCACGGATTTCATTTAGTCGAGGTAGCAGGTGGATTTTTATTTGCTACCAAAGTTCAATATGATCAATATATTGAAAAATTATTAAAACCCCAACTTAGTACTCTTTCTCAGGCAGCTTTAGAAACCTTAGCAATTATAGCCTACAAACAACCTATTACTAGAGGTGAAATCGAAGCTATTAGAGGAGTTAAAGTTGATAAAATAGTTAGTACATTGGTGGAAAAAAACCTCATCGAAGAAATAGGCAGAAAAGAAACGCCGGGTCGACCTATTCTCTATGGCACTACTAAAGACTTTTTAAAATACTTTGGTTTAGCGGATCTTTCTCAATTACCAACCATTCCATCTAACTAATGTTAATTGAACCTGTTTCTGCATATTTTTAGGTATTTTTGCCAAAATTATACTCATTGAACATTTTCATATTGAACAAGCAATAACAAGATGTTACAGGTAGTAAGGAAAGGGGACACACCTCTTTTTGGGTTTGATTGCGGGCAGAGGAATGCCCCCAACGAATGGGAATTTCATTTGCCTCCTGTATCTTGCATCTTGCTTCCTGTTTGTGAGGTGAGTTTAATTGGCTTGGTACCTAATTATAAGCTTTATTTGTTTAATTATTATTATGTTTTTATTAGCTTTTGTTCCTATTCAGATTCATATATTATATCAACGTAAAGAAAACAAAGATCAAATACAAATTAAGATTAAGTTATTTTTTATTACTATAAATCTAGCAATTACTTCTCCTTTTGTAAAAGTTTTGGCATTACTAGCTCGACGAAAATATAATCCTAAAAACATTAAAGAATCATTAAAGGCCGAAAAATTACCGGAGCGTAATTGGGGTGTTATAATTCGCCGTATAAATATCTGGGCACCACGGGGTATCCAGGTACTTTCTCATTCACTAAAATTAACTTCTAAAATTTTAAAACCAATAAAATGTAAAAAGTTAAATATTTATACCAAAGTGGGTCTTGGTGATGCAGCCCAGACTAGCATAGCCTTTGGCTCACTTTGGGGGATTTATAGCTTTTTGATATCCCAACTTTCTAAATGGATTAGTATAAAAACAGAAACACCAACAATTCAAATTATCCCCGATTTTAATAATCCTAAACTTCACTTGGAATATGATTGCATAATCTCCTTCCCCTTAGGCCATATTATAATTGTCATTATTCAAACGATTCGCTTTGTACGAGTAAGTTCAAGCTTACTAAGAGGTATCACTTCGTAAAAAATGAAGGAGGTTTTATTATGAGCAACCATCCAATAGAAGGTTTAATGAAAACAGCCATGGAAAGTATTAAACAAATGGTGGATGTTAATACAGTTGTAGGTGAAGCGGTAGAAGCCCAAAATGGTACTGTAATTATTCCTGTATCGAGAGTTGCTTGTGGTTTTGCCGCAGGTGGTGGAGAATTTGAGACTGCTGGTGGGGGGAGTAATGAAGAAGGTAAGCAGGCACTACCCTTTGGTGGTGGTTCAGGTGCAGGAGTATCAGTACAACCAGTAGGTTTTTTAGTTGTAGCTAAAGAAGATGTGCGCTTTTTACCTGTTGATGGTAATACAGTAGTTGATAGGTTAATAGATTTAGCACCAAATATGGTTAATCAGTTACAAAATTTAGTTAACAAAAAGTCTACAAATAAAACAGAAGAAAGCCAAATGGCAAATGAATTCGCTGGGGCAACAAATTAATTTAACCAAGGATGAACACAGATGAACACGGATTGTATGCTATTTTAGGGGATCATTTATTTTATTAATTAAATTTTTTATCCGTGTTTATCCATGTGCCTCGTAAGGGCCCGTGGTTTAAAAAAATTAGTTGTATCTGTGGCTAAAAAGTAACACTTGGAAAATCTGTTCTTCCTAAGGAACAGATTTTTTTGTTCTATCAGGACTCTAATTTTCATAGGTATCTAAGAGACATGAATAGATAGGGTGGATGGTGGATACCTATGATTAATATTATCTGGCTATTATTAATTGTTATAGGCATAATAGTTGCTGCAGGTAATGGTCAACCGGAAATTATAACTGATACGGTATTACATTCTGCAAATTTAGGAGTGAGATATTCTTTTGATTTGATAGGGTTAATGACTTTCTGGTTAGGAATTATGCGTTTAGCTGAAAAAGCAGGTTTAGTGGATATTTTAGCACGGATAATTAGACCCGTTACAAAATATTTATTTCCCAGTGTTCCAGGCAATCATCCTGCTATGGGTGCTATACTATTAAATATAAGTGCCAATGTTTTAGGTCTCGGTAATGCAGCCACACCTTTTGGACTAAAAGCTATGCAAGAATTACAAACTCTAAACAAAAATAGTGATGAAGCTAGTGATGCAATGATTACTTTTTTAGCGATAAATACTTCTTGTATTGTTGTCGTTCCCGCAACGATAATTGGAGTAAGGGTGGCAGCAGGCTCAATAAATCCTACAGAAATAGTTGGGACAACACTTTTTGCTACTTGTATCGGCATGAGTATAGCTTTAACAGCAGATAGAATTTTTCGATTATTTGCTAGAAAGGGTTGAGAAAAGTGTTGGAGTCTTTTATTGGGTTAATATCGAAATGGACTATCCCTTTTTTAGTTTTTTCTATTCCCGTTATTGCCTATATAAGAGGTGTTAAGGTGTATGAAGAATTTATTAAAGGGGCTGAAGAAGGATTTAAAATAGCTATCAAACTAATACCCTATCTTGTAGCCATGTTAGTTGCTATCGGTTTGTTTAGAAATTCCGGGGCAATGGGTATAATGGTTAAAGGTATTAATCCAATTATTGAATTTTTTGGTATTCCTGGTGAGGTTCTTCCTCTGGCTATTATGCGCCCTTTATCAGGAGGAGGGGCCTTAGGCATTGCAACGGAACTAATTAATACCTTTGGCCCTGATTCACTAATTGGTAGATTAGCATCTACCATGCAAGGTAGCTCAGATACCACATTTTTTGTTTTATCAGTTTATTTCGGTTCGGTAGGTATTAGTAAGTATAGGCACGCCTTATGGGTTGGGTTAATCGCTGATATAACTTCTTTTCTCGCGGCTGTGTTTATAGTAAATAAGCTCTTTGGGTAAAATATGGTATAATAAGGATTAAGTGATTTCAACGGAGGTATACATTTTGGAAAGGCTACACAAATTTTTAGCACATGCCGGTATTGGCTCAAGGCGTAGCTGTGAAGAGTTAATACTTGAAGGAAGAGTTAAAGTAAATGGCCTGATTATAACTACTCTAGGTACTAAGGTAGATCCCACCAAAGATATTATTGAAATTGATAATAAAAAAATAAACAAAAAAGAGGAAATGATATATGTAGTACTTCATAAACCTGACGGGTATGTAACAACCAGTAAAGATCCTCAGGGTAGACCAACTGTTCTCGATTTAACTAAAGGTATTAAGCAACGGATTTATCCTGTAGGTAGATTAGATTATGCAACAGAAGGCTTATTATTGCTAACTAATGACGGAGAATTTGCCTATCGTCTAACCCATCCTAAATATCAAGTCAAGAAAGTATACCAGGCTTTAGTTAAAGGAACTCCAAATGAAAGGTCCCTAGACCAACTAAGAAAAGGTGTTTTGTTAGAAGATGGTTTTACTCAACCGGCAAAAGTTAAATTTTTAAACAGTAATAATGAAAATACACTATTAGAAATCATTATTAGTGAAGGGAAAAACCGCCAAGTACGTAGAATGTGTAAAGCCATAAATCATCCGGTGTTAAATTTAAAAAGAGTACAAATAGGTTCGTTATCCTTGGGTTCACTTCCTAAAGGAAAGTTTCGTTTACTTACTAATTATGAATTAAAAAAATTAAAAATGATTGTAGATATGGTTTAATTTTGTTCTATAAATAATATTTATAATAAATTTCATAAATTTAGAATTTAAAGAAGGAATTTTATGAAAAATAGCCAAAATTTAATATTACTGGAACAATACAAAATAATATAAAAAAGGAGGGTAGTTTGGTAGAAAAAGAAAAACAGAGAGATTAGAAAACATTTTAATATTGTGAGGAGGTATTTGATTTATGTATGCATTTATTGCTTTTTTACCAATTCTTGTAACTATTGTTTTAATGGCTGCTTTTAACTGGCCAGCCAAAAAAGCCCTACCCCTTTCTTGGTTACTTTCTGCTATAATTGCTTTAACCCTATGGCAAATGGATTTCCAACATGTATTGGGCTATTCTATTTTTGGTCTTGGTAAAGCCTTGGACGTTCTGATTATTATCTTTGGTGCAATCTTAATCCTTAATACCATGAAACAATCTGGTGCTATGGCCACTATAAACAATGGTTTTATGGGTATTTCCAAGGATCGTAGAGTTCAAGCTATAATTATTGGTTGGATGTTTGGTGCTTTTATCGAAGGTGCATCAGGTTTTGGTACTCCTGCTGCTCTAGCTGGTCCATTACTTGTTGGTCTTGGATTCCCACCGCTAGCTGCTGCTTTAGTAGCACTTATTTTTAATAGTACCCCTGTATCTTATGGTGCGGTTGGAACACCTATAGCAGGAGCGATGAGTACAATCGCCGGAAACCTTAATAATGCTGGTTTGGATGCAGCTGGTGTTAGCAATTTTAACCTAGTATTAACAAAATGGGTATCTGTTTCACACGGTATAGTTGGAGTTTTTGTTCCCCTGTTAGGTATCTGTATGTTGACTATGTTCTTTGGTAAGGAAAAGTCAATAAAAGCCGGTTTAGCTGCAGCTCCCTTTGCTATTTTCGCAGGGCTTGCCTTTGTTGTTCCATACTTGATTACAGCTTGGACTTTAGGCCCTGAATTTCCATCGTTAGTTGGTGCCCTAATCGGTCTTCCAATCGTCCTCTGGGCAGCTAAAAATAATATCTTAACACCTAAAACTCCTTGGGATTTTCCAGATAAATCTGAATGGGAAGAAGATTGGAAATCAGTTCTAGATACTGGTGATGTTGGTGAAGCAAAAATGTCTCTTGCTAAAGCATGGTCACCCTATGTTTTAATAGCTTTACTTCTTGTTGTTTCCCGAGTTCCAGCATTAGGGCTTAAAGCCTGGATGTCAGCACAAATGATAAAATTCCCCATTCCAGGTGTGGAAGGTTTAACATATAATTTACAATATTTATGGTTACCAGGTACTATACCTTTTATTTTAGTTGCATTAATCACTCATGCCATCCATGGTATGAATGGTGAACAAATTAAACTTGCCTGGTCGAATACCTTTAAGCAAATTACCGGTGCCGCTATTGCTTTATTTGCAGGTGTAGCTATGGTTCAGTTAATGCTTAATTCCGGAGTCAATGCAGGTGGTTTAGATAGCATGATGACTGCAATGGCCAAAGCAGCTGCAGGTATTGCCGGAGCTAGTTTCCCCTTCTTTGCACCATTTATTGGCGTTTTGGGTGCCTTTATTTCCGGTTCTAACACTGTTTCTAACATTTTATTTGCTTCTTTCCAATTTGAAACAGCGACAATTTTAAATATGCCGCAAATTTTAATTGTTGCTTTACAAGTTGTTGGTGGAGCAACCGGTAATATGATTTGTGTTAATAACGTTGTAGCTGCCTGTGCTACAGTGGGTGCCATTGGTGTAGAAGGTAAGATTATTAGAAGAAATGCTATTCCTTGCTTTATTTATACAACTATTGTAGCAATTTTTGTAGGTTTGTTAATCTTTAGTGGATTCAATCCATTTCCAATTAATTAACTTTTTAATATAATAATATAACATAAGAAGGGGAGGATTAGAATTCTCCCCTTCTCCCGTATATATAAGTTGTCTAAACTATTCTGAATTGTATTTTGATGATATAAGGAGGGATTTAGATGTTTTCGCAAGATGTTTTGAATGAATTAATCAAAATTTTAGGTAGGGAAAATGTTTTAACATCCAAGGAAGATATGATTACTTACTCCTTTGATGCTACAGCTGATATGCCAAGTATACAACCAGATGTAGTAGTTACTCCTGATTCTAAAGAACAAATTGTAAAAATCGTAAAATTTGCTGGGGAAAAGAAAATTCCGATTATTACCCGTGGTTCAGGCACTAATTTAAGTGGTGGTACAATTCCCATTACAAAAGGGATTGTTTTATCAATGTTAAAACTGGATAAAATTCTGGAAATTGATGCTGAAAATTTAACAGCAAAAGTTCAACCTGGTTTAATTATCCAAAAATTGAATGATGCCGTTGCCCCTTATGGTTTAATGTATCCTCCTGATCCAGGAACTGTGACAACTGCAACTATGGGTGGTTCTGTAAGTGAATGTTCAGGTGGTTTGAGAGGCCTTAAATATGGTGTTACCAAAGATTATATTATGGGTCTGGAAGTAATAATGGCCAATGGGGACATTATCCGTACTGGAGGAAAAACAGTTAAAAATGTAAGTGGCTATGATTTAACTAAATTATTTACTGGTGCAGAAGGCACTTTGGGAATTATTACCGAGATTACTGTTAAATTAATCCCGGCTCCCAAATATCGGAGAAGTATGTTAGCCATTTTTGATGATTTGGATAAAGCAGGTAAAGCTATTGCTGACATTGTAAGTAATAAGGTTATTCCAGCTACACTTGAAATTATGGATAATGTGACTATTCGCACCGTAGAAAATTATGCAAAAATTGGACTACCTACTGATGCGGAAGCAATATTGATTTTAGAAGTTGATGGTAGTATTGAACAAGTTGTAATTAATGAGTTTGAAACTGTTCAAAAAATTTGTAAAGAGGATGGTGCAGTTCAAATTAAATTAGCTGAAAGCGATGCTGAAAGAGATGGAATCTTTGCCGCTAGACGGGCTGCACTACCGGCTTTAGCTCAAGTTAAACCAACTACAGTACTTGAAGATGCTACTGTTCCTCGTAGTAAAATTCCCGAAATGTTAAAAGCTCTAAAAGAAATTGCAGAAAAATATAATTTACAAATAGGTACTTTCGGTCATGCAGGTGATGGTAATTTACATCCAACTATTTTAACTGATGAATCTGATAAAGAAGAAATGGAAAGAGTTCATAAGGCAGTTGATGAAATTTTTAGAATTGCTATTGATTTAGGTGGAACACTCTCGGGGGAACATGGTATTGGCATTGCTAAAGCAAAATTTATGGAGTGGGAGTTTGGAAAAGAAGGGATAGCAGTAATGCAAAAAATTAAAAATGCTCTTGATCCAGACCAAATTTTTAATCCCGGTAAAATGTTTGGGGGGAATTAATCATGACAACAATGTATGACTCCCTTGATTCTGTTAAAACAGAATTATCCAAATGTATGAAATGTGGTAACTGTCAAGAAGTATGTCCCATTTATTTAGAGGAAAAAAAAGAAGGAGCAGTTGCTCGCGGCAAAATAAAATTAGTTGAAGCTGTTTTAAAAGGTGACCTGGACTATAGTGAAGGGTTTGCCGATAAACTTGCTTTATGTCTTACTTGTAAAGCATGTAATGAAAAATGTCCTTGTGGTGTTAAAGTTGATAAAATTATTTTAGGCACAAGGGCTGCTATTGTTAAAAATCGAGGACTTCACCCTATGAAAAGATTTATTTTTGGAACACTTAAAAGACCAGGATTATTTAATTTTGGTCTAAAAACTGGTGGTATGTTCCAAGGCTTGGCTTTTAAAAAACATAAATCATTAAAAGGAGCCCATCCTCGATTTCCTTTCGGCCTTGATATGCGGAGAATTATTCCACCTTTAGCCACTACTCCTTTACGAGATCAGCTACCTGATGTCGTTAAAGTTGATAATCCAGTTAAAAAAGTTGCCTTTTTTACTGGTTGTACTATGAATTTTATTTATATTGATGCAGGAAAAGCTGTTGTGGATGTTTTAAAACGTAATAATGTGGACGTCATTATTCCTAAAAACCAGCATTGCTGTAGTATGCCCATAATTGCTCATGGTGATAGTGATACCGCTAAGCAAATGGCTAAATCCCATGTAGATATTTTTAGTAAACTAGATGTGGATAATATCATTACGGTTTGTGGTTCCTGTGGAACAACCTTTAATAGACATTATCTGGAATTATTAGAAGACGACCCAGAATATTTTGCCAAAGCACAAAAAATTGCTGCGAAAATTATTGATATCTCCGACTTTATAGTAAAAGAAATAGGACTAGATAAGTCTAAATTAGGTCCTGTAAATATGAAAGTGACTTATCATGATCCATGCCATTTAAACAGAGGGATGGGTGTAAAGGATTCACCTCGAGAAATTCTCAAGGCAATACCTGGTTTGGAATTGATAGAGATGAAAAATGCTGATCGCTGTTGTGGTGGGGCTGGCTCATTTAGCCTTACTCATTATGATTTATCAATGTCAATTCATAAACACAAAACTGATGCTATTAAAGCAACAAAAGCAGAAGCGGTTGTTACCGGATGTGGTTCATGTATTATGCAACTCACTGATGGTATGAATAGATTTAATCTTGATTTACCTATGTATCATACTGTAGAAATTTTGGCTAAATCTTATGCTGCTCAAGAAAAACTTGGTAAAGCAGCTAGCTA
Source organism: Peptococcales bacterium (assembly GCA_050946395.1). Lineage (GTDB taxonomy): Bacteria > Bacillota > Peptococcia > Peptococcales > BICA1-8 > JBMNUR01. The sequence continues at coordinate 19,853 of JBMNUR010000023.1, forward strand.
GATTGATTGAGCTGTGATAATATTTATCACAGCTCTTTTTGTGCGCCCAGCATGGGCGTAAACTAGTCGGTGAAAGTCCGATACGGGGGTTGATAGTGCCAACCGTTAGCTTAAGACAAGGGTGTCCATCGTGAGGTGGAATCTGAAGGAAGTCGGCGGCAAAA
>JBMNUR010000024.1:0-19736 GCA_050946395.1 Peptococcales bacterium
TTTGAAGAAAAAGTAATGGGAAAAGGGACTCACGAAAAATTACATGATCTTCTTCAAAATTTTGAAGTTAAATATCTTAAATAAAAGAAAAATTAAGTTATACAAAAATAACTGCCGCCTTAATGGTGGTTATTTTTCTTAGAGCCCCCAAATAATGTGGATAATGGAAAGATATAGTATGAGTAATTATGCTTTTCACAATAGTTATGGATTTTATTGATTAATTAATAGGGGATGAATATGAGCACTTTAACAAATAAATTTAAAGAAATAATCATAGCCGTTTTGCCATTTGTGGTTATAGTAGTGGTATTAAGTCTGTTTGTAGTGCCTCTTAAAATGGAAACACTAGGTAAGTTTATAGTTGGAGCAGTGTTTATAATAATTGGAATGCCCATATTCCTGCAAGGTATAGATTTGAGTATCAGCCCAATGGGTGAGATGATGAGTCAATCATTGATTAAGACCGGAAGTTTAAAAATTGTCTTGCTTGGAAGCTTTATATTTGGATTTATTGTAACTGCTGCTGAACCGGATATGCATGTTTTGGCTAGACAGGTCAATGCAGTGACCATGGGTCAAGTAGGTAAGAATCTATTGATTATTGTGGTTTCCGGAGGCGTGGGTTTACTAGTCTCCCTAGGTATTTTCCGCATGGTACGCAATCTGCGTCTTAATCGCTTCTTGACAATCATATACCTGATTATTTTAATATTTGCACTGTTTGTGAACGGAGATTACTTAGCAATTGCTTTTGATGCTTCCGGTTCAACAACCGGTTCTATTACAGTCCCATTTTTGCTGGCTTTATCCAGTGGTATTGCAGTGATTTCCCGTACGAAAAACGGTAATGAGGCCATTAATAGCTTTGGCTTACTGGGTGTGTCTTCAACTGGTGCCATAGTTGCTGTATTACTGCTAGGCATCCTTTCCGGTAATCCTCAATTGGATGGAAATCTTCCAACTGCGGAGGTGGTTTCCGGTAATATTATGACAAGCTTTCTCTCGGAAATACCGGAAACTGCATTAGAATCTGTGATGGTCTTATTGCCTGTTGTATTACTAATGATTGTCATGAACCATATCTCAATGAAATTGAATCGAAGGAAAATTAGAAAGTTGGCCTTTGGACTGCTATACACTTGGATAGGGCTTACTTTTTTTCTAACAGGAGTAAATGCGGGCTTTATAGAATCTGCCCGTGAAATTGGCTATCAGATTGCTCTGATGGGGCAAAATTGGCTGTTGATTCTGGTCGGTATTATATTTGGAATTGTAACTATACCGGCAGAACCTTCAGTACACATACTGACACAACAAATTGAGGACGAGACGGCAGGATCAATTAGAGCCTGGACAGTTATGTTGACCCTCAGCATCGGTGTTGGCATTGCAGTGGGTCTTTCGATTCTGCGTATCATTTTGCCTGAATTACAGCTGTTGCATATACTGCTCCCTGGGATTGTTCTTTCATTGATATTATCATATTATATCCCGCAAATATTTGTTGGAATAGCTTTCGACTCAGGCGGTGTTGCTTCAGGGACAATGACTGCTACCTTTATTTTACCTTTTGCCCAAGGGGTTGCGGAGCGTATTCCGGCGGCTAATGTGGTGACAGATGCTTTCGGGGTGATTGCACTCGTTGCAATAACACCCCTGATTACCTTGCAAATTCTGGGATTGACATATAAGCTCAAGCTTAAGAAAGCTGAGAAATTAGTGCATTTTCAGAATGAAGAGGAGGGAACTTAAAATGCAGAAGGATAGTGATATCTATGGAAATAGTCTTATGATCATAATCGCCAATCAGGGAATGGGATGTAAGGTTTTAGAATATGTTTTGGAACTGGGTATCCGGGGTGCAACGGTATTTCATGCATTGGGAACGCTCCCTAATCAGATTTTGAAAATGCTTGAGTTGATAGATGTACGAAAAGATGTCATTATGATAGCCTTGCCCAAATGCCATGAAAAGGAATTGTTTGATAAGATGATAGCTAGATTTCATTTTGATCGCCTGGGCAAAGGAATTATTTTTACTCTTGATCTCTCTGGCGTGTACGGAAGCAATCGTCTTAGTCAGGAATTCTCTCAGGCAGTTGAACCCAGAAAAATGTCAGTTCTGCAGGGAGTAATGACAATTGTGGATAAAGGTCAAGCGGACAGAATTCTAGATTATGTTGAAGAACAAGGATTTATGAGAGGGATTGTGATTAACGCTCATAGCTCTGCGGACAAGTCCAATAAGTTCTTTGATTTGATATTTGAATCAGAAAAAGAGATTATATTGACTTTTACAACCCATGATCAGACACACCGACTTGCTCATCTGCTTATCAAGTATCTTAATCTGGAAACATCCAATAGTGGAATTTTGGCTATACTAAATTTGCAGCGATCCGTTGGTATTACCCTAACACTAAAAATCAGCCGTGAGGAAAATGAACTTGATAAAATGGAGAATAAACCTGGCTACTCGGCGATTTTTGCTATTGTGGAAAAGAACATGGATGAAGCGGTAATCCGGAGTGCGGAAATGGCTGGTTCAACTGGTGGAACCATCATTCATGCAAGGGGCTCTTGTCCCTATCACAGGAAAAACTTCTTTTTTCGTGGCGTTGAGCCGGAACGTGAAATAGTATTGATTATCGCTGAAGATGAGAAAATAAAGGATATATGTTACAAAATTAAAGAAGATTTACAGTTGGATACGCCGGGAAAAGGAATTATTCTGGTAGTTCCTCTATATTATGCAGTTGGTTTAGCAAATGGTGGGTAGGAGTTTTCATATAATTGTTAGGATTTTTCTGCTATGCAAAGATAAAACTAAGACATATTAAGAAAAAGGAACGAGGATATTATCATGCCAAATAACAAAGAAATTATTGAAGCAGGATGGAACCTTGATAATAGTTATGCCCGGCTGCCAAAGTTATTCTTTTCCCATCTTAATCCGACCCCTGTATCTTCGCCAAAATTAATCATTCTTAATAATTCATTGGCAAAGGTTCTAGGTTTAAATGTGGAAATGCTTAGGAGCAAAGAAGGAGTAGAAATATTAGCGGGCAATCGGATTCCTGAAGGTGCTTTGCCTCTTGCCCAAGCTTACGCAGGACATCAATTCGGCTATTTTACTATGCTAGGGGATGGGCGGGCTTTGCTACTTGGTGAACAGATTACTCCTCAAGGTGAGCGATTTGATATTCAGCTTAAAGGTTCTGGAAGAACGCCATATTCCCGCCAAGGCGACGGTAGAGCGGCACTTGGACCAATGTTACGGGAATATATCATTAGTGAAGCAATGTATGGGCTTGGTATTCCCACTACACGAAGCTTAGCAGTGGTGACAACGGGGGAATCCGTTATTCGCGAAACAAAACTGACCGGTGCGATTTTGACCCGAGTGGCTGCCAGTCATTTACGAGTAGGAACTTTTCAATACGTTTCAAAATGGGGAACTCTTGAAGAACTCAGGGTTCTAGCTGATTATACATTGAAGCGGCATTTTTCGGATGTTGATATAGATACCAGTGAAAATAAATATCTTTCCCTACTTAAAGAAGTGATTAAGGTTCAGGCCTTACTGATTGCTAAATGGCAACTAGTCGGATTTATTCATGGGGTGATGAATACCGATAATATGGCCATAAGTGGTGAAACTATTGACTATGGTCCTTGTGCCTTTATGGATACTTATGATCCGGCAACAGTATTTAGTTCTATTGATACCCATGGTCGCTATGCTTATGGTAATCAGCCTGGTATTGCCGCGTGGAATCTTGCAAGATTTGCGGAAACCCTATTACCGCTATTACACGAAAACCAAGAGCAGGCAATCCAACTAGCAGAGGATGCTCTTACCAATTTTGCAGAGTTGTTTCATCATAATTGGCTAGAGGGTATGAGGGCAAAAATAGGAATATTTAATAAAGAGGAAAAGGATGAATCTCTTATCACAGATCTTCTTAGTATAATGCAGAAGTATCGTGCCGATTATACCAATACCTTTCTTGCATTAACCTTTGACAAGATTGGGGATACGGTTTTATTTGGTATGCCGGAATTTGATAAGTGGTATGAGTTATGGCAAGCCAGATTAAAAAGACAGCAGGAGTCCAAAACCTCCTCACATCAGTTGATGCGAAATAGCAATCCTGCATTAATTCCCCGTAATTATCAGGTAGAGAAGGCACTAGATGCAGCTGTTAAACAAGGAGACTATAGCGTGATGGAGCGACTTCTAGATGTTCTTTCAAGACCCTACGCCCATTCCCCTCAACAGGAAAAATACTCCATGCCGCCACCGCAATCCAGTTGTCCTTACAAAACCTTTTGTGGTACCTGAAAGAAAAAAGTTATATTGACACCCTACCAAAGCTACCGTTTCTTTGGTAGGGTTTTGTGATTATATGTAACATAAACCGACACCAAATGACGCCCATAAAAAATATTTATAATTGTAGCTCAAGTTACATTTGGATGTACATACTGGTAGTATAATTGGTTTTGATAAATAAAATAACACTTAGTTATGGACAGGACAAAACCCCAATATTAATCTGGTAACAAATTAATAAGGCAAATGGGGATTCAGAAAACTATTTAAATTTAATTATTAATTTCCCCAAATATTTTTACAAAAGGGGGTGTAATACAAATTAAGGTGCTTTAAATAATCATCTAAGATTTGGTTTTTCTAGTAAGAAAATTAGGAAGCATATTAATTATTAGGAGGTCTTTTTATGTCAATTGCTACTGCGCCTTCACCCCAAAAGTTAACAACTTTTCAGAAAGCCCAATATGCATTGGAGCTATTTCTTCCTCTTGCTATTATGCTAATACCTACTAATGAAACCTTTACCCCTCAACTGAGATTATTTTTAGCATCAACTTTGTGTGGCATTTTATGTTTAGCATTTGAGAATATTCCGCAAGTTGCCGTATCCATTACTATGCCAATATTCTGGGTGTTTTTCGGGATAGCACCGCCTGCAGTTGTTTTTGCACCTTGGACTCAATATATACCTTGGATGATGCTATCGGGTCTGGTATTAGCTAATATTTTGGAAAGAACAGGTTTATTAGCCCGTATAGCGTACTATTGTATTTTGAAAACAGGTGCTACGTACAATGGTATTTTAATAGGTATCGCGGTTGCAGGTTTCCTTCTAACTGTATTTGTTGGACATATGATTGTACCGATGACAGCTCTTTGTTATGGTATTTGTATAGCATTAGATCTTAAAATGTGTAAAGAAACAGCCGGTATAATGTTAGTAGGTGCAATGTCCTGCTTGCTACCCGGTATATTTGTATTTACAGCTCCTCTTGTCCCCTTGGGTGTTGCCTCCGGTGTAACAGGACCTCTTCCTCTATTAGGTTTCTTCGAAGCATGGTGGATAAATTTACCCAATATTCTTTTCTTTGTAGTAATGGTTGTTATTTCAATTTTTGTTTTTAAACCAAGTAAACCAATCAACGGAAAAGCTTACTTTGAAGAAAAACTAAAAGGTCTTGGTAAAATAAGTAGGGAAGAGTGGAAAACATTAGGATTAGTAACTATATTCTTTTTATTCATTATTACTCAAAAGATTCATGGATATGATGTAGGTTGGGGTCTTGCATTTATTCCGATGTTAGCTTATATACCTGGTATTGGCTCAGGAACAAAACAGGACTTGGCAAAAATTAACTATGGATTTGTTCTCTTTATTTCAGCATGTATGGGTATTGGTGCAGTAGCTGGTTCCTTAGGGTTAGGAAAGATTATAACTGAAATAGCAATGCCAATATTAGAAGGCCAAGGATTCTACACTTTCTTCCTATTAGTTTGGGTGGTTTTGGTTCTGTGCAATTTCTTAATGACTCCTTTAGCAATGCATGCGGCATTTTCAGTTCCATTTGCAACTTTGGCACTGGGAATGAATATAAATCCAATGGCATTATACTATGTAATGCTTAATGCCGTAGACCAGATTATATTTCCCTATGAATATGCCCTTTATTTGCTGTCATTCGCTTTTGGTATCATTCGGCTAAAGGACTTTATGAAAATTATGGGAATAAAGATGGCTGTAAATTTCGTGATCGTATTCGGTTTATTAATACCATGGTGGTCATTCGTTGGGTTTATTGCCAAATAAAATTAAGTAGTTCATAAAAATATTATAGTTTTTTCTAGGCACCAGACAATGGTGTCTTTTTTTGTCTATAAATAGTATAATAAAAATTGCTAATAAAGGTAAAATCTAAAATAAAAGATAAATAAGGAGAGTACATAAATTGAATACTTTCATAGCGCACCCTTGGCATGGTATTCCTTTGGGAAAAGAACAACCCTACATTGTTAATGTTTTTATTGAAGTAACTCCTAGTGATACCGTCAAATATGAACTGGACAAAGAAACGGGGCTTCTAAAGGTAGACCGTCCCCAGCTTTTTTCTAATATCTGTCCAACCTTATATGGGATGCTTCCCCAAACCTATTCCGCGGAACGGGTAGCAAATTTATGTAGAACTAAATCCGGTAGAAATGACATTGTGGGCGATGGAGATCCCTTAGATATTTGTGTTTTGACGGAAAAATTAATTCCCCATGGTAATATTCTCTTGCAAGCTATACCTATTGGGGGGATAAAGCTAATTGATAATAATGAAGCCGATGACAAAATAATTGCGGTTTTAAAAGATGATGCCCTTTATGGGGATTGGAATAACATAGACCAATGTCCTAAACGAATCTTAGAGCGACTGGAACACTATTTTCTTACTTATAAAAAATCCCCAACTAGTAAAGGAAATCAGTGTGAGATTATGGATGTCTATGGAAGAGAAGAAGCGCTAGAGGTAATTAGATTAGCCTATAAAGATTATCAAGAACATTTTCTTAAATAAAAAGAAAATCCCTATCTTATCGCTTGAATTAAAGCGTTAGGTAGGGATTTTTTAAATATGATAAAATATAGAACAAGAAGGAAATATCTAGAAAGAAGTGATGGAAAGATGTTAATCGGTATTGATATAGGAGGTACCTCAACAGATGGCATTTTAGTACATCAAGGGATAATTTTAAACTCTGCTAAATGTTATACAGATGAAAAAAACTTGGAAACATCTATCCTTACTGTACTTGATGCATTAATTCACGATATAGCAAAGGAGAATATTAGTAGGATTGTATTAAGTACAACCCTTGTGACCAATTTATTAGCTAAAAAGGCAGGGGAAAAAACCGCTTTGGTCCTGATCCCAGGACCTGGACTAAATGTAAAACAAATGGAACTTTTTCCCCACACTTTTATTATTAACGGTGCAACTGATTTTAGAGGTAGAATAATTGAAGATTTAAATGTAGAACAAGTAGAAAAGGTAGGCAAGACTATTTTTGAGAAAGATATTCGAAACGTGGCCATTGTGGGGAAATTCTCCCCCCGTAATAGCGAACTAGAGCAAAGAACTAGGGAAATTCTTTTAAAGAAATACCCTGAATTTAAAATTACTTTAGGCTTTCAAACCGCCGGACAGCTTAATTTTTTACGGCGAGCTGCTACCACATATTATACTGCTATGACCCAGGGTAAATGGGAAAGCTTTGCAGAGAGTATAAAGAAAGCTATTATGGAGAGGAAAATTAATGCCCCTTTAAATATTCTTAAAGCTGATGGCGGGACAATGTCTTTTGATATATCCTTAAAAAATCCTTGTGAAACAGTTTTTTCCGGTCCAGCTGCTAGTGTAATGGGAGCTATAGCTTTGACTATGGATAGTGAAACCTCTGTCGTAGTGGATATTGGTGGTACTACCACTGATCTGGCTCTTATTTTAGAAGGCAGACCACTTTATGCTTCAAAAGGAGCACTTATTGAGGGACATTATACAGGGATTCGCTCCTTTAATGTTCGTTCAATAGCTTTAGGGGGAGATAGTGAAATAAGACTTAGTGGTTCCCAAATATTAATTGGACCAAATCGTGGGGGATTAGCTGCTTGTTTTGGCGGACCAGAAGCTACTCCCACTGATGCCATAAATATTCTTGAAAATATGAAATTAGGGGAAATGGATTTATCCTCCCAGGCTTTGGAGAAAATCGCCAGGCCTTTGGGGTTATCCTGCGAAAAATTAGCTAAGTTAATTATTAATCAATTTCTTGATACTTTAGAAAAAAATATTCTAGATATGTTTAAAGCCTGGAAAGAAGAGCCGGCTTACAAGGTTTATGAAGTAGTAAATAAGCGGGAAGCAAAAGTTGATAAGGTGGTGGGCATAGGCGGTGGGGCTGAGGCGTTCATTCCGCTAATTGCAAATCGCTTGGGATGTAGTTCGGTAGTACATCCCTATGCTTCTGTTGCCAATGCATTAGGTGCAGCAGTTAGTAGACCTACCCTGTCATTATTATTTCATGCTGATACCCGTCAAGGACACTTTCAGATTAATCATGAGGGAATTTCCGGAAAAGTTCCGGATAATCTAAATCTTCTAGGTGCCAAAGAAATGGCAAAAAATCATCTAAAACAATTAATGCGAAAACGAGAGATGGTAGAATATTTTGATCAATATGAGTTTTTCCTGGAAGAACAATTTAATACAATTAGTGATTATCGGACAACAGGGAAGATTTTTGATATCGGTATCCAAGTAATTTCAGGTGTAATTAATGAATTTAAGGGGGTCGAAATTAATGGCAAATAGTCATCATAGAAAACCTACAGGTTTGGTATTTTTTCCTGCTTTCGACTGGGCAATTTCCCCTACTCACCCTGAACGAGAGGAACGGCTTTTATATACACGTGACCAACTTTTTGAAGAAGGGATTATGGATTTACCTCAAATCCTAGAACTTAAGCCACGCCTTGCTTTGGCCAAAGATATTGCTCGAGTGCACTTTTGTGTTCCAAGTATTGAAGCCCAGGCTACCGAAGCTCATCTTATTGCGGCCGGGAGTGCTTTAACAATTGCCGATGTTTTAATGCAAGGGGAAATTAAAAATGGTTTTTCCCTGGTGCGTCCTCCAGGACATCATGCTATGCGAGTGGCTCATGGTAATCGAGGATTTTGTAATATAAATAATGAAGCAATATTAGTAGAATATCTCCGTACAGTCTATGGTATTAAGCGGATAGCTATAGTCGATACAGATGTTCATCACGGGGACGGTACTCAGGATATTTACTGGCATGACCCTGATGTCTTATTTATTTCTTTTCATCAAGATGGGCGCACTCTTTATCCAGGTACCGGATTTATTAATGAAATCGGAGGGCCATTGGCTTTGGGTACTACTCTTAATATCCCTCTACCACCGGGGACCACTGATGAGGGTATTTTATATGTTTTGGATAATTTAGTACTTCCCGTCCTTGAGGAATTCCAGCCGGAACTTATCATCAACTCTGCCGGACAGGATAATCATTTTACAGATCCCTTAGCCAATATGAGTTTTTCTGCTCAAGGGTACGCTAAGCTAAATGAAAAACTTGCACCCGATATAGCAGTTTTAGAAGGAGGTTATTCCGTAAAAACAGCTCTACCCTATGTCAATATGGGCATTATTATGGCCATGGCAGGAATTGATTACTCTAATCTTTATGAACCAGATTTTAAGAAAGGGAATTTTCAAGAAGACCCTAAACGTCTAAAAATCTTGGAAACCATAGTTAAAGAGTTACAAGAAGTGTTTAGTAAAAGACGAGAACTGCAAGTCGAGAGTAGAGAAAAAGGGGGCACATATTCCAAGAGAGAACGTCATATATACTATGATACAGACGGAATTATGGAAAAACAGCTGGAAGCTCTTAAAATATGCTTCGAATGCCCAGGTTTTTTAACTATTGATTCTCAAGCAGCTTACGAATGGAATAAAAATGCCTATGTTTTTTGTATCCAGATACCGATACAGGCTTGCCCTCAATGTCAAAATGAGGCAAAAGAATTATATGAAAAAATGTGTACGATTAATAAAGGTGATTATCAATACCTTTTTTTACAAGATAGAGTGAATGATACGTACTATAGGTATGATTTTCGGTTAAAAAAGGAAATTGTTTTACCCGATGACGATCAGTAGTAATTAAAAAAGGGGACACACCTAACTAATATTCCTGCATTCCGATCTTGCTCCTTGGAGGTTATGTCCCCGTCAGCATTTCAATTAATATAGTTGCTTTAAAATATTTTGAAAATTTTTATTTATCCAGCAGGTAAAGTGAATTTTCTGGAGAATATAATTAACTGAAAAAACATAATATTTTGTCCACCGAACCTTTTTTGCCTACGTCTTTCTTTGAAAAGATATGGCTAGAGGTCATTGGGTATAGCAGGAAACTGTTATGCCTCCCTTATGGAAAGGAGGGCATCTGCATAGTATTAGGATAATTAAGGCTAAACCTTCTTTTCGAGGTTTAGCCTTTTATTATGTTTTCGTAGCCTAAAGCTTTAAGCCAGAAGCTATGGGGGAAAAAGGAATACAGTGCGGTAAAAATTTGTAACGCAAAGCGCTGATTTCTTTTTCGTGTGCTTTGCGTTTTTCCTTTACTTTAATAATGGGAGGAAGTGCAGATATGAAAGCAATTTCAGTATATGATGCGGAAGGAATGGTTTTATGCCACGATATTACAGAAATTGTACCCGGTCAGATAAAAGGCAGGGCATTTAAAAAAGGTCATGTGATAAAAAAAGAAGACATACCCAAGCTTTTGGATTTAGGAAAAACCAAACTTTATGTTTGGGAAATAAATAAAAACGATGTTCATGAAAATGAAGCAGCCGTGAGAATTGCTAAGGCTGCAACCGGGCCGGGAATTTATCTTACCGAACCGGTGGAAGGCAAGGTAGAACTAAAAGCACAAATTAAAGGGTTATTGAAAATTAATATTCTGGCATTACAAGATATTAATGAAGTTTCTGATGTTATTTTAGCATCCATCCATTCTAATCAAGTTGTTAACCCGGGTAAGACTGTGGCCGGTTGTCGGGTAATTCCTTTAGTTGTCAATAAAAGTATTGTGGAAAGGGTAGAACAAATCGGTGCAGCCCATCAGCCTGTTTTTCAAATTAAACCTTTAAGAAAATTAAAAATTGGGGTAGTAACAACTGGTAGTGAGGTTTATCATGGTCGAATCGAAGATAAATTTGGTCCTGTGATTAAACAAAAGATTTTAGAAATGGGAAGTGAATTTTTACGCCAAATTTATGTAGATGATAATGTTTCCATGATTGCCGAGGCCATTCAGGCTTTAATTAACGAAGGAGCTGAAATGGTCATAACCACAGGTGGAATGTCTGTGGATCCCGATGATGTAACCCCTAGTGGAATAAAAGCTACTGGAGGCCGTGTTGTGATCTATGGTGCACCGGTTTTGCCGGGAGCAATGTTTATGTTGTCCTATATCGGTAATGTGCCGGTTTTAGGTTTACCTGGCTGTGTGATGTATCATCGAACAACAATTTTTGATTTAATTTTTCCTCGAGTTTTGGCCGGAGAAAAGATTACTCGCCGAGATATTACGGGTCTTGCTCATGGTGGTTTGTGTAGTGTATGTAAAACTTGCCGTTATCCTGATTGCCCTTTTGGTAAAGGTAGTTGAATTCAAAGGTAATTTTCCTTTGGATTTAAAATAAAAAAAGGAGCTGAGGAGATGCAAAAAGTTGTTTTAAACATCAATGGAATACCAAGAACCCTTATTGTTGACCCTGAGGCAACCCTCGCAAGTGTATTGCGGGAACAGCTTTTATTAACCGGTTGCAAAGTAGGTTGTAATCAAGGTCAGTGTGGATCCTGCTCAATTATCATGGATGGTGAGGTTGTTCGCTCTTGTATTGTCAAAATGAAAAGAGTGCCTCCGGAAGCAAAGATTACAACTATTGAAGGACTGGCTACTCCTGACAATCTTCATCCCCTGCAAGTGGCCTGGATGGCCTATGGCTGTGCTCAGTGTGGATTTTGTAGCCCCGGCTTTATTTTATCAGCCAAAGTTCTTTTAGACAAAAACCCCAATCCTACTAGAGAAGAAGTGCGAAGTTGGTTCCAAAAAAATCGAAATGCCTGTCGTTGTACCGGTTATAAACCTTTAGTAGATGCTGTAATGGCGGCAGCTAAAGTAGTGCGGGGTGAAATGCGTAAAGAAGAATTACTTTATCAGCCTGTGGGCAACAAGATTTACGGCACTACCTATCATCGTCCTTCTGCCCTCCAAAAGGTTACCGGTACATGGGACTTTGGTGCAGATGTGGCTTTACAAATGCCTCCCGGTACTTTACGCTTGGCTCTTGTGCAGGCCGAAGTATCTCATGCGAATATTTTGGGAATCGATACTTCTGAAGCTGAAAAAATGCCCGGTGTTTATAAGGTCGTTACTCATAAAGATGTTAAAGGTAAAAACAGAATTACCGGTTTAATTACTTTCCCCACTAATAAAGGTGATGGCTGGGATCGGCCTATTCTTTGTGATGAAAAGGTTTTCCAATTTGGTGATGCGATAGCCATTGTTTGTGCTGATACGGATGAGAACGCTCGGGCCGCAGCTAAAAAAGTAAAAGTTGATTTAGAAGTATTGCCGGCTTATATGAGTGCTCCTGAGGCCATGGCACCCGATGCTTTAGAAATCCATCCCGGTGTACCTAATATCTATTTTGAACAAGGTGTTGTGAAAGGTGAGGATACCCAACCAATTATGGAAGAGGCTGACGTAACCGTAGAGGTTGATACTTACTGCAGCCGCCAACCTCACCTAGCCTTAGAACCGGATTGTGGTTGTGCTTATTTTGATGAGGAAGGCCGTTTAACTATTCACTCTAAGAGCATAGGTATTCACCTGCATCATGCCATGATTTGTCCAGGAATAGGAATTGAACCAGAAAAATTACGTCTTGTTCAAAACCCAGCAGGGGGCACCTTTGGTTACAAGTTTAGTCCCACCATTGAGGCTTTATTGGGTGTAGCTTGTCTGGCTACCGGAAAACCTGTTGTGCTTAATTTTAGTATGTATCAAATGATTACTTATACCGGCAAACGCTCTCCCGGTTTTGTCAAATGTAAATTAGGGGCAGATAAAAATGGTAAACTTCTGGCTATGGAGACTGACTGGTTTATCGATCACGGGCCATATTCAGAATTTGGTGATTTATTAACCCTTCGTCAAGCCCAATTTCTAGGTGCAGGTTATGATATTGCCCATATCCGGGGCAAAGGCCGTACGGTTTGTACTAACCATGCCTGGGGTTCAGCTTTTCGAGCTTATGGCTCACCCCAAGCATTTCTAGCTTCCGAAATAGCCATGGATGAATTGGCGGAAAAATTAGGCATGGATCCCTTTGAACTACGTTATAAAAACATTTATCGTCCCGGAGCTACTACACCTACCGGACAAGAGCCTGATGTGTACTGTTTAGAAGCTATGTTTGATAAATTACGTCCATATTGGCAAGAAGCTAAAAAACGTTGTCAAGAACTTTCCACTGAAGAAAAGAAACGAGGCGTAGGTTTATCTTTGGGTATCTATGGCTGTGGTTTAGATGGGCCAGATAGTTCGGAAATATATGTTGAATTGACTCAAGAAGGCGTGACCCTCTATGCTTCTTGGGAAGACCATGGACAGGGTGCTGATTTAGGAGCTTTGACCCATGTCCATGAATATTTACGCCCCTTAGGTCTTAAACCTGAAGAAATCAAGTTAGTTTTAAATGATATGGCAATTACCCCCAATAGTGGTCCTGCTGGCGGCAGCAGATCCAATGTTATGACCGGTAATGCCATTAAAGTTGGTTGTGAAATGCTCCTAAATGCTATGCGCAAAGAAGATGGTAGTTATAGGACTTTTGAGGAAATGGTGGCTGAAAACATTCCATTACGTTATAGTGGCAAGTGGGTTGCTTCCATGTGTACTCCTTGTGATCCTGATACAGGCCAAGGTGCTCCATTCCCAGTTTATATGTATGAATTATTTATGCCGGAAGTCGAAGTAGATATGAAGACCGGCAAAGCGCGTGTTGTTAGGTTTACAACTGTAGTCGATGTCGGAAACATCACTAATAAGGGTATTGTAGATGGTCAAATATATGGTGGGTTGGCTCAAGGTATTGGCTTAGCTTTAACTGAGGATTTTGAAGATTTGAAAAAACACACCACTCTTGCTTCATGTGGATTACCTTATATTTATGATGTTCCCGATGATATGGAGATCATCTATAATGTTACTCCCCGCCCCCACGGTCCCAATGGTTCGGCAGGTGTGGGAGAAGCACCTTTAACTGCCCCTCATCCGGCGATCTTAAATGCTATCTATAATGCTTGTGGTGTTCGGATTTATAAAGTACCTGCTCTACCGGAAGTAATCAAAGCAGGTCTAGCTGAACTCTCCCAAGAAAATTAATTTTTCCAGTGAGTTTTTATTCTAAAGCAACTAAACCCAATTTAAAATCAGCATCAGGTGGGATTAATATCTCACCTGATTGCCGATTTTATTATTATTTCGTAGGAAATAATATTTCACCTTCGCCTATTAATTTCCGGAATAAAAAATAACAAAAATGTTTCCTTATATGCATTTTTAAATGCTTTTTTTACTGTAGGATTTATGCACTTTGCAATTTTGCAAAATGTCAAGGATTACAGTACTAGAATACGCACTTTAAGGGAACCGAAAATGCCCGCATCTCTTGTTATTTTTGGTAATCTTGGGAAAGGAGAATCTAAAATGGAACAGAAAACCATGCGAGAATTGGAAACAAAGTGTATTCAAGAAAGTCCTCCGGGTTGTATTACAGCTTGTCCGGTGCATGTTGATGCCCGAGCCTTAATTCTTGCAGTACAAAAAGAAGATTTTAAAACCGGGGCAAGCATCTTAAAAAAGGCGATTCCTTTTCCTAGGATTATTAGTAGGATTTGTGATGAGCCTTGTCAAAATCAATGCAAAAGAGGAGAATTGGATGAGCCGATTGCCATTAATGCCTTAGAAAAAATTTGCATTGATCATGGTGATATTTTGGAAAACAAAGGCAAATTTGTACCAAAAAAGGATAAAAGGGTGGCTGTTGTTGGTGGTGGTTTAAGCGGGTTGACAGTTGCTTGGGAGTTAGCCCAAAAAGGATATAAAATAGTAATCTTAGAAAAAAATGAATATTTAGGTGGAAGTATTCGAGATATTTCAGAGGAAATACTGCCAAAAAAATTTATCGAAGCTGATTTGCTTCAGATTGAGAAGAATCCATTAATAGAGATAAAACTTAACACACCAGTTGGTACCGGTAATGCCCAAGTATCCCTTTCTGAGCTTTGTGAGAATTTTGCTGCTGTTTACGTAGGTATAGGTGAAGAAAAATTCTCTTTTTTGGGCGTGGATTTCGAAACAGATAGTCAAGGAAACTTGTTATTTGACCCTCTCACCTTGCAAACTAATCATCCTAAGATATTTTTCGGTGGCACTATGCTTTTAGGTTTGGCTAATAAAAGCCCGATCGTATCTATTTACCATGGTAAAAGTGCCGCAAATTCTATTGACCGTTTTTTACAAAATGTCTCCCTTACTGCCAATAGAGACAAAGAAGGTCCTTATCCAACTTCTTTATATACTAATATTAAGGGCATTAAACCGCAAAAAAGGGTAATAGCTCTTGATGCTCATAAAGGCTACACCAAGACTGAAGCGATATTAGAAGCAAAGCGCTGTCTCCAGTGTGAATGTTTGGAATGTGTGAAAGCTTGTGAGTATTTGGCTCATTATGGTTCCTACCCTAAACGTTATGTGCGGGAGATATATAATAATCTTTCCATAGTAATGGGTATTCGCCGTGCCAATAAAATGATTAATTCCTGTAGTTTATGTGGTTTGTGCAGGGAGGTTTGCCCCAACGGTTTAAACATGGGTGAAATCTGTCAGGCAGCACGAAGAACAATGGTAGAAACGGGAAAAATGCCACCAACCTATGATTTTGCTTTAAGGGATATGCAGTTTAGTACTTGTGAGAAATTTGTGCTTAATCGACATCAGCCTGGGTTTACCAGTAGCAAGGTATTATTTTTTCCAGGATGTCAATTAAGTGCTTCTAAACCTCATTATGTCCAAGAGGTTTATAGCTTTCTGTGTCAAAAAATATCCGGTGGCGTAGGCTTGAGTTTGGGTTGCTGTGGAGCCCCGGCAGAATGGGCCGGGCAAAATGACTTATTTAAAGAAACCATAGATAATATAGCCCAAGAATTGTTTAGTTTAGATTCGCCTCAGATAATCACCGGTTGCCCCACCTGTTATAGTATTTTCAGAAGGGAAATCCCGGGGGTAAAGGTTGAAACTATCTGGACCATTCTAGATAAAATTGGCTTGCCGAAGAATAGAGGGGAAACTATTGCTCCCCGAAAACTAGCTATTCATGATGCCTGTACCACAAGAAATGAAAAAGAACTCCAAGAAAGTGTGCGTAGAATTTTAAGCAAATTGGGTCACGAAATTGTAGAGCTTGATCATAGTCAAGAAACTACGGAATGTTGTGGGTATGGGGGTTTGATGTCATTTGCCAATAAAGAGGTAACCAAAAAAGTTAGACAGCGAAGAATTAAAGAAAGTGATACAGACTATTTGGCCTATTGTGCAATGTGTCGAGATAACTATGCCAAAGAGGGGAAAAAGATTTTTCATCTTTTGGATTTGCTTTTCGGTGATAAACAACTAACTGGTGAGGAAAAAGGCCCCGGTTTTTCCCTAAGACAGGAAAATCGAGCCAGGTTAAAAAAGACTTTCCTAAAAGAGGTGTGGGGTGAAAAATTGATAGAGGAAGATAATAACATTAATTTGGTTATTCCGGAAAATGTGCAACAGATTTTGGAAGATAGAATGATTTTAGAAGAAGATCTTAAGACAGTAATTACTCAGGCAGAAAGTACCGGCAGTAAATTTAAAAATACAGAGAAAAACACCTTTATTGCTTATTTCAGACCTATTAGTGTTACTTATTGGGTTGAGTATAGTAAAGAAGATGAGAACTTCATAGTGCATAATGCTTATTGTCATCGATTAGAGATTAATGGATAAGGGGGCTTTTGGTTAGTATGGAAAATAAACCGGAGAAGTCCATTATTTGTGATAAATGTAATATTTCCTTAGAACTAGGTAAGGTGACCCTGTCTTATTTGGGAAGCAGCTTTCCTGTTGAATTATTTAAATGCCCCCAGTGTTCGTTGGTTTATATTCCTGAAGAATTGGCATTGGGAAAAATGGACCAGGTAGAAAAGGCATTAGAGGACAAATAACTTGGGGTGATTTTTTAGTGGGAATAAACCTATTAGAAGGAATTTTACGTCCCGGGGGGCTTAAAATTACTGAAGAGCTTATTAAAATTTGCGCATTTAGCCCAAGGTCAAAAATACTGGATTTAGGGTGTGGTGCCGGGGTAACGGTAGAATATCTAGCTACAAATAGTGGCTGGCAGGTAGTGGGAGTTGATAAAGATTCGGTACGAATACAGGAGGCGAAAAGTCGTGTACCGGAGCTTAATATTTTAGAAGCTTATGGTGAATCTTTGCCTTTTTCGGATGCTTATTTTGATGGTGTTTTTGCGGAATGCAGCTTATCAGTCATGGATTATAATGAGCTAGTCTTAAAGGAAATTAACCGGGTCCTTAGGCAAGGCGGTAAACTTGCTATCTCTGATCTCTATTTACGGCATGGGTTTTCTGATAGATTAGATGAGGCAAATTCAAATTTCAAGGTTTGCTTAACTGGTGCAAGAACTTATAGTGAATTACAGAACTTATTAGCTGTTTATGGTTTTCGGATAATTATGTGGCAGGATGCTTCCAAATGTTTAAAAGAATTTGTCGCCCAGTATATCATGGCCCATGGTTCATTAGATAGAGCATGGCTGACTATGGATAAAGGAGAATGTGAGGGAAGGAATTGTCAAGGTCGAGTACATAAAAGCAAAAAGGATATCGGATACTTTTTTTTGGTAGCAGAAAAGGTTTCCCAGGCTTAGTACTATAGGGAGGTGGGCATGATTTTTAATGAAGATTTTATGCGGATGTTAGAATTATCCCAGCAAGGGTTTTACTGCAGTCAAATTTTAATTATGTTAGGACTAGAAAAACAAGGCAAGGAAAACCCTGATTTAATTGCTTCTATGGCGGGTTTGGCTGGAGGTTTGGGTTTTGCTGGGAAAAACTGTGGTACCTTAAGTGGCGGGGCGTGTCTTTTAGCTCTTTACGCTGGTCGGGGTAAGCTTGAGGAGGCGGAGGATGCCAAGCTTAATCTCATGATTAATGAATTAGTAGTTTGGTTTGAAGAAAATTATGGCCAAAAGTACGGCGGCATTGATTGTAATAATATCCTAGCTGATAATCCGGCTAATCGACTCGAGCGTTGTCCGCAAATTCTCTATGAAACATATCTAAAAGTTCAGGAGATATTGACTGCTAACGGCTATACTTTAGAGGGTCAAGTGGAGGGATAATGATGGATAATATTTGGCAGGAGATGTTTTCTTTACTCTCACAAGGTGAAAGCTTTGTCACTGGGACAATTTTCTCCAAGTCAGGCTCAGCCCCGCGTACTGCCGGAGCAAAAATGTTGATTCGTGCTGATGGTTCGATTATTGGTACTATAGGCGGGGGAAAGTTAGAAGGTGAAGTCCGGGTTTTAGCCAAAGAAATTTTCAAATCTAAAAAACCTCGCTTAAAAGACTTTACTTTAATTGGCCAAGATGCAGAAGACATGGACATGATTTGTGGCGGATCTGGTGAAATATTTTTAGATTTTATTGATGCCGAGGAGAAGACAAATATTGAGATTTATCAAGAAATAATAAATCTTATGGAAAAAAAGAAAAAATGCTGGCTGATTACTGGGTTGCCCATAGGGGAGAAAATAATCTTCAACCGTCAACAGTGTTTAGTGAAAGAAGATGGGACTCTAGTAGGGAAATTTGAGTATCAACAGGAATTTTTAGAGAAGCTAATTTCCGGTCCGGCTAAAATAAGTATTCATTCTGAAGCTCTAGAAGATTTACGAATCTTAGTTGAACCTATTCGAAACACAGGAACGGTTTATATTTTTGGTGCGGGACATATCTCTCAACAAATAGCTCCTGTTGCTCAGAGGGTAGGTTTTAAGACGGTGGTAATTGACGATCGTTTAGAGTATGCTTCTCGAGAGCGTTTTCCTTTTTCCGAACTGATTCTGCTAGATTCATTTAATAAACCATTACCTGAATTACCTATAGATGAGAATAGTTATCTGGTGATTGTAACTCGGGGTCACTTATATGACAAAACGGTGTTAGCGCAAATGTTAAGAAAGCCTGCGGCTTACCTAGGCATGATTGGCAGCAAAAGGAAAAGAAATCTAATCTATCAGGCTTTAGAGGAAGAAGGCTTTACCCGAGAGGAACTTTTGCGTGTTCATTCCCCTATTGGCTTGGAAATTTTGGCTGAAACTCCCGAGGAAATAGCTGTAAGTATTGTAGCCGAGCTTATCAAAGTTCGGGCAGAAAGGGAAAAAGATGCGAACCAATAAGTTAGTTGCTTTGATTTTAGCGGCAGGTTATTCATCTCGAATGGGTGATTTTAAACCATTGCTTTCTTTAGATAGTGAATATGTTATTACCCGGACAGTCAATAGTTTGCGTGCAGCAGGTATTGCCGATATTCGGGTAATTGTAGGTTATCGGGCCGAGGATTTACTTCCTGTTTTATCCTCTTTAGGGGTTACCCCTGTTTTAAACGATAATTATGACCAGGGCATGTTTTCTTC
>JBMNUR010000025.1:0-19695 GCA_050946395.1 Peptococcales bacterium
ATGTGAATTTCCAGTTTTAAAATTTAGGGGCTTGACATATTACCACAGGACTTAATGTATGTTATTCCTGTTTTTTTACTACATCTTTCTTTTCCTATTCGTTCTAAAAAAAAATATTCCTCCTGCTAATAATTAAAGCCCAGAATATTTTACTTCTGAGCTTAAATTTTTATAAATTACAATCTACTTATTTTTCTCTAAATTTATCAAGATAATCTTTCATCCAAAGAGTATGAAATTCTTCTTCGAGAAGATAATCCCAAAGAGTATTATGAATAACCGGATAATCTTTGGTTTCTTCGATAAAGATTTTATACATCTCAATGGCTTTCGATTCTAATTTTATTCCCAGTTTAAGGGTATTTAGGGAACCGGTCAACTCCACAGATTCCCCGAGGATTGATCCGGCTAAGGTAAATAAAGAACCGGTAAGTTTAGGAACCTCGATATCCAAAATTGTCAATTGTTCAGCGAAATACTTGGCATGATTACTTTCGATATCAACCATTTTACTAAATGCTCTGCGGTAATATTCATTTTGTGATTCTGACACCTGAGCTTTATAGTAAGCAACCTGAAACTCCTCTAATTTATAAAATGCTTCTAGCTTTTCAAGTAATTTCTTATTATTTTTCATAAATGGTCCTCAACTTTTTTGTTATTATTTCTTGGAAATTATATTTACCGCTAGCCGATATAAATCCGTAAAACGAACAACAAAAAGGTTTCCTTTAAAAATTGGTAAATACTTTTAACTTAATATTTCCATTAATCCTTTTTTTATTCCCCAACTAGTTGTTTTCCCTGTTAAAGTTAATTGATAACACTACTATTCCGGTAAATAAGAGTAAAATACCTATTACAGCCAAAGGTTTAACCTTTTCTCCTAAAAAGAAAATGCCAAGTATTGCCGCAGTTAGAGGCTCAGCTAGTGTCAAAGTGACTGCATCTGCAACTGAAACTTTCTTTAGTCCTCTTACGAATAAAGAATAGGCAACTGCAATTGTTAATATCCCCAGATGTAATGCAACCACAACACCTTGAAAACTAACCAGCCAACTTAAATCATTAGTAATTAATAATGGAAATAATAATACTGCACCTAATGTAAATACAACAGCTACTACCATATCTGATGAATAAGTTTCTAAAAGCTTTTTACTTGCTAGAGTATATAAAGCATAAGCTAAACCTGCACATAAAGCAAAAATTATACCCATTATATTCATACTAAGAGTATTTTCTGAAAAAATAAGAAAAATATTGCCTACAATAGCTAAAACTGTAGCTAAAAGCCACCTACTACCAGGTTTTTCGCCGCGGATAAAATAAGCCAAAATACCGGCAAAAACCGGTGAACTACCAATAGCCACAATTGTCCCTACTGCTACACCTGTTTTGGAAACTCCTGCAAAGAAAAAAGGTTGATAAAGAGCCATACTTGCTGCGGCTGCTAGGGTAGTAGGAATGGGCCACCTTTGAATACCTTTAAAAGAACCTTTTAGGAAGGAAAAAATTAAAAGAACCATTCCTCCTAAGGCCAACCGAACTGCTCCAATTGCTAACGAAGAAGCTCCTGGAGGAGCAAGGGCTTGAGTAGTCCCTGTAGTCCCCCAAAGCATTGCGGCTATTATCACCAATATAGCACCGTTAGTTTGAAATTTTCTGCTATGCATTTTTTAATAACCTCTCTGAATATCTAAAGTAAATATGGCAAGTGATGTAGTATCTCTATTATCAAAACACTCACATCTTTTTCTATACATAATAGCATAATATAATTTTCTACGAATAATAAAAAGCGGTTAGGAAATCCTAACCATTTTTTAGCTACTGCTATAAATTCGAAGCTATTAAGGAGTTGTCATCGATTAAGAAACCATTATTTTTTTTTAAAAAAAAGTTACATTACTTTGTATAAGCCCTATTAAAACTGAACATACTAGATATTGAACAACTCCTCTTATCTCCTCCACTCTATGGGTCTAGGGAAAAATCCTAGGCCCTTTTTTTACTCAATTCATAGGCCACATCCACAATCATATCTTCTTGACCACCTACGGTCTTTCTTTGTCCCATTTCAAATAAAATATCTCTAGCATCCACACCAAATTTATCAGCGGCCCGTAAAGCATGTAGTAAGAAACTGCCATAGACACCAGCATAGCCGATAGTCAAAGAGTTTTTATCAATTACTTGGGGCCTATGCATTTTGGGGCTTACTACATCATCGGCTACATCCATTATTTTATATAGATCTATACCTGTTTCATATCCTAGTTTATGTAAAACCGCTACCAATACCTCCATTTGCGTGTTACCTGCTCCGGCACCTAAACCTTTACAAGTAGCATCAACTACGTCAGCACCAGCTTCAATAGCAGCTAAAGTATTGGCCACAGCCAAGCCTAGATTATTATGGGCATGATGTCCTACGGGTATTGCTACATTTTCTTTAACTGCTTTTATTCTCTCATAAACTCCTTGAGGAGTTAATGCACCTGCTGAGTCAGTAACGTAAACTATATCTGCACCATAGCTTTCAAATAATTTAGCTTGTTCAACAATTTTTTTTACGTCAGCCATATGGGCCATCATTAAAAAACCAATGGCTTCCATGCCTAAATCTTTGGCTAGTTTAATATGTTGTTCTCCTACGTCCGCTTCGGTTACATGAGTAGCTACTCTCACAACTTTAGCTCCATACCTATAAGAAGCTTCTAATTCTTTTTTGGTACCAATACCAGGTAGTAGCAAAACATCTAATTTAGCATTTGTTAATACTTGGGAAACAGCTTTTAAATATTCTTCATCAGAATAAGCTGCAAATCCGTACTGAAAAGATGAACCACCTAAGCCATCGCCGTGTCCAATCTCGATAGTATCTACTCCTGCTTCATCCAGCTTTCTGGCTATTTCCGCCATATCCGAAGGCGTAAATTTATGACTTACTGCATGCATACCATCTCTTAAAGTAGAGTCAATTATCCTAATTTTTTTAACCATTTATTTAGCCTCCTTCGCACTCTTATTAAGAATATTTTCTGCGATTCTTTCCCCGGCGGCTTTGGCAGCAGCAGTCATGATATCTAAATTGCCCGCATATTTAGGAAGATAATGACCAGCTCCCTCTATCTCCAACATTACAGTTACTTTATCTCCGTCAACAATAGGAGGAACCTTAAGTTGATAGCCAGGTACGTATAATCTTACCTTTGCTACCATTTCTTCTACCGCTTTAGTAATTTCATTAGCGTCAGGGTTGGCTACTTTCGTATAAATAGTATCTCGCATCATAATCGGAGGTTCAGCCGGATTTAAAATAATAATGGCTTTACCATGATCCGCACCACCCACTTCCATAAGTCCCCGGGCAGTCGTCTGAGTAAATTCATCAATATTTTGTCTAGTTCCAGGTCCGGCACTTTTACTGGAAATGGTAGCTACTATTTCTGCGTACTTTACATCGGCTACTTTATTGATAGCTGCCACAATAGGTATGGTAGCCTGACCACCACAAGTTACCATATTTATATTGAGACAATCCAAATGAGCATCCAAATTTACTACTGGAACCACATAAGGCCCTACCGCAGCCGGTGTTAAGTCTATAGCAATTTTACCTTTTTCTTTTAGAAGGGGAGCATGCATATGATGTGGTTTAGCACCTGTTGCATCAAAAACTATTTTAATTTCTTCATTATCAAGAATGGCTTTGATTCCTTCATGAGAAGTATTAAAACCATTTTCCCTGGCTATGGCTAACCCTTCTGATTCAGGGATGATTCCCACTACAGTGTCCAACTCAAGATATTTACTATCTTGAAGTTTATACATAAGATCTATTCCTATGTTTCCCGGCCCAATAATCGCCGCCTTAATTTTTTTTGACACAAATATTCCCCCTAAATTTATAATTAAAACTATTTTGCCAAATTATTGTATTCTCTTAGATAGTTAAGATGAGTTTTCCCAAATAATCATCCTCATTACCTCCTTCTTTGACAAAAGGAGCCATATTCCTTTCAAAATTGTCCTTTCTTAATTATATTTTATAAATTAAATTATTTTACAACTATTAGTTTTGAATCTTTATATAAGGTTTTAATTGATAATAGAGTTCTTTAGACATGGTAGTTACATCTAACCGATACTTACGGTCTAAATTTAGGATTAGATAACGAGCCCTTTTATCAACACTTACTAGAAGGCCCTCTAGTTTGTATTCTTTATATTTTTTAGATAATGTAAGCTTTAGCTTTAAGTTTTTGTCCTCAATAATCACAATTTGCGGATAATATAAATTGCTTACAAGTCCAACCGCTAAAAAAATCAAGGATAAATTTTTAACAGGGGCCAAACTATCTAAGAAAAAACCCGATGAAAGTGTTATTCCTAAGGGAATAAAGGTGCGTACTAGATTAACGAAATTTTTATTAACGTAATACATTTCATCACCTACTCTTTGGTTCCACCTAGCGAAAAAGCACCTATGCGGTGCTTTACTTAGGTAAATCTTAATATTACTTCTATATGGAAAAGAATAATTCCTTTAACACTTACTTCATTGCACAAAAAATATGTATATTATCCTTTTCAAACTTATCCGGCATTTCCGGTTGTTCATAATCAACTTTTATTTCTTGTGAACCACAGTGGGGGCAAACTTGTTTGGGTTTAATATCTTGTGTAACCTCTATTGTAAACTTCCCTAAACATTTTTTACATTTAAAATTATACTTAGCCAAGATAATCTTACTCCCTTACTCCTTTTTTACTTAATTCAACTAAAACACACCCTTGAAAAGCATGAATATTATTTTCTTGACAATAGTTTAAAATTTCTTCGCTTTCAGCACCAGGCTGAATCAAAACCTTATTAATGCCTACTTCTTTAGCCTCTTCGATAACCCTCATACCTACTTTGGGATGAATTACTAAATCTATTACATCAATTTTTTCCTTTATATCTTTTAAAGATTTATAGACCTGATCACTCTTAGAACGTGGGTTAACCTTAAACACATTATAATTGCCTTTTTCCAAACGTTTAACAATTTTATAGGCATACTTTTCTTGATTTAATACATCACCAACTACCGCCCAATTTTTAAACTCCATCATTTCTTCACCGATCATTAATATCTCTCCCTTCGTTTTAATGTTTATTCGCCTACTCGTCAACTCGTGCAACTAATGCATTATCCCCCTAGGGTTACGTCCTGCTCCTGATACCACTCTAAGGCTCTATAAAACTGCTCCGGTTGGAAGTCAGGCCACAGCTCATCAATGATATAAAAATCAGCATAGATTGATTGAACCGGCAAGAAGCCACTTAATCTTCGTCTGCCACCCCATCGTACGATTAAATCTATACGGGAAATATCGGAAGAAGCAATGCTTTTTATTAAACTATCATAATGCCAGTCACCATTAAAAACCTTGTTTTTCAATGTATAATTAAGATCCCAATTCCAACCATAATTAACTAAAAAATTTATCTTAATTAGTCCTTTACCAAACTGGACCCTTTTCGTAAAAGGAATTAATTCTTTAGGAAACATAGGTGATTCGGTGTTTCCTATTACTAACAAATCTGCATCTTGAAAAGCAAGTTTCATAACAGCATCAACACATGCTTTCTGGAAAGCCTTGGTTTGTTCGGCTGGCCTTTTGGTATTATCCTGAGTGAAACCGTAAAATGTTAGTTCCTTAACGCCTAATTCCAAACATATTTTATATAATTCAAATCCGGGGTCAATCCCGAAATGATAACCAGCTTGTTTGGGTAATCCTCTCAGCTGTGCCCACCTGCGGTTACCGTCTGGTATGAAACCAATATGATTGGGTATTCTTTTAAACTTTGGGATATTCATAGGCCACATCCTTCTTATGTACTTTCCTAATAATATCCCACTCTTTACCATTTTTTATGCTTATTCGTTGGGGTCATTCCTCATTCAAGAAACAAGAAACAAGAGGCAAGATTCCCCCAGCCTGTAATGAATCCATTCGTTGGGGATATTCCTCCGACCTAAAATGAATCCCTAAATAGAGGTGTGTCCCTCTCCTTAATAGATAACTGCATTCTTACCCCGAACATAACCAAAGATAGTAATGCCAAATTCTTGGGCTAGTTCTATCGCTAATGAAGTAGCTCCTGATAGAGATACAATAAAAGGTATCTGCATTTTTGCCCCTTTCATAACTATTTCTGAAGATATTCTACCGGTTAAAAATAGAACCTCGTTCTCGATCTCTATACTATTAAATAGACAATATCCATTAATTTTATCTACTGCATTATGTCTACCTACATCTTTCCGTATTACTAATTCACCATTTGTTAGTAAACCAGCATTGTGAATTCCGCCTGTATTGTTTTCAAACAAAGTTTCTCGTTGGAAGCAATTGGTATAGTGCAAAATTTGATTTAATTCCAGATTAAGATTTGATTTAAGACGTCTATGGATTTTCTCCTGCCGGGAAAAGGTTATTCCCCGGCCACAACCGGAAGTAAGGGTTCCCCCTTCTAAAAGCTTTTGCATATTTTTTGATTCCTCAGCATATACATATACTTCTTTCTCATCTTTATTTACTTCTATCTCCCAATAATCACTATTGGAGCAGACAAGGCCTTCCCCATAGAGAAAACCTAAAGCTAGTTCTTCTAAATTATTAGGAGAACAAAGTAGTGAAATTATTTTTAGATTATTTAAGAAAATAGTGATTCTTTCTTCTAAGGCTAAAAAGACCTCATCTTCCTTTAATCCGCTTCTTTCCGAGTATTTTTGCACTTGCTTTTTGACAAACATCAAATACGCTCCGTTCTTTGTCCCTAATGGGTGAGTTTTCCTTAGCTAGATTAAGACTAAGATTTCAGTTATTAATATAGCATATTTTATCAGCATATATCCAGATTTATTATCAAGAAAGGGTACACACAAGACCAATTATTTAAGAGGTAGGAAGGAAGAAATAGAATTTTTCTTCCACTAATAGACTCAAAAAAGGGTGTGGACAATGTCCACACCCTTTTAATTAGCAGCTAGCAGCCTTCTGCCATTCTTTTGTATGTTTCGTATCTTTCCTTAGCGGACTTCTCGGCTAACTCAAATAATTCATCTGCAACTTCAGGGAATGCCTTAACTAAGGATGCATAACGTACTTCACCCATTAAGAATTCTTTGAAGTTACCGGTAGGCTCTTTAGAATCTAGGATAAATGGATTCTTACCTTCTTCTTTGAGAAGAGGATTATATCTCCATAAATGCCAATAACCACATTCTACGGCTCGTTTCATTTCTTCCATAGCACTACCCATGCCGGCCTTAATACCATGGTTAATACATGGAGCATAGGCAATAACTAAGGATGGACCCGGATAAGCTTCTGCTTCAGCTAATGCTTTTAAAGCTTGATTCATATTAGAACCCATAGCAATTTGAGCTATATAAACATAACCATAAGTAGCTGCAATCATGCCTAGGTCTTTCTTTTTGATTTTCTTACCGGAAGCAGCAAACTTAGCAACTGCAGCGACAGGTGTAGCTTTGGAAGACTGGCCACCGGTGTTGGAATATACTTCTGTATCGAAGACTAAAACATTAATATCTTCACCAGAAGCAAGAACATGGTCTAAACCACCATAACCGATGTCATAAGCCCAGCCGTCTCCACCAAAAATCCACTGGGATCTCTTAACTAAGAAATCTTTTCTATTAGCAATTTCTTTTACAACTTCATTTTCTACCTTTTCTAATAAAGGTAAGATTTTATACGCAGCTGCTTTAGAAGCTTTAGCATCTTCTTTTCCGTCTAACCAAGCCTGGAAAGCTTCTTTTAATTCAGCGGAAATATCTAAACTCAATGCTTCTTCCATTAAAAGAGCAATTTTTTCTCTAATTTTCTTAGTTGCTAAAGCCATACCTAAACCATATTCAGCATTGTCTTCAAATAAGGAGTTAGACCAAGCCGGACCTTTACCTTCTTTATTAGTACAGTATGGGGTACTTGGTGCAGATCCACCCCAGATAGAAGAACAACCGGTAGCATTAGCAATCAACATTCTATCACCAAACAATTGAGTTACAAGTTTGGCATAAGGTGTTTCACCGCAACCAGCACACGCTCCGGAAAACTCTAATAATGGTTGAGCAAATTGACTACCTTTAAGGGTCTCTAAATTCCATAGATTGTCTTTGATTGTAACTTTATTAACTGCATATTCCCAATTAGCAGCTTCTTTAGCAACTTGTTCCTCAACAGGTTTCATAACTAAAGACTTTTGTTTGGACGGACACACGTTGGCACAGCTACCACAACCGGTACAATCTAATGGACTTACTTGGATTCTAAACTGTAAACCTTCTAATTGTTTGCCAATAGCTTTTTTCGCTACAAAACCTTCCGGTGCATTGTTCATTTCTTCTTCATTTATTAAGAAAGGTCTAATTGCTGCATGAGGGCAAACATAAGAACATTGGTTACATTGAATACAACTATCCATTTGCCATTCAGGAACATTAACAGCAATCATCCGTTTTTCAAAAGCTGCGGTGCCTTGTGGGAAAGTACCATCTTCTCTACCTACAAAAGTACTTACGGGAAGTTTGTCACCTTGTTGGGCGTTCATAGGTTCAACAACATTTTTGATAAACTCTGGAACATCTCGGGTAGCAGCAACTTCATCTAATGCTTCAACTTCTGCCCAGGCAGCAGGTACTTCAACTTTTATTAATGCTTCAGATGCTTTATCTACAGCAGCATAGTTCATTTGAACTATCTTGTCACCTTTTCTACCATAAGTCTTTTTAATAGCATCTTTAATATAAGTTACTGCATCATCATAAGGAATAACATTAGCCAATTTAAAGAAAGCGGACTGCATAACCATGTTAATCCTGCCACCTAAGCCTATTTCCTGGGCAATTTCTACAGCGTTAATAATGTAGAAATTAATATTATTTTCTGCAATGTATTTTTTCATTTTGGCAGGAAGTTTTTCATCTAATTCTTCAGGTTTCCAGATGCAGTTTAAGAGGAAAGTGCCACCTGGTTTTAAGCCTTCTAAAACTTCATATTGATGAATATATGATGGTTTATGACAAGCTACAAAATCGGCAGTATCAATCAAATAGGTAGATCTAATGGGTTTTTCACCAAAACGAAGGTGAGAAATTGTTACGCCACCGGATTTTTTAGAATCGTAAGCAAAATACCCTTGGGCATAAAGATCAGTATTATCACCGATAATCTTAATGGCATCTTTATTGGCACCTACTGTACCATCTGAGCCAAAACCCCAGAATTTACAACGGGTAGTACCCTTACTAGCTGTACTGATTTTTTCAGTAATTGGTAAGCTAGTATATGTAACATCATCAACAATACCTATCGTAAATCCATCTTTTGGTGTATCTAATTTTAGATTATCAAATACCGCTTTAAGTTGAGTAGGAGTTACATCTTTTGAACCTAGCCCATAGCGACCACCAACTACAAGTGGGGAATTTTCTTGACCATAGAATAAAGAACGAACATCAAGATATAATGGTTCACCTAAAGCACCAGGTTCTTTACATCTATCTAAAACAGCAATCTTTTTAACTGTTTTTGGTAAGACATTAAAGAAATATTTTGCTGAGAAAGGTCTATATAAATGGACTTTAAGTACCCCGACTTTTTCACCTTGAGCATTTAAGTAATCAACTGTTTCTTCTAATGCTTCACAGACAGAACCCATAGCTACAACTATATGTTCAGCATCTGGTGCTCCGTAATAGTTAAATGGTAAGTATTCTCTACCGGTAATTTTGCTTATTTCTTTCATATATTCAGCTACTACATCCGGTACAGCTTCATAGAAGGGATTAGCTGCTTCTTTAGCTTGGAAGAAGATATCAGGGTTTTGAGCAGTTCCCCTTAACACGGGACTTTCAGGATTTAGAGCCCGATCCCTAAAAGCTTGGATAGCATCATGATCAACTAAGTTATTGAACACTTCATAATCAATAACTTCGATTTTCTGAATTTCATGAGATGTTCTAAAGCCATCAAAAAAGTGAAGGAAAGGAACTCTAGATTTAATCGAAGCTAAATGGGCAACACCGGCTAAATCCATAGTTTCCTGGACACTGCCGGATGCAAGCAAGGCAAATCCTGTTTGACGGCAAGCCATAACATCAGAATGATCACCAAAAATTGATAATGCATGTCCGGCAATGGCACGGGCGGTAACATGAAAAACGCCTGGCAATAACTCACCAGCAATTTTATACATATTGGGAACCATTAATAGTAAACCTTGGGAGGCGGTAAAAGTAGTAGTTAATGCACCGGCTGCTAAAGAACCGTGAACAGCACCAGCTGCACCGGCCTCAGACTGCATTTCAGTAACTGTAACAGTCTGACCGAAAATGTTTTTCTTACCATTGGCACTCCATTCATCAACAAGTTCAGCCATGGTTGATGAAGGGGTAATAGGGAAGATAGCAGCTACATCAGTAAAGGCGTAAGACACATATGCTGCCGCCGTATTACCATCCATGGTTTTCATAACCTTCTTCATTACTCCTCACTCCTCATATTAATTTATTTTTGTGTTGCAATCCTAAACACAATTATACCTTTTCAATAGGACTTTGTGAAGAATACGATGATATTTTCTAATTTTCAGAAAAAAAGATTAAGTTCCAAAGAGAACTTGCGATAATTAAGAAATTTGCCGGAATTCCCTATATATATGAACTTGACATAATTCAGAAAAGTCTGCTGATCAGAATTACTTAAACATCTATGAACACACATTAACAGGGTTTACCTGTAAATAATATTAGACGATAGTGGATGGACACTAGGTTCCATAACCGGAATCAACTATACTATTTCACTCTTTTGCTAATTTACTTTATTATAATTTACTTGGAGGTTATAATTGAATTGTTAAATTTTAAGGGGAGATCAACCATGCAACAGGAAAAACGGCACAATCGAATCTGGGAGATAGATTTTTTTCGAGGAATTGCCATTATCTTGATGAGTTTATTTCATTTATTATACGATTTAAGTGAATTTTATAACTTTAATATTGATTATACTACTGGAATTGTTGATATTATCGGTCTATCTTCGGCCATTATGTTTATTACTCTTACCGGAATCAGTTCCTCTTTAAGTAAAAACAATTTTAAACGAGCTATAAAAATTTTATTTTTTGCTTATATAATCACAGCACTTACTTATATTTATGACCCAAACACTTATATCAATTTTGGTATCTTACATTTGATTGGTGTTAGTATTCTTCTTTATCCATTTTTTAAAAAACTTTCACCCTTCCTATTATTATTACTAGGCCTGAGCATTATCCTTATGGGAAATGTTTTTTCCAACGTAACTTTAGCCCATAATTTTTTAATACCCCTAGGACTAACTACTAGTAATTACGCTGCTTTGGACTATTACCCCCTTTTTCCTTACTTTGGCGTTTTCCTATGGGGGATAGCCATGGGAAGAATCTTTTATCCAGAAAAACAGAGTCTCTTTAAATTTTCACCGCCAGCTAAAAATCCTATTAGTTTTTTAGGCCGCCATTCTCTCTTTATCTATCTAACCCATCAACCTGTTTTTTTGACCCTACTTTTTCTCCTCCATAGAGGTAACTTGCTTTAGATGGAATTCACCCTCTGGGTATGTTAAACCATCGACTAAATTTTAGAGCCCCTAAAATAGGGGCTCCACTTGTTGGGGAATGACCTGCTTATTTCTTGTATCTTGCTTCCCGCTTACTCTATGGTGTGTCCTTTTCCATTTAACTAATAAATTGACAACTCTCAATTTGTTCACTGATACAAGTTTCCTCACCGGTACATTGGGAATCAAATTTAACCTCAGGGCGAAGACAATTAGATTCAACTAAATTTTCAAAAGCTGTCGAAAGCATAAGTTTTATTCTGTTTAACTGATTTACTTCACTTGCACCTGGGTCATAATCGATAGCAACAATATTAGTTCCGGGATAAACCCTTTTTAATTCCTTGATCATGCCTTTTCCAGTTACATGGTTTGGTAAACAGGCAAAGGGCTGCATACAGATGATGTTCTTTACCCCAGAATTAATGAGTTCTACCATTTCACCAGTTAAAAACCAACCTTCCCCGGTTTGATGACCTAAAGAAACTACAGTTTTCGCTCCTTGGGCTATTTCCTCTATTGATTTCGGCGCATAAAATCTATTGCTAAGGGCCAACGCTTCCCGATATGTACGCCGATAAAACTCAATAATCTTGATAGCCGCATTACCATAAACCTGGGAAAGCTTGCTTCCGGATAAATATTTGTAGTTATAATCTTTATCATAAGCGCAATACAATAAAAAATCTGTGAGACCGGGCATTACCGCTTCTGCACCCTCAGCCTCTATGATGTTGACTACATTATTATTGGCCATAGGATGAAATTTAACAAGAATTTCTCCAACTAGACCCACCTTAGGCTTAACTTCATTGGTTATTTCTAATTCATCAAACTCTTTTACAATTTCCCGTATATTTTCCTTAAATACCTTTTGTTTAGCATGTTTTAAAGAATTCAGACAAATTTTTACCCACTTTTCATAAAGAACATTAGCTGAACCCTTAATTTTTTCATAAGGTCTGATTCTATACAATACACTCATTAAAAGATCCCCATATATTAAGGCCATCAGAGCTCTATGAATTAAACCTAAAGAATATTTAAAGCCCGGATTTTTCTCCATCCCGTTGGCATTAATAGATATTACAGGGACATTAGGAAAACCTGCATCGAAAAGAGCCTTTCTTAATAAGCCGATATAATTGGTAGCTCTACAACCTCCACCAGTTTGCGACATGATAACTGAAGTGTTTTCCACATCATACTTACCTGATTTTAACGCATTTATTAACTGTCCGATTACAATTATGGCTGGATAACAAGCGTCATTATTGACATACTTTAGACCTTCATCAATAGCTTCTCTATCCATTGCCGGAAGCACCACCAAATTATAACCAGATAGCCGAAAAGCCTCTTCTAGAAACTGAAAATGGATGGGAGACATTTCTGGTACCAAAATAGTATGCCTTCGTTTCATTTCTTTGGTAAAGGGAACTTTTTTATACTGGCTATCGCCCCCTTTAAGAATGAAACCCTTTTGCTCCCTTTCTATGATTGTCGCCTTGAGGGAGCGAAGTCTTATTCGAGCTGCCCCTAAATTATTACCCTCATCAATTTTTAGAGTTGTATAGATTTTACCTTGGCCATGTAAAATTTCCGCTACTTGATCGGTAGTAACAGCATCTAAACCACAACCAAAGGAATTTAACTGTACTAATTCTAAATTTTTCTCTTTGGCTACGAAACTAGCAGCAGCATAAAGCCGGGAATGATATACCCACTGATCTACCACTCTAAGGGGCCTTTTAACTTCTCCAAGATGAGCAACTGAGTCTTCCGTTAAGACTGCCATGCCTAGGGAATTAATCATTTCTGGAATTCCATGATTTATCTCAGGATCAATATGATAAGGTCTACCTGCAAGTACTATTCCTGTAACTTTTTCCCGATTGATGTACTCTAAAGTCTCCTCACCAGCTTTTTGTATATCACGTTTAAAAGCTTCCTGTTCTAGGTATGCTTTTGAAAGACTTTCTTCAATTTCTTTTTTACTAATATTAAATACTTTCAGCTCTTCAATTAATCTTTTTGCCATTTTCCTGGGATTATCATAAGGCAAAAAGGGTTTCATGAATAGGATGTTCTTTTCTCTAAGAATATCAATGTTATTCTTAATAACTTCAGGATAGGAGATGACAATAGGACAATTAAAGTGATTATCAGCTTCTTGATCTTCCTTTTGTTCATGGGTAATACTAGGATAAAAGATAAACTCGAGGCCTTTTTCTACCAAGTTCATTATATGCCCATGAACCAATTTGCCAGGATAACAGACAGACTCCGAGGGTATTGTTTCGATACCCTTCTCATAAATCTTGTTAGATGAACGGTCTGATAATTGAACCCTAAATCCTAGTTCCGTAAAGAAGGTAAACCAGAAAGGATAGTTCTCATACATATTTAAGACTCTAGGGATTCCTACAGTTCCTCTCCTGGCTTCGGAAATCTTTAGAGGTTTATACTTAAAGACTCTTTGATATTTATATTTAAACAAATTAGGTAACCGATTCTGTTCTTTTTCCCCGCCTGCTCCTCTTTCACACCTATTCCCGGAAATAAACCTAGCACCATTTGCAAATTCGTTGATAGTCAGTAAACAATTATTGGCACATAACCCACATCTGGATATAGTCGTGTGAAAATCGAATTTTCCTAATTCTTCTTTAGTCAAGAGGCTTGTTTCCTGACCATCTAAACTCCTTTCTTTGGCTATAAGAGCTGCTCCAAAAGCTCCCATAATACCTGCAATATCCGGTCTTATAGCTTCTCTCTCAGCTAAGATTTCAAAGCTTCTCAAAACTGCATCATTATAAAAAGTACCCCCCTGGACTACAATTTTTTCTCCTAACTCCTGGGGACTTTTCACTTTAATTACTTTAAAGAGAGCATTTTTTACTACTGAATAGGATAATCCTGCCGAAATATCACCTATTGATGCACCTTCTTTTTGCCCCTGTTTAACCCGAGAGTTCATAAACACAGTACACCTGGAACCAAGATCTAGAGGATTTGGTGCGCCCAAGGCTTCTTGTGCAAAATCTTCAATGTTCATACCTAAGGAATTTGCAAAAGTGTCTAAAAATGAGCCACATCCTGATGAACAAGCTTCATTTAAGAGGATACTCTCAATAACCCCGTCTTTTATTTTGAGGCATTTCATATCTTGACCACCGATATCAAGGACAAAATCCACCCCGGGACAAAAAAACTCTGCAGCTTTATAGTGGGCTATTGTTTCTATTTCACCAATATCAATATTTAAGGCAGCTTTTATTAAACCTTCACCGTAGCCTGTAACCGTAGAGTTAGCAATTTTCGCTTCCGGTGGTAAAAGACTATAAAGTTCTTTTAGTACCTTGATTGTTGACTTGAGGGGGCTACCCTGGTTACTACCATAATGGGTATATAAAAGTGCCCCTTCTCCATCAATAAGTGCTACCTTAGTTGTAGTAGAGCCAGCATCGATACCTAAAAAGCAATCTCCTTTAAAAGTTTCTATTGCTTTTCTTTTAACCCGATAATCCTCATGCCTTAATCTGAATTCCTCATATTCCCCTTGATTGCTAAACAGTGGTCTTAACCTATTTGTTTCAACCATAACTAAATCATTCAGTTTTTTAATTTTATTTATTAAAGATGTAAAGAAAATCGGCTCATTATTTCTCGAAGCTAGGGCAGCCCCGATTGCTACACAAAGCTGTGATTCTTGGGGAAAGATTATCTGGTTTTTCTCCAATTGCAAAGTCTCTATAAATCTCTTTCTCAATTCGGAAAGAAAGAATAACGGTCCTCCTAAAAAGGCTACATTGCCCCTTATGGGTCTCCCACAAGCTAAACCACTAATAGTTTGGATAACTACTGCTTGAAGAACAGATGCTGCAATATTTTCTCTAGCTACACCTTCATTTAAAAGGGGTTGCATATCAGTTTTAGCGAAAACTCCGCATCTAGCAGCTATAGGGTAAATGGTATCATAATGTTTAGCCAATTCATTTAAACCACTTGGATCTACTTTAAGCAAAGTAGCCATTTGATCTATAAATGAACCTGTACCTCCTGCACAAGTACCATTCATCCTTTGTTCCATACCATCTGTAAAATAGATAATTTTGGCGTCTTCTCCCCCTAATTCAATGGCCACATCAGTTTGGGGATAAAAAGTTTTAATGGTTTGGGTGGCCGCTATAACTTCCTGAGTAAAAGGAACGCCCATGCTATCAGCAATATTGATTCCACCAGAGCCGGTAATTGTTATTGTTAATTTAGCATCCTTGAACATTTTATAGGCATCTATAAGAATCAATTGCAGTTTTTCTTTAATAGCTGCATAATGCCGTTCATATTTACTATATATCAACTCCTTCTTATGATTTAATATAACTAACTTAATCGTCGTAGATCCAACATCAATACCAACATGTATTAGGCTACTCATACGCACCACAGCTCATAGGCTGTGCCACCTCCCTGGTCTTTAATTTATTGCCCTAAACAATAAACAAAAGGCGTATGGCAGTCCTTCCAAGTCATCCCGCGGAAAATGAGCTACTAATTGCTCCTCCACCTCGGCAGCAATATCCTCCGAATCATAGTTAGAATTTATCTTATTATTTACTGGATTAATTTTATTGCTAATAGTTTCATAGCTAAGAGAAGTAACTTTATATTTGTTAGCATTTGCCTCAAGAGGCTGAATTTTATTCCTTGTTTGAATAATATCAACCTTCGAAAAATGGCCAATTCCTAGGGACTTGAAAATGCTATTTGCCCCAAATAAAATTCGGGCCTGTTCATAACCTAAATTAGTAAGTACATCCAAGCCTTTAACCTCATACCTAGGCTCTATGGGTATATTAAATATATCCTCTTGTATTGCTGTATAATATAGAGATTGCTTTATTCTTTGCATCTCCTGCCCTGAAATATTTGCGTTAAAGGGATTTACATAGCAAAAAAACAAAATCTTCAGGATGAGATACATTATTAATAAATTTCGTTTCATCTTAGCTTATTCACCTCTCTCTAAGGGAGGATCTTATCCAATAACTAACCACCACTAAGACTACTCCCCTTCTAAAATGGGAGATAAGTGATGCTCTGGATAACTCAACTAAACTTTCTTTATATATAATTATAATTTATTACAAACTAGTATTCAATGGAGATCAATATATAGAAATCCTAGTTCAAAAAGCTAGGGGGATTTTCCCCACTAGCTTTTTTTCGTTCCTTGGCCATCTACATCAATATCTCTAACCTTTTCAAACATTTTATGGGGATTCTCTGGATCAAATTCTTTACTAAACTCGTAAGTTTCCTTGTCACCCAGGTTCCAAAAGCCCCATTTTTTCTTTTGTTTTTTTTCCGGTTCTTGAACCATATAAAAAACACCTCCCGTTATTAGTATCCGTACTCAACGAGAGGTTATACTCAATTATTTAAATAACTTTTAAGGTATCTTTAAAATTAATAGCACCGGTATATAGAGCCTTACCAACTATGACACCCTCAATACCTAAAGGTGAAACCTCTGCAATTTCCCTTAAGTCCTCCAAAGAGGATACTCCACCGGAAATTATCACCTTAAGACCCACCTTTTCCACTAAGTCTTTAGCCATTTTAAGATTAGGACCTTTAAGAGAGCCATCACGTCTAGTATCATTAAAGACAACTCGCTCTACACCTAATTCTTTAAGATTTTCAGCAGTTTCAATAATGGACCATTCCGTAGGTTGATTCCATCCTTCAACTGCAACCATATTATTTCTACCTTCAATCCCTACCACTACTCGGTCACCAAATTCTTTACAAGCTTGTCCAATAAGCTCCGGTTCTCGAGTAGCAATGGTACCTAAAACAACTCTAGAGACACCTGCAGCTAAAACATCTTCAATATGTTTTAGGGTACGGATTCCACCAGAAACCTGCAAAGGTAGCCCAACGGAAGTGACAATTTCCTTAATCACCTCAAGATTTTCTGGCTGACCTTTAAATGAGCCATCTGAATCAGTAATATGCAGCATATTTGCCCCTTGTTTCTTCCACCACTTGGCCACATCAACAGGATCATCATTACCTATTAATTCCTCCCAAGCCGGCAAAGATAACAAATGCACAAATTTGCCACACCTTATATCCATGGCCGGTATGACCAACAATTAACCCACTCCCCTATTCTTTATTGTTTTCTTGTAATTTCTTCAGAATAAGCTTATACCCATCAGCTCCATAATTCAAGCATCTTTTCACCCTACTAATGGTAGCAGTACTTGCGCCAGTTTCACTGGCTATATCAGTATAAGTTCGTTCGGCGGCCAACATTTTGGCTACTTCTAATCTTTGGGCAATAGATTTTAGTTCACTCACAGTACAAATATCCTCAAAAAACCGGTAACACTCTTCCTCATTTTCCAAAAGTAGAATTGCCTCGAAAAGCTTATCAGTGAAGGAATCTTTTAATTTACTATTATACAATTTCCCTCCGCCTTTCCTGGAAATATTTGAACTTAAAATAAAAATCCACCACTAACTGCTGCCAAGAAAATTAATAATATGGGGTGCATTTTAAACTTAACTATCCCTATAAATGCTAAGAATGCTAAAGCCAAGCTAATCCAGTCTATCCCTAAAAAACTGCCTTTAGAAATTAATACGGTTTCTCCTACGAAAACTGCAGCCAACAGAATCAAACTAATTACTACTGGTCGGATTCCATATAACATGCCCTTCATTATGGGGTTTTCGCTAAACTTTTTGACAATACCCGCAATCATTAATACTATTATAAAACTTGGTAAAGCCACACCAATAGTACTGACAACAGAACCGAAGAACCCCGCAACCTTAAATCCTACAAAAGTTGCAGAATTAACCGCAACAGGACCTGGAGTAGTTTCTGCCACTGCAATAATATCAATAAACTCCTTGGGAGTAAGCCAGTTATGAGACTCGATTTCTTTTTGGATAAGGGGGATCATGGCATATCCTCCCCCAAAACTAAATAAACCAATTTTCGCAAAGGCTAAAAAAAGCTGTAGATAAACCATATTTAATTATCTCCTTCACGTTCTTGACTTAGCAAAATTTTACTGTGTAATATTATACCTACAAAACCCCCACCAATAATAGCAAATATAGGATGAAAGTCAAAAATTATTAGTAAAAGAAAAGCAATTGTAGCAATTATCAAAGTACGCATATCAGTGATACTCTTTTTTCCTAGTTTGAATACAGCAGACAGTATTAAAGCAACAACTACTGCCCGTATACCATAAAAGACTTTATTTATAAGTACATTATCACTATATGTTATTAAAAAACCTGCTAAAACTAAAATAATCAGAAAAGAAGGTAGTATTGTTCCTAAGGTGGCTGCAAAAGCACCTCTTAAGCCGGCTATTTTATAACCAATAAATGTAGAAGAATTAATAGCAATAGCTCCCGGTACCGACTGAGAAATGGCTAAAACATCAACTATGTCTTCCTCACTAACCCACTTTTTATTAGTAACTACCTCGTGTTCGATTAAAGGTAACATGGCATAACCTCCACCAAAGGTAAAGGCCCCAATTTTAAAAAAAGTAATAAATATTTCCCATAAGAACTTCATCTTTCCCACCCCTTCTCACCTTTTTCATTTTAGCATAAGAAGCTTAAGAAAACGATATGTTTCTCTCTCAATTCTCTAAATAAAAACAAGCCTTGCGGCTTGTTTAAAGTGGACACACCCTGATTCCTAAATTTCTATAGTCCTAGTTCTTTTATTTTTTTCTCGGTAGGGATTCCGTCGTTATCCCAGCCCATAGCGGCATAATAATTATCCAACATGGTTTCTAAATCTACTACTTGGCCTTGACTTGCACCATTCGGCATAGGTTCTTGAGTAAAACGTTTAGGAAGGGTATCGTCTTTTCTAGAAAACCCATTTTTCACATTATACATTCTTTCCATATTAAAAATTCTTTCCGCATTAAAAAGTAATTTTTCTTCTGTTAA
>JBMNUR010000026.1:0-18783 GCA_050946395.1 Peptococcales bacterium
TTGAGGTATCGCTTGCGGGAGCGGGATCACTTTTGTCTTGTTACGAAATTGAAAAAATAAGGGGCTTCGCCTCATCTAAGTTGGAATGTTGGAATGTCACCAGTCACCCGCTCACTCGCTAATAATAAAGATTTATTTTTTTCATTTAGCAGGATAAATTACTGAAAAAAAGAATACTTCAATTATTGGAATGTTTTAATTTTTTTGTGAGGAGTGAGGAAAATGAATAACCAAGCTGTAGATTGGCGACCCCATCTACCACAAGGTGCCGGTTCTGAAGAGCTTTTCAAGTCATTTAAAGAAAAAGCGGAGGCACTTACTGTTAAAGTTATTCGAGTAGCTACTAAAGAAGAAGCCGAAAGAACAATTCTAGAAGAAATGAAAGGTTTTAAGGTAAAAATTGCTGCTAGTGCACCGTTAACCTTGATAAGTACGGAAGCACTAAATGAACTTGCCCAAAAAGAAGAAATTGATCTCTGTCTAGACCTTGATCAAGAAAAAATTGAACAGGCTGATTTTGGTATCTCTGAATTTGACATTGGTATTGCTGAACTAGGTACAATTGTTCAAGATGCTCAAAGTGTTCATGAAAGATTAGTCTCTACTTTGCCACCCACTCATTTAGCTATTATTGAAACTAAAACAATAGTTGATACTTTATTTGATTCTCTACAAGTAATTCAAAAGGTTTATAATGGAAATCCTGCTCATTATATTGCTTATGTTACCGGGCCCAGTAAGACTGCAGATATAGAAAGAGTTCTTACTATTGGTGTTCACGGCCCCAGCAAATTAATAATTGTCTGTATTGGTTAAATTTTTTGAGTGAGAGGAGTGAATAAAATATGCCAATAGATTATTCCTTTAAAGCCCGGGTGGAAGCCGCCCTAAATAATAAAGGTATTAGAAAAGCTCTGGGTAAATTTGGTGAAGAATTCCCCGTTTCGAGGGCAAAAGTTTATGAGGGTATTGATTTTGAGGCCTTACGAAAAGTTGTTGCAGATGTAAAAAGCAAAGGTGCAGATAATTTAGAAAAACTAGCTGATCAATTTGAAGAAAACTTGATCAAAAGAGGCACTAAAGTTCATAGAGCGGAAAATGGTGAAGATGTTTACCGGATTATTAAAGATATTGCGAAAGCTCGTAATGCTAAAAAGGTTGTAAAATCTAAATCCATGGCTTCCGAAGAAATCCATTTGAATAAACATTTAGAAGATGTTTTGGAAATGGTAGAAACAGACTTAGGTGAATGGATTATTCAGCAAATAAATGAGAAACCTTCCCATATGGTTATGCCGGCTATTCACTTATCGAAGGAAAAATGTGCTGATATTTTTTCTGATGCTTTAGGTTATGAAGTAGAAGTTGATATTCCTTTAATGGTAAAATTAGCCCGGAAAAATTTAAGAGAAGATTTTTTGACTGCTGATATAGGTATTTCAGGGTGTAATATTGCAGTAGCCGAAACCGGTACAATGTGTATTTTTACCAATGAAGGAAATGCTCGCCTAACTGCTACTCTGCCACCAGTCCACATTATTTTGCTTGGTTATGAAAAATTGGTAGAGAAGTTTGACGATATTGCACCCATTGCTAAAGCTTTACCTAAGAGTGCTACAGCCCAAACCTTAACCAGTTATGTTACTATGATTTCCGGTCCTGCGGAAACACTGGATGCCAATGGTAATATTGTGGAAAAGGAATTACACGTAATTTTACTAGATAATGGGCGTAGGAAAATGTTAAATGACCCTATATTTAAGGAAGTTGGGCAATGTATACGTTGTGGGTCTTGTATCAATGTTTGTCCTGTCTATCAACTACTAAGTGGGCATGTTTATGGTCATATTTATCCTGGTGGGATAGGCGCCCTATTAACAGCCTTTTTAGATGGTTTCAGTGAATCGGAAAAGATTCAGGATTTATGTATTAGTTGTGGCCGATGCCGTGAATTTTGTCCGGGTGATATTGATATACCCAATCTAATATTGGAACTTCGTAAACGAGTTAGAGAAGAAATTCCTCTAGAAGGCATGCAAAATTTAATTCTGGGTTCTATTTTACCTAAAAAAGGTTTATTCCAGTTTGGTTTACGTCAGGCTTCCTGGGCTACTTCTCTATTTACTTCCGAAGGGAAAGATGGTAGAAAGTATATCCGAAAATTACCCTTTGGATTTGGTAGGTTAGCCAATTGGCGGAGTTTGCCCTCCTTCCCGGCTAAACCATTTAGAGAGAGAATTAAAAGTATTAAACAAAACCCTATAGATAAAAAGGGTAAAATTGCTTTCTTTGGTGGTTGTGTAATAGACTATGCTTACCCGGAAATTGGAGAATCTTTAGTACGCATTGCAAATAAATTGGGTTATGAGGTTGTATATCCTGATCAAGGTTGTTGTGGTGCTCCTGCTTTCTATAGTGGAAGACATGATGTAACAGCTACTATGGCTAAACAAAATTTAGATCAATTTGCCAAAGATGAATATGCCTTCGTTGTTACAGCATGCCCAACTTGTACAGAAGTTTTAAAAGAAAATTGGCAAAACGTATTAAAGAATGATTCGGCGGCAAAAGAAAAGGCTGAAAAAATTGCAGCTAAAGCCATAGATGCAGTAAAACTAATCCACAATTTAACCAATGGTGATCCGGCAATGATTAAAGAAGTAGCGGCTTTAAGTGAAGTTTCTTGCCCAAATAAAGTAAAGGTAACTTATCATGATTCTTGTCACTTAAACCGCTCTCTAGGTATCAAAGATGAGCCGAGGGAAGTCATTTCTGGTATTCAAGATGTAGAATTTGTCGAAATGGTAGATTCCGATGTTTGTTGTGGATTTGGTGGTTCTTACTCCATTAAACTACCGGAAATTTCTAAGGTAATGCTAGAACGCAAACTTAGCTTTATCGACGAGACCGGTGCCGATATTGTTTGCGTGGACTGTCCCGGATGCTTAATGCAGCTTAGAGGCGGTCTGGATAATAAAAAATCCAATGTCCGTGCACTTCACACATTAGAATTACTTGATGGCAAGAGATAAAATAGCTCCTTCGGGAGCTATTTTTTAGTGAAAGAGTGGAACAGTCGCCCTTGGGCGTCTGTCCATGGCAGGGATCTCATAGCTATGAAGGTTCGCAAAGACATTCCATATGAACAACGTCTATAATGACTATCGATTAACCAAGGAATATACAATTATACAAACCGACGAACAGGTAGAATTTCTAGGAATAGTTTGATAAATGGTAATCTAGGGGTAAAATAAAGGGAACAAAAAAAATTCATCGGAGGTTATTATGCTGATTGGTGCTCATATGACGATTGGTAAAGGTTTAAGTAAGGCTATTAGAGATGCTATAAGTATTGATGGTTCAACAATGCAGATTTTTACTCGCAATCCTCGAGGGGGGCAAGCTAAAAGCTTGGATAGTAAGGATTTAGAAAAAGGTAAAAACCTAGTTAAAGAAAGCGGATTTGGCCCCTGGGTAGCCCATACTCCCTATACTATAAATTTCTCCTCATCCAAACCTGATATTAGGGAATTTGGTATCAATACCATAATAGAAGATTTCTCCAGAATGGATAAAATGGGAGCGGATTTTTTGGTATTACATGCCGGGAGTCACGTAGGCCAAGGGGAAAAAGTTGGTGAGGATTTATTTGTTAAGGGACTTAATACCGTGTTACCTTATTGTCCCTCCCGCATGTTTCTGTTGATTGAGGTTATGGCCGGACAGGGTACCGAATTGGGTAGTTCCTTAGAGAAGGTCCAAAAGCTTATCGAAAGAGTGGAAGATGATACAAGACTGGGGCTTTGTTTGGATACCTGTCATCTTTTTGCAGCCGGATATAATGTGTCAGATTGGGGTAAATTTTGGACTCAACTTTCTAGTATAATTGATCAAGAAAAGGTAAAAGTATTACATTTGAATGATTCCAAATTTCCCCTAGGGTCACATAAAGATCGACATGCGGCTTTAGGTCAAGGTGAAATTGGCCTGGAAGGGATTAAAAACATTGTCCTTCATCCCAGTATAAGAAATATACCAATAATTTTAGAAACACCCAATGACCTAGCAGGGTGGGCAGAAGAAATTAAGATGATTAAAAAATGGTGGCAAAAAGCAGGAATTTTGGATGAAAAGGAGTAATTAAAGAACATAGTCAATAGCCTGTTTTATAGAAACGGGGCGAAGCCCCCTAATAAAGTCTTAAGGTGCCCTTTAAGGGAGAATAGGGAAGTCGGTGCAAGTCCGATACGGTCCCGCCACTGTAAGGTGAAGCTGGATACAATTACCACTGTCTGGGCTTATACAATGCTTTAGATGGGAAGGTGTATCAGGTGATGAAACTAAGTCAGGAGACCTACCTTAAGATGCAGTTTTACGTTGGATCATGGTAACGTCCACAGCTTTTTTGAGCTGTGGATTTTTTTAATTCAAATAGAAGGAGAGGATTTTTAAATGGAACTATTAAAAAGAACAGTAGAAGAAATATCCGATACATTAGACAGGGAAGTGATGCGAGAGGCTAAAGCACATTTTGATAATATGCTTAAACCTTTAGGAAGCTTGGGGCAAATGGAAGAATTGTTAATTAAATTAGCAGGAATAAAAAAACAGGTGAAACCCTTACTAAACAATAAGGTTGTAATCATGATGTGTGCAGACCATGGTGTATATGCCGAGGGCTTTCATAGTTACCCTCAGGAAATTACTAAATTAATTGCGGAGCTTTCCGGTGATAAAGGTAAAGTGGCTTCTTCAGTGTTTAGTAGATTTGCCGGTGCCCGTATGGTTACGGTTGACGTGGGAATAAACACAGACGTTAAAGGTCAACACATTATTAATAAAAAGATCAAGTATGGGACCGCTAATATAGCTAGAGAACCAGCCATGAACAGAGAAGAAGCTATTAAAGCAATCGAGGCGGGAA
The DNA here is from genome assembly GCA_050946395.1 of Peptococcales bacterium. Classification (GTDB taxonomy): domain Bacteria; phylum Bacillota; class Peptococcia; order Peptococcales; family BICA1-8; genus JBMNUR01. The sequence continues at coordinate 4,928 of JBMNUR010000026.1, forward strand.
TAGAGGTTGTGGCAAATCTAGTTGATGAAGGTTTAGATTTATTGGCAGTAGGTGAAGCGGGTATTTGTAATACTACATCTAGTGCTGCCATTATCACTTTACTTACCGGTTGTCCTATCCTGGAAGTAGCCGGAAGAGGCTCGGGACTGAATGATGAACAATATGCTCAGAAAATTAAAATAGTCGAGGAAGCTATTCGGACCAATAATCCGGATACTAAAGATCCTTTAGATATTCTGGCTAAAGTTGGTGGTTTAGAGATTGCGGGGATGGTTGGTTGTTATTTGGGGGCTGCTAGGTACTCTGTACCGGTAGTTATTGATGGCTTTATTTCTGGTGTAGCTGCTCTTATCGCAGTCAAATTAGCACCGGAATGCAAGAAGTTTTTTATTCCCTCTCATTATTCGGCAGAACCGGGGGCAAAGGTTGTTTGGCAAGAATTAGGCTTAAAGCCGTTTATAAATTTAGATATGCGCTTGGGGGAGGGTACCGGAGCATTATTAGCTTTTAGTATATTAGAATGTGGGATACGAGTTATGCACGAAATGGGGACATTTAGTTAAGCCAAGTTCGTCTAATCGTTAATTCGTGGGCACGTGGGCGAGAAAACTATCTTGTTATTTGCGAACCTGGCACTTAATCCAGCTTGGAGACGTACCTAGCGGATTAAGTGTTGGGTGTGGCAATCTGAGGATTAGCGACTAAACTAATTAACAATAGGCGAATAGACGAGTAGACGAACACCGTTATTTATTTGACAATCCATTCATAATTGTGATAAAATTCACTTATAGAGAGTATTTGATTTACATATGGGGGTGGTTAAAATTGTCCATATTGAAATTTGTGTAGGAAGTTCATGCCATTTAAAAGGGGCTCAACAGGTCGTAAGGGTCTTTCAGGAGAAAATAGCCGAGCATGGATTGATGGAGAATGTAGAAATACAGCTTGTCGGGAGTTTTTGTCAAGGCAATTGTACTCAAGGTGTAAATCTAACAATAAATGGACAAAAGTTTAGTAATGTTACTCCAGAAAAAGTAAATGATATTTTTGTTAAATGGGTATTAGGGGGGATTACCCATGCATCCCATAACGACTCGTAGAGCAGACTGTAAAGACTGTTATCGTTGTGTCCGGGTTTGTCCTGTTAAGGCTATTAGTGTTAAAGATGGTCAAGCAAAAGTTTTAGAAGATAAGTGTATACTTTGTGGTAAGTGTGTTTTAGAGTGTCCTCAAAATGCCAAGATAGTTAAAAGTGAAGTATATAAAGTGCGTGATTTTTTAAGTAATAAATCTAAGGTTGTTCTTAGTATTGCTCCGAGTTTTCCCGCTTATTTTACCGTTAACAAACCCTTAGATTTGCTTGCCAAGATAAAAGGCTTGGGCTTTTATCTTGTAGAGGAAACTTCCATTGGAGCAAGGTATACAAGTGAAGCTTATCATAACTATTTTGAAGGCGATTATGGTCCGGTGATTTCCTCATGTTGCCCCGTAGTAGTAAATTTAATTGAGATTTTCTTTCCGGAATTACTCAAAAACTTAGCTCCGGTTGCTTCTCCTGCAATTGCCCATGGATTAAGTATTAAGGAAAGGTTTGGTTGGGATACCAAGGTTGTGTTTGCGGGCCCGTGTATTGCTAAAATGGTTGAACGAGGTATAAATGGCCGTATAGATGCTGTTCTTACTTTTTCCCAACTAGCAGAAATGCTTAAGGAAAATGAAGGTCTAAATATAATGGATAATGAAATATGTGAGGAAAAAGTGGAAACTCGTTTATTTCCTCTGCCAGGTGGTACTATCCGGTCTTTCATGGGTGATAATCTTTTGGATTATCAAGTAGAAACTATTTCTGGTCTTAAAGAATGCATGAATACTTTAGAGGCATTAAAGTCAAGTAGATTGGAACTAAAATTTGTTGAATTAATGGCTTGCCGGGGGGGATGTATTGCTGGGCCGGAAATGGACCATAGTAAAAGCATTTTAGAGCGGAAGAGAAAAGTAATAGATTATTATAATAATTTCAAAGATTTACCGGAAAAAAAGATGATTCCCCTTACTCCCAATTTACTTGATCGTTATTTTAAAGCCAGACCATATCAAGAAGAGCAGGTGCCAGAGGGGGCCATTAGAACAATATTAGCCCAGATTGGCAAATACAGTTTAGAGGATGAAAAAAATTGTGGGGGTTGTGGTTATAAAAGCTGCCGGGAAAAAGCTATGGCTGTTTACCGGGGATATGCCGAACTGGAAATGTGTATGAGCTACATGAAAACAAAAGCAGAGTCAACTGCCCATACTATTGTTCACTCCACTCCCAACGGAATTATTGTTTTTGATCATAAGTTAGAAGTTAAAGAAATAAATCCGGCGGCTAAGAGCTTTTTTACCTTATATGGGTTAGATGTAGGTCATAATTTAGCTGACTGCTTAGATGTGAAAAACTTTTTACAGGCAATAAATACTGGTAAAGCTCTAAAAAATTTAGTAGTAGCCTATGAAGAATTAGGTTTGTGGACCCGACAAATAATTGTACCTATGGATAAATCTAAGCATAGTCTTTATATGGTGATTATCACTGATATAACAGAAAGTGTTAAAGAACGGATCGAGAGGGAACAAATAAAAGAGGAGATACTTTCCAAAGCCCATCTTGTTATTAATAACCAAATGTTAGTTGCGCAACAAATTGCTGGTTTATTAGGGGAAACCACTGCGGAAACTAAAATAGCATTACTGGAATTAATAAAGTATTTTAATGAAACGGAGAGAAAAAGTAATGAAATTAGTTCCTGAAATCGGTTTTGCCCAACTGGCGAAAAAAGATGAGGAATTATGCGGTGATCGGGTAGAAATAAATCGTACACCTGAAAATGCGGTAATTGTTTTATCAGATGGACTGGGTAGTGGTGTGAAAGCTAATATTTTAGCTACTTTAACTACTAAAATAGCTGCGAAAATGATCCGCCATAATGTTCCGGTAAATGATGTAGTGGAAACCATTGTTTCGACTTTGCCTACTTGTAGAGTCCGCGACCTTGCTTATTCCACTTTTACGATTGTAAAAATAGCTGATAATGGTCAGGCTCACATTGTTGAATATGATGCACCACCGGTTTTAAAAATTAGTGAAAACATGATAGTTCCTATAACCACTAGTTATCGGAAAGTTCAGGGAAAGATTATTGGTGAAGCGAGTATAGGTTTAAAAGAAGGGGATATATTGGTTTTAGTTAGTGATGGTGTAACTCAAGCAGGCTTAGGGGGAATTCTCCCTCTAGGATTGGGAGTTGATGGACTTATTTTTCACTTAAAGGAAAATCTTAAAGTTAAGAACAGTGCTCAAAAAATTGCTAATGAGATTATAGAATTATGCCATGCATATTATGCTCAAGAAGCAGGTGATGATACCACAGCTGTAGTCTTAAAGCTCCGCCGATCTCGGGAAGCTATTGTCTTTACCGGGCCCCCTATAGATGAAACTTTGGATAGTAAAGTGGTTAAAGAGTTTATAAATAAAAAGGGTATAAAAATAGTTTGCGGAGGGACTACAGCCAATATTGTTGCCCGGGAATTGAACCGACCGGTACTTGTAAATTTTGATTATGTGGATTCAGATATTCCCCCCATAGCTAAGATTCCGGGTATTGACTTAGTAACTGAGGGGATATTAACTTTGACCAAAGGTCTGGAGTACTTAGAAAACAATTCTACTAGTACGGGAAACTTACTAGATGGCTCAAGTTTACTAGTTAAAAAACTACTAGAATGTGATAAAATTACATTTATGGTTGGAACTAAAATAAATCCCGCTCATCAAAATCCAGGCTTGCCATTACCATTAGGATTAAGAAAATCTATAGTTGAAAGATGGCAAAAAAATCTTGAGGATCGAGGGAAGATTGTGGAAATTATTTGGTTTTAGTAAGGAAGAAGGTGATGATTGTGGACGTAAAATCAACGGGCATAATAACTGTTCCTAAAGCAGTTATTAAAAGGTTACCAATGTATCATAGGTTTCTACAGCAATTATTAGAAGAAGGAGAAGAAAGAATTTCTTCTAGAGAATTAAGCCAACTAATGGGCATAACTTCTTCTCAGTTGCGTCAAGATTTAAGTTATTTTGGTGAATTTGGTCAACAGGGTTATGGTTATAAGGTCAAAACACTGTTTGAAGAGATATCTATAATTCTTGGTTTAGAGAATACTTATGGAGCTGTTTTAATTGGTGCGGGAAATATGGGTAGAGCCATAGTCAATTACAAAGGTTTTAGCCGGAGGGGTCTAGAAATTGTAGGTATTTTTGATAATAATCCAGAAATCGTGGGTACTCATCTTAATGATTTAGTTATCATGGATGTGGGTCAGTTAGAGGAATTTTTAAAGAACCACTCTGTTCAAGTGGGGATTATTACCACCCCGGCTAAAGCTGCTCAGGAGATAGCTAATATTCTTATTCATGGGGGTGTACTAGGCATTTGGAATTTTGCCCCTGTAATGCTTGCGGCAACCAAACAGGTTATCATTGAGGATATCCATGTAGGGGATAGTTTGATGACCCTCTTTTTTAAGCTAAAAAAGGCGGAGTTCATTAAATAGACCCTGCTTTTTTTGTAAGACAAAAGGTCTAAGCTTTTTCTCTAGAACTGTAGCTACTGTAAATGCTGTAGTCTCTATAGATACTGGTATAGCCTTTTTTAATTTATCCAGAAAATTTAATCAATAATATTGATTAAATCCACTCCCTGTTATATAATAATTAAAGGCAAATTATGCTGTTCGATACAGGGGGTGTTTTGGATGGGAATGGAAGATTATTTAATTCTAGAAGATTTGGAGAAAATCAAATCAGTTGCTGACCCCCTTAGGGTTAATGTTCTGAAGATTTTGATTGAGCGAAAGGCTACGGTAAAACAGGTTGCAGACTTATTAGGCCAATCTTCGGCAAAAATGCATTATCATGTCAAAGAACTAGAAAAACAAAATCTAATTCACTTAGTAGAAACCATTGAAAAAGGTGGTATTTTGGAAAAATACTACCGAGCAAAAGCCAAAAGCTATCAACTAAATTACAAAATTAGTTAAAATTTGGGCCCATAGGGCTCATTTTTTTTTGGCATAAAGCCTCCTCTTGCCCTAAAGGGCAATTCACCTTGTACCCCAGGGCACCTCCTCTTGCCCTAAAGGGCAATTCACCTTGCCCACACAGTGGACAAGTCAGCTAAAGCTTGCATAGCATAGCTTCCTATGTCCAGGGACGTAGCAGCTATTATCTCCCATTCGTTGGGGACATTCCTCCGACCCGAAATGAATCCCTAGATGGAGGTGTGTCCCCTTTCCTAAATGGAATATGGGAGTTTTACGGCTGGTAGTCATCGGATAGATATGTAACATTTGTTACGCTTTTTGGTAGTATTTTCACAAGCTGTTAAAATGCGTAACACATGTTACACGTAAAATTTCTATAATAATGATAACATAATTATAGATAAAAAATATAAACAATATTTATAAAGGAGTGAATCTTATGGCATTAGCATCTCAGCCAGGTGTAGCAAAGCCTGCTAAAAAGGATAAGATGGCCGATCCCAAAACCTATATTCATATTGCAATCGGTATTATCCTAATGTTTGGTGGCCAGCATTTACCGCCAATTGAACCAATTACAGAGGTGGGAATGCAGGTATTATTTATTTTCATTGGTGTTATCTATTTGTGGTCAACTGTTGAGAGTACGTGGTCAAGTTTACTAGCTGTTATAGCCTTGGGGATGTCCGATTATGCAAACATGGGCACAGTACTCCAAAATGCATTTGGAAATAGTACAGTACTTTTAGTATTTTTTTCAATGATATTTTTCGGTGCTATCTTAGAAGCCGGTGTAGCAGAATATATTAGCCGTTGGTTTTTAACCCGTAAAATAAATACCGGGCGACCTTATGTATTTAGTTACATTTATATTTTTGGTGTTTATGTAGTTTCAGCCCTCACAAACTGTTTCACAGCTTTAATGATTTCCTGGCCTATTGCCTATACCATTATTAAAGACTTAGGTTACACAGCCAAGGATAAATATGCTAAGTTTTTAGTTTTTGGTACCTTTATCGGTGCTATTCTTGGTCAACCAACTATTCCTTTTAGAGGAACAAAGTTAATGATGATCGAAGCCTTTAATAAAGCCTCAGGCCAAACCATTGGTTTTCTTAATTATATTCTTTTTGATGTTGTTATGGCGGTTATCATTGTCTTCGCTTTAATTCTGTTGTGTAAATTTGTTTATAGATGTGATGTAACCAGAGTAAAAAATCTTGATGTAAGTGTTTTTGAATTAGAAGAAAATAAATTACCACCAATGACCAAAACTCAAAAATTCTACTTTTATTCCATGTTTATATATATTGTCACTTTGCTAGCACCGACAGTACTACCTACTAACTGGCCAATTATTTCAACTTTGGCGGCTTTAGGCCCCACAGGTATAACTATCCTATGGGTCGTACTTTGTTGTGTATTACGAATTGATAAAAAGCAAATTATGAATTTTAAACCGATTGTAGGCAAACATGTCAACTGGGGTATGCTTTTCCTAGTAGTAGTAGCTATTCTCATGGCTAGTGCTTTAACTTCCGATCCCACAGGAATTAAGCCGGCTATCATGAATGTACTGAACCCACTTTTAGGTGGTAGGGGCACTGTAGCTACGGCCATTATCTTAATGATCTTTGGTTTTATGCTAACTAACTTTGCAAATAATGCTGTGATAGGCATTATTGTCTTACCGGTATTTGGTACTTTTGCCGGTGAGGCAGGAATGGGGGCTGTTGCTGCTCCAATTGCTACTTGCACGATGTTAATGATTTATCTGGCATTTTTAACTCCTGCAGCTTCTCCTTATGCTGCTATGCTTTTTGCCAATAAAGAATGGTTGAGTCCTGGTGATATATTAAAACATGGTATTCCTTTGGCTATTACTATAGTCTTGCTTTATGCCACGATAGGTTTTCAAATTGCCCAATTTATTATCTAAAATCCTACTCTATCGTCCTAAGTATAATAAACAGAGTATAAAATAATTCTATTTTCAAGGAGGTTTTATAATGGGACATCGTTCAGTTTATCCAACCGGTACAACAATCTATAATCCAGAAAAGGCGTTTAATGGATATACTGTTTATCCTGCGCGCGAATTTGGTGCTGTTTTAGTAGATATGAATGGTAAAGCAGTTCATGTTTGGAAGGATTTGCAGGGTTTTCCCAATAAACTGCTTCCGGGTGGTCAAATATTTGGTTCATTGGGTGTAAGAAATCCTCAATATGGCTATCAAGATCAAACTGACCTAGTACAGGTAGATTTTGCAGGCAATGTAGTTTGGAAGTTTAATAAGCATGAATATATCGAAGATCCTGGCGAAATCTCTCAATGGATGGCTCGTCAGCATCATGATTATCAGCGGGAAGGCAATCCAGTGGGATACTATGTACCGGGTATGGAGCCCAAAGTTGATAGCGGGAATACTCTTATTCTCTGTCACTACAATACAACCAATACCAGTATCTCGGATAAAGTATTAGTTGACGACTGTTTTATCGAAGTTGATTGGGAAGGAAATATTATTTGGAGTTGGAAATGTGCAGACCACTTTGATGAGTTCAACTTCCCTGAACAGGCTAAAAACGTTCTCTATCGTAATCCTAATATCAAATCAGTGGGTACTGGAGACTGGATGCATATCAACTCAATGAGCACTTTAGGCCCTAATAAATGGTATGATGCTGGTGATGAACGTTTCCATCCCGATAATATTATTTGGGATGGAAGAGAAACTAATATCTGTGCTATCATTAGTAAGGAGAGCGGAAAGGTTGTTTGGCAAATTGGTCCTGACTACACCGCTACCCCTGAATTAAGAATGATGGGAGCTATCATAGGTCAACACCACGTTCATATGATTCCTAAGGGACTACCTGGTGAAGGGAACATCCTTATCTTCGACAACGGTGGATGGGCTGGTTATGGTTATCCTTCCCAGAATTCTACCTTTGGTTTGAAGTCAAGCATTAGAGATCATTCTAGAGTATTGGAAATTGATCCTGTCACCTTGAAGGTTGTTTGGGAATGTAGCGCAGCGACTATGGGGCACCCCCCTGTTATTCAAGCTAACTGGTTCTATAGCCCGCTAGTTAGTAGTTGTCAACGGCTACCAAACGGTAACACATTAATTACCGAAGGTACTCAAAATAGAATATTTGAAGTTACTAAAGAAAATGAAATAGTATGGGAATATATTAACCCTTACTATGCAAATCCGGGCTATATCTACAGAGCCTACCGTTATCCATATGAATATGTACCACAGCTTGAAAAACCGGAAGAAGTGCCTATTGCTCCTCTAGATGTAGCAACTTATAGAGTTCCCGGAGCTGCACCTTACGGACTGAATGGTGTGGTTACGGTGGCAGGAACTACCGGCTGGGGTGGGAAAGCTGATATGTGTGTAAATGCAGAAGATATTCTTACTGACGGTGGGGAAAAAGAAGTGGAAAAAGCCGATTAAGTCTTATTTACAAGAGGTTGCTAGCAGTGCAAGCAACCTCTTTTTGGTAAATTAGTATGTTAAGGATTTTTGATTTTTGGCATAGAGTGTCAGTTCTTCAGTGTCCAAAAGTTCCAGACCTTCAGCTGTTCGAGAAATGACGCCGTCTTTTTGCAATCTGTTAATAATTCGAGCCGCTGTAACTCGGTGAACACCCAACAAACGTCCTATTTCAGCATTAGTAATAGATTTATCCAATATTAGTCGACCTTCTTTTTCTTTTTTGGCGTGTTTTAACAAAAAAGCGCAAAGGTAATTTGGTGTGTGCCCTTCTTGCCTATAACGATACAATCTTCTTAGCTCCAAATGCATTTTGATTAGTTTATTTAATACTTTTTTCATTAAATCAATATTATGATTCATTTCATTTAAAAAAACTGCCTTTGGGATTTGGTAACAATAACATTCTCTTTCTACAATAATATTCGAAGCACCAGGTGCATTAGCATAAACCATAATAACACAAACTAAGTCCCCACGGCCAAATCTTTCCATAATCATTTCGTCGCCTTTATCATTGGTTATTACCCGTTTTAAACGTCCGCTGACAATAGAATAAACATGCTCAGGTATTTCGCCTTGTTTTACTATGTAGTGCCCTTTTTTGAACCTACAGTATTTTACCCCTGGTAATTTGCTGAAATCCATTTTCCATTCTCCTTTCAATCATATGATGAAAGTAATGGTCTTATTGCACACTCTAAGAATCATCCATCACTCTGTCTTAAAACCTTCCCCTAATGCTTCATAGACATCGCTGACAATTATAAAAGCTTTGGGATCAATATTTTTAACTAGCTTTTTCAAACGAAAAATCTGCCACTTACCTACTACGCAGAGAATGATTTTTTTATCGTGTCCCTGGTAACCACCTTTGCCTTTGATAAAAGTAAAACCCCGTTCCAACTCTTTATCAATGGCTTGGGCAATTTTTTCACTATGTTCTGAGATAATTAGTGCCTGATTAGCAGCATCCAGGCCTTCAATAACATAATCAGCAACTTTACTATAAACGAAAATGGTCACTAATGAGTAAAGAGTAATAGTCAGTCCAAAGAAGACAGCAACTGTACTTATTACCAAAAAGTCGAAAATAAGATAAAACTTACCCATGCTTATTCCGCGATATTGGTTAAATAGGCGCCCAATTATGTCGGCACCTCCGGTTGTACCCCCGTTCCTAATAACTATACCTAGACCTGCACCGGTAAAAACCCCTCCGTATAAAGCCGCTAATAATAAGTCGTCTACAGGTAATTTAAAGCCTACTGTTAAATCTATAAAAAGTGAACTAGCTATAACACCTAAAATAGTTTTAGATATGAATTCCCAACCCCATAGTTTTAAGGCAATAATTAATAAGGGTATATTAGCAATTAAAATCACTGTTCCAACGGGCCATCCTAGTTTGTAGTGGAGAATAAGGGCAATGCCGGTAAAACCACCTTCTGCCAAATGGTTGGCAACAATAAAATAATTAATCCCGAAGGCGTATAAAAATGAACCAAAAATAATTAGCACGAACTCACTAAATTTGTGTAAAGACATGTGCATCACCACCTATTATGTATTTTTTGTAGTATAATAACATTTTACTCTATTTCCAAAAATTTAAAAACTTATTTTGGAGTATGCTTCTTTTTGACTTTTTGTTTGACAATGTTTTTTAGTTAAGATACTCTTTGGTTAAGGTTAAGGTTAAGGTTAAGATTTCGCTTTTGCTAGATCAAGTAGAAAGGTGAGACAGTGGAACAGTGTAATAGTGTGGAAAGAATCAGATTATCAGCAATATTTTTCAGAACACTGGCCACTGATTACTAGCTACTGACTTATAAATTAACCCCAATGCCAGTTACTTGTCACTAAAAGGAGGTATGTCCCTTTGATTGATCCCATAGCTTTTCAATTTGGACCGATTGGTCCGATTGGCCCGATTTCTATTCGTTGGTATGGTATTTTAATGTCTACGGCAATTTTAGTAGGTACGTTTTTAGCATTAAGAGAGGTACATAGGCAAGGAATCAATGAAGATAAGTTCATGAATATATTAATCGCAGCTATTCCAGCGGGATTCATAGGTGCTCGTTTATACTATGTGGCATTTCGTTGGGATTACTATAGTCAGTATCCTTCGGAGATTCCCGCCGTTTGGCATGGTGGCTTAGCTATCCACGGCGCGATTCTTGGTGCTTTTTTAGTAGGTGGATTAATGATTCGTTATTATAATATGGATTTCTGGCAATTGGCAGATATTGTTGCCCCAAGTTTAATTATTGGCCAAGCTATCGGTCGATGGGGAAATTTTATTAATCAAGAAGCATATGGTTATGAAGTGGATCCGGAAAAGGTACCATGGGCCATGTGGATTGATGGTGCATACCGTCATCCTACCTTTTTATATGAGTCTATCTGGAATTTATTGATTTTTACCTTTTTAATTTGGTTGAGACGACAAAGGTTTATTAATAAGGGGGAAGTTTTTCTTAGTTATTTAATGACTTACTCTTTTGGTAGGTTTATAGTAGAAGGTTTTCGCACAGATAGCCTCATGTTAGGACCCTTAAGAGCCGCACAAGTTATAAGTATTATTTTTTTCCTATTTGCGGCTATTTTCCTTTGGTATAGACGAAAAAAAGAACAGGATAAGATTTTTAGATAGAAACGGGGCAACGCCCCGTTTTTTCTATTTGGAGACTATAGTCGATAGCCTATGGTCCCTATGGTCTATGGATGCTAGCCAATGGTTAAACCTGGCAGATAGGGTCGTCCGCCCTACAAATCATTTAGCGAAGCGAAATCTTAATCTTAACCTTAATTTTAAAGTGTGCATATTTGCAAGCCCTGCGGTTAATAACTAACTTATATCCAACATTCAATTAGGACATTAAGGAAGTGAAATGATTGCCGAAAAAACCGACAAAATCACCTGAGAAGGTGCCGAAAAATAAAAACCTTGCCAAGGCGGATAAATCTGATCCTAAACCTATTAGTTCAGATTTAAAAATAAATCTTGAAAACATTAAAGAAGTTTTTACAAATTGCAGTGATATTGTTTTTAGGGAATTTTTAATAGGATATAAAACACCTTTAAAAGGGGCTATTATTTATGTTGATGGTCTTACTGATAAAAATTCTATCCATGATTTTATTTTAAAAAGCCTAACTTTAGAAGCTAGAGCTGCCGAACCAAACGAAGAATTAAACAAAGAAGATTTATATCAATGGATTGATGAGGCTACGGTTACCGTTGCAGAAAAAAAACAAGTGGAAAACTTAGATGATGTAATGAGTGGTTTTCTATCCGGGGATACGGCATTACTAATTGATGGTTGGAATAAGGCTTTGATTATAGGTACAAAAGGTTGGGCGAGCCGTGGAATTTCCGAGCCTGATTCGGAAGTAGTATTAAGGGGTCCTCGAGAAGGATTTACGGAGACTGTTAGAATTAATACTTCTATGGTGCGCAGAAGGTTACGTTCAAACAAGTTGAAAATTGAAGGACGTAAAATAGGTACATATACCCAAACTGATGTGGTTGTTTTATATATGGACGGAGTAGTTAATCCCAAAATTGTCCGGGAAGTACATAAAAGATTAGATAGTATAAATGAAGTTGATAGTATTTTAGAAAGTGGATGTATTGAACAATATATTGAAGATCATCCCTATTCGCCTTTTCCCCAAATTCAGTATACAGAAAGGCCTGATAAAGTAGTAGCCTATCTCTTAGAAGGACGAGTAATTATTATGGTTGATGGCACACCTAACTGCCTAATAGTGCCTACTGTTTTTATCCAATTTTTACAATCTCCGGAGGATTATTATAGCCGGATTTTAATGAGTACTGTTTTAAGATGGATACGTTTTATTGGTATTTTCACAGCTGTTACTCTCCCGGCATTATATATTGCTATAACAACTTTTCATCAAGAAATGATACCTACTCGCCTTGCTTTGAGCATTTCCGGTGCAAGAGAGGGCGTGCCTTTTCCTGCTCTTGTTGAGGCATTTGCCATGGAAATTTCCTTGGAACTTCTGAGGGAAGCTAGTGTTCGTTTGCCTGGTGCTATCGGTAGTACCATAGGAATAGTGGGTGCTTTAATTGTAGGTCAAGCGGCAGTTGAGGCCAAATTGGTAGCTCCCCAGATGGTAATTATTGTGGCGCTGACTGCTATTGGGTCTTTTACTGTTCCTAGTTTTGCTGCATCAATTCCTTTACGTTTAATTCGTTTTCCCTTGATGATTTTGGGAGCAGTTTTCGGTTTATACGGTGTTGCTTTAGGCTGGATTGGAATTTTAATTCATATGATATCTTTAAAATCCTTTGGTTACCCATATTTAGAGCCCTTAGCACCTTTACGGATAAGTGAGCTTAAGGATGTTTTAATTAGGGCACCTAGGTGGCAGATGATGACCACACCTCAGTTTCGCAAGCCAACAGAAAAACCACCCAAGACGTTTTTACGTAAGCCTTATGTAAAGCATAGTAAGGGAGGAAAGGGCGATGATTAAGAGAGGTACAATCTCACCTAGGCAAGTATTCTTTATCTTGACTATGCTTCTAACTGGTATTTATATTTTGATTCTCCCCCGTCATTTGGTAACAGTAACCGGTGCTGACGGTTGGCTGGTACTATTAGTAGGAGGATTTGTTAGTGCCGTAATGTTGTTTTTCATTAATAGAATTTCAAGAAAGTTTCCCGGTAAAACTGTAGTCGAATTTGCTCCTTTAGTTATGGGAAGTTTTTTAGGGAAAATTTTTGGGGGAATTTTAGTTGTATATTATACAATACTTGCGGCAACTAGCTTGCGAATATTTGCAGAAATGCTAAAGTCTGTTTTATTGGCTGATACTCCTCGATGGGTAGTACTACTGGCCTTGGTGGCGCTAATTACTTGGATTGTTCAAAATGGCTTAGAAGATATTGCACGCTTTACCGAGCTTTTAGCTCCTATAATTGTACTATTATTAGTTGCAGCTCTCTTGGGGGATTTACGTTATATGGAGGGTATTAGGTTAAGGCCTATTCTTCAATCTCCCCCTTTAGCTTTATTTGAAGGATTTATTTGTGCCTTATCTTATTATGGTGCCATTATTATCCTTTTAATGCTCTACCCTTATGTGAATGCCCCCAAAAAATTAACAGTTACCAGTTTAGTTGCTCTTTTATTCGCAGTGATTATAACTATGGCCTTTTTTATGGGAACCGTAGCTACCTTTGGAGTCTATGAAACAGCCCGTATGGCTTGGCCGGTAATTGAGCT
>JBMNUR010000027.1:0-18383 GCA_050946395.1 Peptococcales bacterium
GAAAGCGCCGCAACCGTAATCAATCCGTCAATCATCGTCGACCTCCTCTCCACACCCTCAGTGTACCGCCCAAGAATAGTGGTGGGCAAGAGGCGGTTGTGTGGTATTCTAATGCCATGGCAGTGATTGTAATCAATGACGTTTCCAAGCACTTCGGAAAAACCAAAGCCCTTGACGGGGTGACCCTAGCGATCGAAGAAAACACGATTCACGGATTTCTCGGTCCCAACGGGGCGGGCAAGACCACGATGATCCGAATCCTCCTTGGAATCATCCGCCCCACTCGGGGCGAGGCATCAATCTTCGGCCTTGATGTGTACAAGGATAGAATCCCGATCCATGCCCGGCTTGCCTATGTCCCCGGGGAGGTCAATCTCTGGCCGAACTTCACCGGAGGAGAGGTGATCGACCTGCTCATCGGCAGGGAACGCCTTGATCGCAAACGGATCGATCACTATCTTGACCTCTTTGAGCTCGACCCTTCGAAGAAGTGCAAGACCTACTCAAAGGGAAATCGCCAGAAAGTCGTCCTGGTGGCGGCGTTCGCCTCCCCTGCGGAAGTGTTCATCCTCGATGAGCCGACCAGCGGGTTGGATCCTCTGATGGAACAGCGCTTCCAGCAGGTAATAAAAGCCAAGCATGGTGAGGGAAAGACGATCTTCCTTTCTTCGCACATCCTCAGCGAAGTGCAGAAGATCGCGACCGCGGTCTCCATCATCAAACAGGGCCGCATTGGAGAGACGGTTTCCATCGATGAACATTCGAATCTTGAGCGGTTCTTCCATGAGAGCAACGGGCTATGAACCGATACCTTCGCTTCATCACCCGGCGGGAACGGATCACGACCCCTCTCTGGATCCTCTCGATCGTTTCCTCGCTTCTCTTTTTCACCGCCCTCTACCCGACCCTGATCCCGACGAATGAAGAGGCTTTAGCCCTCGCCCGCACGATGCAGAACCCGGCGATGGTGGCGATGATGGGACCGATCTACGGACTCGATTCGATCACCCAGGCGATCGTGATGAGTCAGGAGACCCTTCTGTGGTATCTGATCGCGATCGCGGTGATGAACATCTTCCTCGTCACCCGCCATACCCGAACCGACGAGGAGCTTGGCCGGGTGGAACTGCTCCTCGCCCGACCGATCGCTTCGAAGACCCCGACGATCGCCCCGATCCTCTTCGCCCTCATCGTCAACACCGCCATCGGCATCCTCAGCATCATCGGACTGCTAATCGTCGATCTTGAAGGAACCACGTTCAGCGGCGCGCTCACCTTCGCCCTGGTGATCGGGAGCGTGGGATTCTTCTTCGCCGCCCTCACGCTGCTGCTTGCGCAACTGTTTGCCACCTCGACCGGCGTCCATACCGCAAGTCTGTCCCTTCTTGGTGTCTCCTACATCATCCGAGCCTTCGGCGATCTTCAGGAAAGCTCCCTCACCCTGTTCTCGCCCTTCGGTCTTGCCTTGAAGGTCCGGGCGTTCTACACGAACGACCTTTGGCCGATTCCGATCCTCCTTCTTCAAGCAGTGGTTCTGATTGCCCTCGCCCTTCTCTTCAACCACGTCCGCGACCACGGCGGCGGAATCATTCCCCAACGAGCCGGCCGAACTCATGCACCAATGTCGCTTCTCGTTCCCCTCGGGTTCGCCTGGCGGTTGGGCCGGAGCGTCACGATCGCTTGGGGAAGCGCCCTCTTCATCCTCGGTCTCTCCTACGGAAGCGTCATCGGAGAACTGGAGACCTTCGTCCAATCCAACGAGCTGATGAGGACGATCATCCTCCAAGATGGTCCCGACACCCTGACGGACGGCTATGTCGCCCTGATCTTCGCACTCATGAGCATGGTGGCCGGCATTCCGGTGATGCTCTCCGCCCTGAGAATCCGAAAGGAAGAGCTTCGGGCCCGAAGCGAACTGATCTTTGCCCGGCCAACCGATCGAATCGGGGTCTATCTTCCCTTCCTGTTCATCGCCTTCATCGAGAGCATCCTGATGACGCTTCTCCTGGCCCTCGGTCTCGTCCTCGGTTCACACAACACCCTCGCCCTTGGAGAGATGGTCCGCCATGGACTTGTCTACCTTCCGGCGATCTGGCTTCTCGGAGGGATCGCGACCTTCCTCGTCGGGGTGCTGCCTTCGCTGACGTCCACAGTTTGGATTCTCTTCGCTTCCTTCTTCACCATCTCCTACGTCAAGCAGATCGCGCCGGTTCCCTCTTGGCTTTCCGCTCTCAACCCGTTCGAGCTCGTCCCGCGCGTCCCTATCGAGCCCTTCAAAGCCAAGCCGCTGATCGTCCTCACGATCATGGCGGCCCTCCTGACTTCAGGAGGGGTGTACCGGTTCGAGCGAAGAGATCTCGATTAGCGGAAATGAACGCAATCATTTCCATGATTATTACTTACTCATGTAAACTGTCACATAGACAACCGCCGAATGAAGAATTATTGCTCTACCTACAATCTTAGAAGTTGAAATACGTACCCTCCACTGCAAAAACTTCCTCTCTTTTTCCGAACATCCGATCAAAACAATCCGGAATATTCTGATCATCTCCGCCGATGTTTCATTGCTCGCTAATGCTTATACGCTTTTGCAATGATCAAACCCACGCCAAGAATCAACACGGATACGACGAGCCATATCAGGTTTTTGCGGCTTGAAGCAGGATTGCCCATGCCATTCATATTGAAATCACCTCCGGGCATTTGCATATTGTCCCGAGGAGGACGGTTGCCATTCCCCCATGAATCCGTGACGCTCTCATTTTCCGGAGGTGTCGCTACTGTTCCAGTGGACAACGGATCTGGGAATCTACCATTAAATCCTCCCGGTATTTGCGAGAAATCAAGAGCCTTCGGCATTTCATCACCAAAATCGCCCGGCATGCTGCCTCTGCCAAATTCACCCCCCATTCTCATGGAACCCATATCGGACAACGTAATCCCGGAACCATCCACATAACCCATATTATTTACAGTTTCTCCGTTTGCAAGCTGCATGGATATGCTTTTGGAACGTAATGAACAGAACCGCCGCATCGTATCAACACCCGTTTCAAATTCCTCGTAAGAGTAGAACGCCGTCGGATCCTTTTCCACGTAGGTTTTTATCAGATCATGGGTATTCTCGATGAGAGCGTCTATGTCCACTCTGTTCAGTAATTCCACAAAATACTGATGGTACAGCTCGGTATATTCTTTATTTGCGACAATCCAGTTCCACATCGGGCGATCATCGGAAGAACCGCCGGATATAGGTGAATCAATGGGTGTATTGATTGTGCTCTGTGCATTTCCCCCTTGGAAGGTGCCGAATGCCAGATTGTAGTCCCACGGAATCATCGCCATCCGCCCGTCTTCTTCATACAGATAGTAGTTGTGGATCATGGAACCGGTATAGCTGTCACCGTTGCAGACATAGTTGTGTACCACAAAGAAACGAATAACCTGATCGATATCCACCACCGATTCAATATGCTCATTGTTCGATAGATTTTTCAGTGATTCTATAAGCCGTTCTTTGTCGGCTGAGGTAATATCGGTTTTGGCGCTGTTCCAGATGTTCAAATAGCTATCGGCATTGTCATCGACATACTGAAGCTTCACATCGGAAGCCCCCTTGCCGCCGAAGAAGAAATTTTCCCTGTTTTCAAGGCCGGGTCCGGCCTGCGGCATGCCCGGCATCTTGACCGGGTTGAAATTCCCCATATCCGGCATGTTCGGCAAAGTCATGCCTTGAGCGGGTTTGCCGGTGTTTTCATCCATGATGGCACGGTTCATGAAGTCATCCATGTTGAAATCTTTGCCATTGCCGCGACCGCCGCCAAAACTCATGCTGTCCGGCTTATACAGGTCACCGTAATTAGAACCATAGTTTCTTTCAAGAAAACTTTCTTCCACCCCCTCTACCGCAAGGTACAATCCCCAGTCTTCACCGTTGACCGTGATGTACACGAAACTGCACAGGGGAGCCGCCACACCGAACCCGTTCATCAGGGTGTAGGTAAGATAGTCCTTCATCATGGTGGTATCCTGAATCAGATTGTTCAAGCTCAGCTTATCAAGACCATGATAGGTGATTGAACTGTCATAGTGATCGAACTCCACCTTGAAACTGTAGCGGTCGCTGTTCATGGAAGAAACCATGGAAAGAGATGTATTGCCCTTGCCCCGTATACCGACGTTTTTGTAAGCTTCTCCGTCAATCACCACAGTGGTTGTGTAATATTGTTCACTTGCAGCGTTGGCAATAAATTCGTCCCAATTGTTCATTACGATATCAATGGTATGTACGCGAGTATTGTCGAATAGACGATGTTCGTATCCCATCATACGATCCATACCTTCAAGACCGAAAGCACTACCGCTCATGAACAAAACGGTGAGGATCAACACAAAAACCGTGACCGTCCATGCCATTATGTCAAAATGTTTGCTCCCCGCCATCTCCTTACCCCATGTAATCGCCATTGTAAGACACTATGACTGCGCTGTTTACACCGGGCATTTCGGAAAGAATATTGATAAAATCAGTATTATTCTCCTTAAGACGGACTTCAATATTCATTTCAATCGCACCCTTCACGGCAGATTTACTCTTGACCATGGTGCGGGTCACATTCTTTGCAAGAACTTCTCTGGCTTTCAATTCCGCATCATGATCCATGCAGTTCAGTACGACCATATAGGGATGCGTAGGGGATTTTCGATTCACAAATACCAGTAAAATCAGACCGATGCACACGCTCCCGATGACCGCCAGCGGAATCATACCTGCCGCAAGAATGATGCCTGCAGCGATAGCCCAAAACAAAAACGCAATGTCCAGAGGATCCTTGATTGCAGTACGAAAGCGGACGATTGAGAGTGCTCCGACCATACCAAGGGAAAGAACGACATTGGAGGTTACGGCAAGAATGACGATGGAAGTTATCATCGTAAGAGCAATGAGCGTTGTTCCAAACCCTGTGGAATACATCACACCGCGGTAGGTTTTCTTATAGATGAGAAAGATGAACAAACCTATGCCGAAAGAGAGCACAATGGTGAGCACCATATCAAACACACTGATGGAAGATACATTTTCCAAAAAACTTGATTTGAAGATATCGTTAAACGTCATGATTCATTTACTCCTTCATGGTTTCGTTGACATTATTCCTCAGTCATACATCCGGCAAGCGGCATATTTTGAAAAAGCCGCGCTACGTCTGCCGTCAAGCTGTATCGCATCTCGGATCACATCGGGAAGATAGGCATCCCATTTCACTTCGAGGATGCAGGGAGAATCCTTTATAGGAATGGTTACGCAAGCGGGATTCAGAAAATCCGTGCATCCCATGCCGGTACGAATGTTGTGATCCAGCGTTACTCTTGTGTTGCCGGGGGAAAAGACGAACGGCTCACGGGTATAATCCACAATGACCTTGGCTTGCAGTCCTCCGTTGCGAGCGCGAGCATAGAAACCGAGAATCACTTCGTCAGTACTTGCAGCCATCCAGCTTATATTACCGTCCGCCAGCGCTTGAGCCTGTTCGGGCGAAAGATTCGCCGAAATTTTAAAGCCGAGTCCACAGCACTTATATTTTTTCTCCAAGCGGATTACGGATTGATCGTTGTTATACAGACGAATCCGATACTTTTCACGAATGTTTATACCATCCAATTTTTCTCGAAGAGCTTCATCATCCAGATTGTCAAAATACAAACTGCGTATTTCATATTTTCCGTCTACAGCATGACGATCCGGCTTCATCACAGCCTGCAGCCTTTGCCGCAGAACCATCATATCGTGATTGCTGATTTCATGCTTCACTTCATGTCGGAATTTCATGTAGTACTCCTTCTTTCCACACCGGCATTATAAAAAACGAACCTATGATTTACATAAGAAAACCTCCCCGTTTGCATGCAAATACGGGAAGGCTCGTGAACTGTTATTGAACTTACAAAATGGCGGTAAAGCGGATACTTTCGGCAGAAGGATATTCCACTGTCAGCTTTCCGCCGAAATTCACGCAGATGGCACGAGCAGCGGAAAGACCGATTCCATAGCCCGAGAATTCCCTGCTCTGTGTCCGCGCGGAATCTCCGCGATAGAACCTTTCAAACATTCTCTCCGGATCCGGTTCAAGGGATGCATCACAGGTATTTTCTTCAATGATTTGAATATGTCTGCCGTTTCTGACTAGCGAAAAAAGAATATATCCGTTATCGGGGGTATATTTTAGGGCATTGTCCAGAAGGATTGTCAGAATCTGCCGGAAACTTTCCCTGTTGATCAGCATGGTAATATCCGATTCAATCCGGACAGTGAAATGGAGCTTTCGGGTTCGGGCATAATCCTGATAGACAGACAGCACTTCCGTTGCAGTCTCGCTGATATTCACCGATTCCGCCGGCAGAGGAACATCCTCGTCAAGCTTGGAAAGCATCAATAGATTCGACATCAGAACATCCAGACGTTTTGTCTGCGTACGAATATTGACATTGTACTTGTTCTCTCCGTGGATGAGCGCCATCGTGTCGTTATTCGACTGAATAATCGCGAGTGGGGTTTTCATCTCGTGACCGGCATTGGTTATGAACTGCTTTTGTTTTACGATGCCCTCAAGAACGGGACGAATGACTTTGCCTGAAAGGAGTATGACGATAATCAAGAGTACAAACCAGCAAAGCGCTGCTATCGCACTTGAAGCAAACAGAATCCTATAGAAGCTTTCGTTCTGCCCCGACATATCCATGAAAAAAGTAAGCCGATTCGATCCCATCTTTTTTGTGGCGAATGTATATCCATCCATTCGCCCCGATTCCTTATTTGCTTTCAATACTGCCGAAGCATAGCTTTTAGCGGTCTCGTAGTTTATTGAAGATATTTGAGCAATATCTACATCTATGATATTGCCGTTCGCATCACTGAGAACAGTAAAGAATCGTGACGAACGCATTCTATCCATGTCCAACGGTCCTGAAAAAGGTGGAGGACGGTTGAAATCCATCTTATGAAAAGCTCCGTCGGAGTCTATGAGGATTTTCATCATCATATCGGATTGATGTTCCAACATCATCCAATTCAATCCATTGATGGCTAATACAATGAATACCAGAAGACAGGTAACCGCCGTCATGGTGAATATGATAAATCGTCGTTTTAATGTATTCGTCATGATTGCAGCTCCAATTTATATCCGATATTCCGTTTTGAGATGATCTCCACCTTGGAGTTCATCGCAATAAGGCGTTTCCGCAAATATGAGATATATAGCCAAACGCTGTTTACATCCGTTTCTGCATTGTAGCCCCATGCTTTTACAAGCAAATCCTCCGTGGAAAGATACATCGTATGATGCAACATGAGCTGCTCCATAAGGCGATATTCCTGCTTTGGCAGCTGGAAGGAAAGATCTTGCACGCTGATTTCTCCGGATTGCATATTTAACGTCAAGTCGCCGAAACATATCAAATCGGGATGAAATTCCTCTCGTCGTCTCAGCATGGCACGGATTCTGGCAATCAATTCACCCATGTCGAAGGGTTTGGGCAGATAATCATCCGCACCGATATCCAGACCTCGAATCCGATCCTCTACCTGTGTTTTTGCAGTCAACAGAAGCACAGGTGTTCTGCATCCGGTTTTGCGAAGTGCGGAAAGCACTTCCAAGCCGTCACGCTTCGGCATCATAATATCAAGGATAATGCCGTCATATTCACCGGAGACAGCATAATCGTATGCATCAGCGCCATCATATACGGCATCGACAATATAGTTATGATAGGTAAGATAATCTACGACCGCTTCGGAAAGAGCCGGTTCATCTTCGGCATACAGCAACTTCACAATTACGCCTCCTGACAAATAGATTGAAGCCGGAATGAATGGCTACCGATCAATAGTATAGACCCCGAAACCAAGATACACATATGAAGGAGTCCATAAAAGTGCGGTTTGATCCATATCCACCCTCCTTAAGTCGTTCCGAAGTGCTTCAATGCTTCCAGATTCGTTTCCTCCTTCTTCAATGTGCAATTCGGAACAGGGATAGTCCAAAGAAAGAAAAAGATTGGGCATGAAACCAAAAGAAATAGGAATACAAAAAAGAAAACAATGATGTTAAAATATTACCATGAATAAGTTTGATTACACATGTGACGTAGCTGTTTTTGGGGCGGGCCCTGCAGGTCTTGCAGCAGCGATTACAGCCGCAAGAAAAGGAATGAAAGTCCTTTTGATCGAAAAGAACGGATATCTTGGGGGGACTCTTTCTTCCGGAATTGCCCTTTTGGGGTTTCTGGATGTCACAGGCCGTCAGTGTATCGCCGGTTTTGCACAGGAATTCGTTTCAAGACTCCAGGATGAAGGCCATAGCCTTGGCCACAGATACTGTCCAAAACACAACTCGGTTTCCTGTGTCGGTTCCGAATATGTAAAGATTCTGGCAGCCAAAATGTGTAAAGAGGTCGGAGTGAATGTACTGCTTCATAGCGAGACTCATTCCGTTGAAACAAAAGAAAACCATATTTCATCCATAAAAGTCTATGGAAAATGTAATGAGACCACGGTTGCCGCAAAGTACTACATAGACTGTACCGGAGATGGCGATGTAGCGTATCTTGCAGGTTGCGACTATGAAAAAGGCCAGGCGGATACCGGCGTTCTTCAACCACCTACAGTCATTTTCACACTTGAGAACGTAAAAATGGAAGAACTGTTTGAATACCTTGACAGTCATCCGGAAGAACTTACTTACAACAAAATCATGGACGTAGGACCAGGCTATGATGTCGAATACTTCCGAAGCAGCAAGAACTACTGTTTTGTCGGATTGACGGCAACCTGCAATAAGCTGAGAGAAACAGGAGAACTTCCTGTAAAACGAGAAAACCTCATTTTCATCGGCTCTCCAAACACAAATGAAGTCTATGTAAACAGCACACGCCTTCTCAATACAGATGCAACAGACATTTGGTCCCTTACAAATGCAGAGCTGGAAGGCCAAATACAAGCCGGAAAGCTTACAGAAATGCTGAGAAAACACGTTGCAGGTTTTGAAAAGTGTTTCATTTCTTCTATCTGTCCAAATCTGGGAGTCAGAGAGACAAGAAGATTTGCAGGACAAAAGCGTCTTGAAATTGATCAGGCTTTCCAGGGCTTGGTTCCGGAAGATACAATCGCCCTCTCCGGCTATAAAATTGATATTCACAGTGGAGATAGTCTCAAAACAGAATTCAAGACCATTGATAAACCATTTGGAATTCCTTTTGGATGCCTGGTGAGCAAAAACTATGACAATCTTCTCTTTGCCGGGAGGTGCATATCAACGGATGCAAGAGTAATAGGATCAACCAGAGTCATGCCAACCTGCATGGCAATGGGACAGGCTGCGGGTACAGCCGTTTCACAATGCATAAAAGAAAATACTCTTCCAAAAGACGCTGAAACGGAAAGAATAAGAAAGACTTTGGCAGAGGATGGTGCTATTCTATCTATGGAATAAAATCATAAAATGATTAAGGCTATTATTGTTGACGATGAAAAGATTGTCCGCGAAGGTTTAAAAGAGCACTATCATTGGGCAAAATATAGCATCATTGTGGTCAATTCTTTTGAAAACGGCAAACTTGCTTACGACTTTTTATCACAAAACGAAATAGATCTGGTCATTTCTGATGTTGTAATGCCTGAGATGAACGGACTTGAACTTGCATCCAAGGCTAGGAAAATCAATCCTAATATCAAATTTATTTTTGTCAGCGGTTACACAGATGCAAAATATCTCCTAGAGGCTCTAAAGCTTAATGCCACTGATTTCATCTTCAAATCCATTGATTTTGATGAATTGGATACAGCAATTGAGCGGGTTGTTGAATTCAAGCAGCAGCAGAGCAGAATCAAAAGACTTGAGAAACAGGTTGACCGGAATATTTCCATCCTTGCAAAGCAACAGTTGGAAGAGAAAACAGCAACAAGAGTTCTTGGGGCAATTATCGACGGGGATCCTGATAAAATATCAGAAGCAACAAAAGCTGCTTTTGAAATCTGTTCAGAGATGCCTTACGATGACAGAAATAATTTTCTCTATCACGTCCTGCTTCTGCCTACACAAATTCTTCAGGATGTCCCTGCGGAAAACAGAGGTTCTTACAAATCTGTAGAAGTACTTCTTGGAAACTTCATGAAATGCAAAGACATGTATTCACAATTTGAATTCATTCTTTCATCTCTCATGGAAGCTTCTGACAGGTACAGCGTAACAAAGAAGCCGGAAAGCAACGCTGTAATATCTACGATAGTGTCAACAATAAACGATCACTTTATGGATCCTATCTCCGTGACTTCCCTTGCAGATAATGTAAAGCTCTCCCCTGCTTACCTTTGTGTACTTTTTAAACAGGTTACGGGGATGACCATCAACCAATTCATAACTCAGACGAGACTGCAGAAAGCAAAAGATATGCTCAAGGACGTCACCTACACCGTTGAAGAAGTTTGTTACTATGTAGGATACCTATCAACAAGTTATTTCTCACGCTTGTTCAAACAGACAACAGGTCTGACTCCAAGTGAATACAGGAACTCCGTGTGTGAATCACAAAACAAAAACTAATCCATCGCAGAATACCTATAAAGGCCTCTTTTTCAAGAATATAAAATGGATTGTTCTAATTCTTCTTGGACTTTTTCTTATTCTTTCCGTCATCACAACATTCTCCTCCAACCGCTGGATAAGGAAAGAAATTTCAGAACGTCAGCTGTCTCTGACAAAAGCCACTGCAGACAACCTCAACTACAGATTTTCAAGACAGGCAATAGAAGCAGTCAATCTGATGACAGCCATCTACCCGTACCTATCAGGCAGCTCCATCTCCGAGTATGAAGAGTATGCGGCAATCTCGAAACAGGTCAATTCAAAGGATCTGTCACCTTTTGTGCCAAGAATCTTCGTTCCTGATTCAAAAGTATACAGTTCTCAGCAAGATCTCTTCTTTCCACTGTCTTCAATGAAAAAGGAATCAGGCCTCTCCGATTTTTACGGACAGGTTGGAATCAGTTGGATAAAACCTCATGAGATCAGATATGGTCTTGAAAAGAAAGCATCGATGATCGGATGCCTGTTCACCATGAACAGGATGGATGATTACAGTACCATTGCCGGTTCCGTGGTACTCTACTACCCGGTCAAAAGCATTATCGACGCTTTTGGAGAAATCTCACAGAAGAATGAGATTCTTCTGGTGGATAGCTACGGAGAAGTTCTTGCAGGAAACGGCTCGACACGACTGCTTGAAGCAAATGAACTAGAAATGCTGCTGTCTTCCGACTCCGGAAGCAAGGTCTATTCAGACCAAGTTCTTTCTTTCTGCAAACTGAATGACATTGACTGGTATGTGGTTATCAAATCCTATGGCTCCGTCATCAACCTTGGAACCCCGTTCACAATAATTCCTTTGCTTGTTTCGGTAATCATGTTTGTCGCATTGATCATTGCCGTTTCTGTTGCTTTCAACATCAGACAGATGAACAAAGCCTTGCTGGAAAGCATGGAAGCCCGATACAAGCAAAAGCTTGAACTCTCCAATTATCAGATGCAGGCTCTTCAAGAACAGATAAAGCCTCATTTTCTTTACAATTCATTAGACATCATCAGGTGGATGATTGCAGATGGAAAAAAGGACGATGCTGTTGAAACAATCACTGCGCTGTCTAAATATCTGAGAATGAGCATCAGCAAGAAATCCGGTATCGTCCCAATGTCCGATGAGCTGGAACTGGCGGAAACGTATGTGGAAATAATCAAGAAACGCTCTTCAACACAGTTCAGTCTTGTCATTGATGTCGCAGATAACACAATTGACTGCAGAGTACCAAGATTCATTCTCCAGCCTATTCTGGAGAACTCGCTCATTCACGGAATTCTTGGCTGTGCGAAACCCGATCTTGAGCTCAAAATAAGGTCATGGATTGACAATGAAAGATTGTTTATTGAAATAGAAGACAACGGAAAGGGCATTCCTCAGGATACACTGTCAACCATTCTCAAAGACGGTAATGAAGAACCCAAACACGGATACGGGCTCAAGAACACCAAGAAACGACTTGAGGTATTCAACGGCCCCGATACAATCTTTGAAATTCATTCAAAAGAACATGTCGGGACCTGTGTAAGTATCGGGATTAAGGCGACTCACACAAATGAGCCGTAAGATTTCACGATCTCAACGAGTTTTGTTACATCAATGTTCTGAACAGTGGTATTCTCCTTCACTGCCAATGAAGCTGCGACACCTGCGGCCTGACCGATTTCCATGCAAGGAGCCTGGACTCTGACGGCTGCAAAAGTATCTTCATCTACGGAAATTGCACGACCTGCCATGAGCAGGTTGTCAATAGCATTGGAAACTAGACATCTGTAAGGAATAAAAGCGGCTCTTTCCGGGAATGTGAGACTCTGTCCCTGGTTGTTTGGAAGATGTACATCGACAGGATGACAAGCTCTTGCAATGGAATCTTCAAACCGTGTTCCCTTGATGTAATCTTCGCCGGTCATTACAAACAAACCTGCAATTCTTCTTCCCTGCCTTGCCCCTGCAACGGTAGCGATCTGAGAAATATAGGCCTCTTTAAATTCTGGAACATGTTTCCTGATCATTTCAGAAAGGATAAAAACATCTTCCAGCATCTTCTGCTCCGCCTTTGTGAAACTATCCTGTTTTGTACAGTCCATAGCGCTTCTGGTAAAATTCAATGTGATTTCACCCGGGTTCATTGTTGTGCAAAGCCAAGGCCCGCCGTACTGAGGAACCTCTTTACCCTCGGCTTCCAACTTTTCAAGGACTTCACGAATGAATACGGCTTGATGGTTAAAATGATTATTCTTCTGATGAATGATGTGCATTCTTGGAGACTGAGTATCTACGCCGGCCATTTTAAAGCATAGTGAGCCCGGTTGTTTCGGTCTTGTATCCTCAAGCATGGGAACACCTGCCATTGAAGCAAGAAAAGCATCACCGGTTGCATCAACAAAGCACTTTGCCTTAATCGCAAAGAGGCCATCTCTGTTGTGGAAGATGCAGCTGACGATGTTTCCATCTTTCACGATGCAATCAACAAGGGAAGTATTTGTCAAAAGTTCAACACCTGCAGAAAGAATCATTCTTTGAGCAACGAGTTTGTATTTTTCGGGATTAAAGGAGAGATTCATTTTTGGCGGTTCAAACATGGCACCACCCGCTCTAATAAGCTTATTGGCAAATCTATAAGGGATTCCTCCCGTTACCCGAATTCCTTCATATCCGAATTCACACATTGGATTTACAAGACCTGCGGTAGCCAAACCTCCGAGGAAACCCAGTTTTTCAACCAGAATAGTTTTGGATCCATTCTCCGCACTTGAAATTGCAGCACCGATTCCGCCCGGTCCTCCGCCACATATCAGAACATCATATTCACCTTTTACCTGAATTTCCTTTGAGTAGTTGAAGCGTTCCATTTTGATTCCTTTAATTCCGGAATGGACCTGCCCTATTAAGGCAGGTCCCTGTTAAAGCCCACAAAATTATTTTGCGGCAAGATACGCTTGAAGCTCCGCGCGAACCTGGTTGAGGTTGTTTGCAGTGAGATCCTTCTCAAGCATGTTGATGTTATCAACCGTCTTTGAACCACAAATAACCTGTACGACGAAGTCGTTGAGCGATGTGTGGAGAGCTGAATTGAACTTTGAATAGTTCTCCTGAGCTGTCATGAACTTGAACGGGTTGTCAACAAAGACATGGTCTCTTGAGTTGACAGTAGCAATTGTCGTTCCCTTCCAGCACTGCCACTGGGCTTCCGACTTTCTGATTCTTGCGGGCCAATCCTTCTGGTACTTTGCCATATCCATGGCATTGCAGTACCAGTATGAGTTTCCACGTTCGTTAGCAAACAGAGGATTGTTTGGTGTCATGTTGCCATCCGCATCATACGTGAAGTGAGTTCCCTCGATACCAAAGTTCAGGTAAAGCTGATCCTGGAGTTTGAGGTGGCACCAGTTGATAACGTCTGCAGGATGCTTGCAGCTCTTGGGAATAACTGAAATTGAGCTGATAGCTTCCGTCATCATGTATGTGCAAGTTCCGTCTTTACCTTCGAGCGGGCTGATATAAGAAAGATCGTCATATGTGATTCCGACGTTCTTGATGACTGCCGGGGACATCGTCGTACATCCCGTTCTTGAAGAACATGCCATGATCGCTTTTCCTGAAGAGAACTTCTCAGCTACGCTGTCGTTTGTTGAAACCGCCCAATCCGGATCAAGGAGCCCTTCGTTGTAAAGCTTGTTCATGAACTCAAGCATCGGTTTGAAACCCTTGGCTTCCGTCATGTAGATGACCTTGCCGTTCTCATCCGTCATCCATTCACCCCAAATTCCGAATGCGCTTGCGATCACCTTGGGGAATTTCCAGTTTTCATTCTTCTCTGTTGCGGGAAGATATGGACCTGTGAGGATGATGTACCGGTTGCCATAGTACTTCTTGAGAGTAACAAGCGTATTGTAGAACTCATCGAGAGTGATTGGCATCTCCGTGATTCCGGCCTTTTTCATGAGGTCTTTACGGCATACGATGAATGAAGCAACTTCCTTGTCTGCAGCATACTTGTATGGAATACCATAGATGACCTTGTTTTTGTCTGAAACAGCGTCCCATGTCTCCTGTGTGTAACCAGCGATGATATCCTGTCCATATTCATCAAGAAGGTCGTTGAGAGGCATCAGGGCATTTGAAGCAAGAAGCATGTTGAACTGGCTTCGTGAGCAGCGAATGATGTCATAGTTGACGCCGCTTGCAACTTCAAGAGCAAGCTTCTCATCCGCATTCTGCGCGGGGAGTGTGAAATACTCAGCCTTGTATCCCGTTGACTTTTCAATAAGACCTGCCATGAGGTCCGTATTTGGATCAAACGTTACATTCTGGTAAACACTCTTGATTGTTACGTTGCCTGGACCAAGAAGAGCGTTCTTGGTACCTGTTTTCTTTTCGCCTGTCGCCGATGCTTCTGAAGCTCCCTTGGCAAACAGAGTACATGCGATAAGAATGATCAAAAAAACCGCCAAAACTTTTTTCATGTCGTTCTCCTTTTAAGACTTCACGTCTCACGATTTATCAGCCCTTGACCGAGCCTACTGTCATTCCCTTAACAAGGAATTTCTGAACAAACGGGTAAGCAACCAAAATTGGTAATACTGAAATAGAAACAGCTGCTGCCACCAAACCTGCGGAAGTGAGATTCGTCATTCCATCACCGCTTGCGAGGTTCATGGCGACTTCACTGCTGGTGTTAATCAGATTGTAGAGATAAACCTGAAGAGTTCTCATGCTCTCTGAAATTGTGTACATCATTGCATGGAAGTAGTTGTTCCAGTAATTGATAGCATACAAAAGACCTACTGTTGAAATAACAGGTGTTGACATGGGAAGGATGATGGAAACGAGAATTCTCAAATCACCTGCTCCGTCAACCTTTGCGGACTCTTCAATTTCACTGGGAAGAGCTTCAAAGTAATTTTTGACAATGAACATGTTGAACTGGATGATTGCAAAAGGAAGAATGCAAGCCCAGATGGAATCCAAGATGCCAAGTGTCCTCATCACCATGTACGCAGGAATCATTCCACCATAGAAAATCATACTGAAAACATAGAGAAAGAGAATGAATTTCCTTCCACGGAACTCAGGCTTTGAAAGTGGATAAGCCGTCAGAATGGTGGTAACCATACTGATTGCAGTTCCAATGCCTGTAATGAGAATGGTGTTCTTCATTGCAGGGAGGAAGCCTGTCCCCAAAATAATGAATTTCAATGTTTCAAGCTGGAAACCTCGCGGAAAGAATCTGACCAAACCGGCTGTTACAAACTCTCCGCTGCTTACCCCCTTGCTAGCGACATGAAGAATTGGAAGCATTGCCAGGAGACTGAAGAGAAACATATACACGTAGGCAATTGCAGATACGGTCTTCTCACTGATATCCTTGCCTACTTTTTTACTTGCTATAGCCTTATTCTTCATATTCATCACCAAATGCTTCTACTGAGAGTCTTTCTGCTAACAGCATTGCTTGAAACGATAAGAATCAAAGCAACAACGGAATTGAACAGACCAAGAGCGGTTGACAATGGGAAGTTCATCTGACCGATGCCGAGTCTGTAAACGTAGGTCTGGATAATATCCGCAACGTCGTAGACGGAAGGATTGTAGAAAACAAGAACCTGCTCAAAACCTGTCGTAAGGATATTGCCCACTTTGAGAATCAACATGAGAACAATGGTTGGAAGAATGCCGGGAATCGTTATATTCCAGATTTGTAACCATTTGTTTGCACCGTCAATCTTTGCAGCTTCATACAATGTGGGATCTATAGCGGTGATGGTAGCAAGATATATGATTGTATTGTAGCCAACTTCCTTCCAACCCTCCGAGAAGACCAGCATTCCGCGAAAGACCTGCGGATCAGTAAAGAAGCCTATTCTTTCTCCACCCGTCTTTGTAATAATGGTGTTTACGATGCCGTATGATCCAAACAGTGAATAAAAAATACCGAAGATGACAACCCAAGAGAAGAAATAGGGAACATAAATAACGGTCTGAGTTATGGCTTTATAGGTCTTGGCTTTTATTTCGTTCAATAGAATTGCAGTAATGATCGGAACCGGAAACAGCCAAAGAATTTTCATTCCGTTGATGACAAGAGTATTCTTCAGGACTTTGAAGAACTGGTCGCTTGAGAAGAGTCTTCTGAAATGTTCAAAACCAACCCATGGGCTCTTTGCAATAGCATCGAGAGGGTTGTTTCCCGTAAAGATATTGTAATCCTTGAAAGCAATGAGAGTTCCGTAAAGAGGAAGAAACTTGTAGATGAAGAGGAAGAACAGTCCCGGAATCAACATTACATACAAAACCCAGTTTTGTCTGAAGTACTGCCAGAAGGTTTTTTTCTCCTGTCGACAATGTTGCTTCATGATTATATTTTATTTGGTATTTTTCACCCGGGTAAAGAATTCTTTTTTTTGATTTGTTGCTATATCTTTTACTCTTCAAACAAAAAGTAAGGAAATCGAGCAGAAAAGATAATCAGACTGCTGTCTATGGGGATAAGTAATCGATAGGAATTAGATAGCCGACCGACAGGTCATGAACCTAATCGAACAAGCATCTACATTGCAGAATAGTTTCAGCCAAAGGAAAAATACCCCAACTTAGCAAACAAGGAACAAGTGCAAATGAATGAGAGTAACGAATGAAAAGCACCTATCTATAATCTCCTTCAGACATGGAGCTTACATAAGAGAGGAGTACTTTTCTAAAACTGAATTCCATGATGCTGAGATGATCCAATAGTATGAAACCGTCTTAACTTACCCTTTCGCCATCAGTTTAACAGTCATGAGAAAGACTTTTGATTTTTATCCACAGTACATTCTCGCTCACAATCATATCGACCCTCCTGATTGCAGGAGTGGTGTACCGGTTCGAGAAACGGGATCTTTCGTAGACTCAGAAGAAGAACTGGAAAGAGACGTAGGCGGCATAGATGCAGAGGAGCATGATTCCCTGCCATCGGTACAGCCGCTTCTTCAGCAGCGCCGGAAGCGTCATCAGGATCATGACAGCGAACATCACCGGAAGATCGACCAGAAGCGATGCGTTGTGACCGGCGATCGTCTTTTCGGTCGGAATGCCGAAAGGCCTGATTGTGACCGCCAGGCCGCTTACGAGCACGAGGTTGAAGAGGTTCGCTCCGACGATATTTCCAAGCGAGAGGCTTCCATGACCTTTGGCAAGCGATGTGATCGCCGTCACAAGCTCCGGCAAGGAGGTTCCCAGCGCCACGAAGGTCAGGGCGATCACCGATTCAGGAACTCCAAGTCCCTCGGCGATGATCTTTCCGTTCTTGACCAGAAGGTCCGCCCCCACCGCGATCACCGCCGCGCCGAGGATGAGCAACAAAATATCCCTTCCGAGAGGATTCTCTTTTGCTTTCTCCCCGTCATCTTCTTCATCGAGAACCAGTCTCCCGCCAACCGCTTTCCGTATGGTGAGGATCATGTACACGACGAATACGGAAAGAAGAATCGATCCGACCACTCTTGTAAACTGACCGGTCGTATAGGCGATCACTGAATAAAAGACCGCTGCTGTGAAGAAGAAGAACACCGGAACTCTGAACGTTCCCGTATCCACGGTATCCGCCGGTTTCACCGCGATCGTGATCGCGGCGATCAGGGCGGTGTTGCAGATCACCGATCCGATCGCATTTCCGTACGCCGTCTGGCTCTGGCCAAGCCCTGCAGCAATTGATGAGACGAGAACTTCCGGAATCGTCGTTCCGATCGACACGACCGTGGCCCCGA
>JBMNUR010000028.1:0-18226 GCA_050946395.1 Peptococcales bacterium
AGATAGTGCGAAGAAAATTTCTTTAGATTTAGGTTATAACTAATAACAATACTTGAGAAAAAGGTGATTAGAATGAGTGAAAAAATTATATTTGTAGATACAACATTGAGGGATGGAGAACAAACAGCTGGGGTAGTTTTCGCTAAGAGAGAAAAAATACAAATTGCCAAGATGTTGGATAAACTTGGTGTAGACCAATTAGAAGTAGGTATTCCGGTTATGGGTGGGGAAGAACAAGAAGCTATCATGGAAATTGTAGATTCCAATTTAAATGCTAGTATTATGGCTTGGAATCGGGCGGTAGTTAATGATGTAAAGGAATCTATTAAATGTGGTGTTGATGCCGTAGCAATTTCTATTTCTACCTCTGATATTCATATAAATCATAAATTAAAATCTAGTAGAGCTGAGGTTTTAAAAAATATGATTACAGCAGCAGATTATGCTAAAAGTTTTGGTCTTTATGTATCTGTTAACGCCGAAGATGCTTCTAGAACTGATTTTGATTTCCTTTGCGAGTTTGCCCGGGCGGCTAAAAGTGTAGGAGCAGACCGTTTACGATATTGTGATACCGTTGGTATCTTAAATCCCATTAATACCTTTGAAAAAATAAAAGCTTTAAAGGAAGCAGTAGATATTGATATAGAAATGCATACTCATGATGATTTTGGCATGGCAACAGCGAATGCTATTGCCGGAATTATGGCCGGAGCTACTCATGTGGGGGTTACTGTAAATGGTTTAGGAGAAAGGGCCGGCAATGCTGCTTTAGAAGAAGTAGGTATGGCTTTAAAACATCTACTTAAATATGAAATGAATTTAAAGACTACTCAGTTTTTGGAGTTGTCCAGATATGTTTCTCAGGCCTCCAACAGGCAATTACCTGCCTGGAAAGCAATTGTAGGCACCAATATGTTTGCTCATGAATCTGGCATTCATGCTGATGGCACTTTGAAAAATCCTTTGACCTATGAAGTTTTTGATCCAAGAGAAATTGGGCTGGAAAGGCAAATAGTAATTGGCAAACACTCAGGTACTTCCGCTATTAAACAAAAATTTAGAGAGTACAGTATGGAAATATCTGATCAAGTTGCCCAAGAACTGCTAGAAAGGGTTAGACATGCGTCCATTTCCCTTAAAAGGCCTTTATTTGATAAAGAGTTGGTTTATATTTATGAAGAGTATTTAGAACAAAAAAATAAAGGGGTAAAAAATTAAATGGCACAAAATGTGGTAGAAAAAATTTTAAGTAATCATCTTTGTCCTGGTAGTATAGGTGGGGAGGCTGATTTATCCGTAAAAATTGATTATACATTAACCCAGGATTCAACAGGTACCCTCACCTATTTACAATGGGAAGCTTTGGGTTTACCTCGGGTCAAAACAAAATTATCCGCATCATTTATCGACCATAATACTTTACAAACAGGTTTTGAAAATGCTGATGATCATCGCTATCTACAAACAGTGGCGAAAAAATATGGAATTTATTTTTCTAAAGCTGGTAATGGAATTTGTCATCAGGTTTTTTTGGAAAAATTCGCTGTCCCCGGGTCAACTTTACTGGGTTCTGATAGTCATACACCAACTGCAGGGGGCTTAGGTGTACTGGCCTTTGGAGCCGGTGGGTTAAATGTAGCCGTTAGCATGGCTGGAGAACCTTATTATTTAAAAAAAACGCAAATTTATAATGTAAAACTTACAGGAAAACTTCCCCCTTGGGTTAGTGCCAAAGACATTATCTTAGAATTATTAAGAAGATTAAGTGTCAAAGGTGGCGTTGGGAAAATCATTGAATATTCAGGAGAAGGTATTTTAGGCCTTTCTGTTCCTGAACGAGCAACTATTACTAATATGGGGGCGGAGCTTGGGGCTACTACTTCCATCTTTCCTAGTGATTTTGAAACTAGAAAATTTCTAAAGGCTCAAGGGCGAGAGGAATCTTGGCAAGAAATTATAGCCGATCCTGGTGCCGTTTATGATGAGGAAACAGTTATCGAACTTGATAAGTTAGAACCATTGATTGCTAAGCCCCATAGCCCTGATAATGTGGTTAAAGTTATGGATTTGGCTGGTATGGAAGTCAATCAAGTGATTATTGGAAGTTGTACCAATAGTTCTTATCAGGATCTAATGAAAGTAGCAAATATTTTACGGGGTAAAAGTGTTCATCCTAATGTTAGTTTAGCTATTGCCCCCGGTTCAAAACAAGTATTGACAATGCTTGCCGAAAATGGAGGATTGGTGGACTTAATAAACGCCGGTGCCCGGATTCTAGAGAGCACTTGTGGCCCTTGTATTGGTATGGGGCAGGCGCCGGAAACCGGTGGAATTTCCTTAAGGACAAATAACCGTAACTTTTGCGGACGTAGTGGTACAAAAGATGCACGAGTTTTCCTGGTTAGCCCCGAAACTGCCGCAATTTCTGCAATAAATGGTGTTTTAACAGATCCAAGAAGTTTAGGGGAAGCTATCGAGATCAAATTTCCGGAAAAATTTATAATTAATGATAATCTTTTAATACCTCCCGAAGATCATGGAGATTTTGAAGTAGTGAGAGGTCCTAATATTATTCCTCTTGCCCTTTTCCCTCCAATGGAGGAGGAAATTGCGGGTGAGGTAGTTTTAAAACTCGGTGATAATATTACTACGGATGATATTATGCCTTCCACGGCTAAGCTTTTACCATATCGTTCCAATATACCTTATCTTGCAAAATATTGTTTTTCGGGAATTGATAAAGATTTTACCAAACGCTTGACAAAAGTAAATAATGGTATAATTTTAGCCGGCGAAAATTATGGTCAAGGCTCAAGTCGAGAACACGCAGCCCTTATACCTCGATTTCTCGGTGTGAGAATGGTTTTAGCAAAATCTTTTGCCCGTATTCATTTTGATAATTTAATTAATATGGGTATCATGCCATTATTTTTGGAAGATATTAATGATTATGAACAGCTAAAAGTAGGGAATAATTTAGAAGTATCAGAAGTAAAAGCTGCCCTAGAAAGTTTAAAAAAGACTTGGCAAATAAAAGTTGCCGA
The DNA here is from genome assembly GCA_050946395.1 of Peptococcales bacterium. GTDB lineage: Bacteria > Bacillota > Peptococcia > Peptococcales > BICA1-8 > JBMNUR01. The sequence goes on from JBMNUR010000028.1 coordinate 3,045, forward strand.
TAAAATAATTAATGTTCGGGCCGATTTTACCAGCAGACAGGCTAATATTCTTCTCGCCGGTGGCCTTTTAAATTACACGAAAAATCGTCAGGGGGATAAAAATGCATAATATTACATTGATACCCGGGGATGGCATAGGCCCGGAGGTATCATTTGCGGTCAAGGAAATAATTGATCATACCGGAGTAAAGATTAATTGGGATATTCAAGAAGCAGGGGATAGAGCTCTAAAAAGTTGCGATAACCCTCTACCCGATGCTGTGATAGAATCTGTTTTAAAAAATAAAGTGGCTTTAAAAGGGCCTGTTACAACACCTATAGGTACCGGCTTTAGGAGTATTAATGTGGCTCTCCGGAAGGAATTGGGGTTATATGCCAATTTGCGGCCTATAAAAAACTTACCTGGGATTGATACACCTTTTACAAATGTTGATCTGGTGGTAGTCCGGGAAAACACGGAAGACCTTTATGCTGGGATAGAGAGAAAAGTTGATAATAACCGAGCTGAAGCCATTAAAACAATTACCAGAGAAGCTTCTCGTAAGATTGGTTTATTCGCCTTTGAGTATGCCCTCAAAAATAAACGGAAAAAAGTAACTGCGGTTCACAAAGCTAATATTCTCAAAATGACTGATGGGCTGTTTTTAGAGAGTATCAGGGAGGTAAGAGAACACTTTCCGGAAATTGACTATGAGGAAATCATTATTGATAATCTTTCCATGCAATTGGTGCAAAGACCTCAATATTTTGACGTGTTAGTTTTACCCAATCTTTATGGTGATATCATTTCTGATTTATGTGCAGGCTTAGTAGGGGGACTGGGACTTGTTCCGGGAGCCAATTTAGGAGATGGCTGTGGAGTTTTCGAAGCAGTACATGGTAGTGCTTTAGACATAGCCGGGCAAAATAAAGCAAACCCCTTAGCCCTTTTGCAATCTGCCGTACTTATGCTTGAATACCTGAATGAAAATGCAGCGGCAGAAGCTATTAATAAGGCCATTCTTTGGATCTTAACTCAAAAAGAAAGACTTACACCTGATTTAGGTGGTAGTGGTACAACTACTTCTTTAACACGGGATATTTGTGGGTTTATTAGTGGCTAGTGACTGGTGAATAGTGGCTAGTAGGGGCGCGCATTGCGCGTCTACGAAAGGATGCGCCAAAGCGTTATTACGAGGAGCGATAGCGACGAAGTAATCTTGGGCTTAGCAATAACTTAATAAGAGAATAATTCATTGTACTTACCCATAATAGCCTATCAATTTAAAAAACCTGCCTCGGCAGGTTTTTTTTGAAGGATTTCTATTAATAATTGTCGAAAAAATATGGGTATAACATAGTATTACCAAGGTGTGAAAATAATGGCAGAAGTTTATAGAGTAAAATCCAGAAAAAGGCAAAGTAAGAAATTGTTATTATTTTATCGGATTATATTTCTTTTTGTCGTTATTTGGTTTATTGGTAGTTCTTTATATAGTTTGATTTTAGGTCATTTAGTTGATACCTTAGTGGTCGAAAATATTGTTGTAGCAAAAAAACATCCTGTTACGGCTTTTCTTATTCGCGATGAAGTAACAATTAGTGCACCGGTGACGGGCCGGGTAATTAATAAGGTCCAAGCAGGTGAGAGAGTCGGATTTGAAATGCCTGTTTTTCAAGTTGAAGGTAGTACGGGGACTGCTTTACAAAGTGGTAATTCTATAACCGTTTCTGCTCCTATTGCCGGGGTAGTTTCCTATGTATCTGATGGTTTAGAAGAAATTTTTCGTCCCAATGAGTTACAATCCTTAGATAAAGATAAACTAGAGGAATTAAATATTAATTATATTGACAACACCAAACAAGACATGGTAGAAAAAGGTAAAAGGTTCTGTAAAATTGTAAACAATTTAAAGGGGATACAGCTTTATTTAGAGTTTCCACTGAATATATTTGAAAAACCCTTGCAAAAAGGTGGACAACTTACCCTCTATTTCCCGGATTTAAATAGAGAAGTAAGAGGAACTATTGTTGATTTAAAAGGTGTACAAAATAATGCACAAGTTCTTTTAGAACTTCCTGAAACATGGTATAGCTTATTAAATCAACGAAAACAAAAGGTAGAAATAGTTTTGGAAAAAAAATCGGGGGTAGTATTACCACAAAAAGCTATTGTTACAAAAGATAATGAAGAATTAGGGGTATACTGGATAAGAAAAGGCTTTGTCTTTTGGCAACAGGTAGAAATAATTTCCGAAGACGGTGAAAATATATTAGTTGACGGGTTAGAACAATTTACAGAAGTTGTTTTAAATCCCGGTTTGGTTAAAGAAGGACAACATCTTCGTTAAGTAGTGGCTAGTGACTAAATGACCCACTAGATTGGCATGTAATCCGTGTTTATCTGTGGTTAATAAAAGTGAATTATGCAAGTAAGTCTAGCGGAGCGAAATCTTAATCTAACGAACGTAGTGAATGGAATATTAGTCTAAATATTCTTTTCTGTAAAACTGTAGCTTCTGTAGTTACTGTAGTTTCGGGGCGTAGCCCCTCATATAGGAGGTATTTATTCATTGGATATCGTTACAAATTTGAAAAAAATCAAAGCAGAAATTGATGCTTCCCTATTTAGAAGTGCTAATCCAAAACGGGAGGTTACCTTAATTGCTGTCACTAAAAATAGAAACATTGAGGAAATTAACCAAGTAATACAGGAAGACCATTTTGTTTTAGGTGAGAATAGGGTTCAGGAGTTACGAGATAAGTATCCGCTTTTATCGCCGAAAGTTAAATGGCACTTAATAGGTCATTTACAACGTAATAAAGTCAAATATATTACTGATAAAGTTACATTGGTTCATTCATTGGAAAACTATGGTTTGGCGGAAGAAATAAATAAACGGATGGAGAAATTGAATTATCCAATGGAATGTTTAGTTCAGGTTAACCCGGCTCAAGAACAAACCAAATTTGGCCTTGATGTTCATGAGGTAATCCCCTTTATTCAACAAGTTTCTCAACTACCTTGGATAAAAATAAAGGGTCTTATGACTATTGCTCCGGAAGTGGAAAACCCCGAAGAAGTTAGACCAGTGTTTAAAGAAATGTTTAAACTTTTTAACCACATCAAGGATAATATTAAAATATCAAATGTGGAAATGAAATATCTTTCCATGGGTATGACTAACGACTTTCAAGTGGCCATTGAAGAAGGAGCTAATATGGTTAGAATAGGGAGTGCTATTTTTGGTCCAAGAAATTAGTAAAGGGGAGATAATTAATGCGAATGGTGGATAAATTCTTAGATATTATGGGTTTTATAGATAGGGAAGAAGAATTCGAGGATACTGAGAATCAGTTTAGAGAAACTCAAACACCTGAAGATAGTCCAAAAAGAAGGGGTCAACTAGTTGCCTTACACAATCCATCGAGGGAAAATCCTAAAGTAGTAGTATTTGAACCAGAGGATTTTAACGAGGCTCAAAACATAGCTGATAACCTAAAAAATAAAAAAGCGGTTATTATCAATTTAGAAAATGCTGATTTTGAACTAGGCAAAAGATTAATCGACTTTATTGGTGGGACTGCATATGCTATAGGTGGTACTATGCAAAAAATCGGGCAAGGTATAATACTGGTCGTTCCGCCAAATATTGATATCGGTGGAGAAATAAAAGATGGAGAAAATTATGATCAAGAGGACGTCTTTGCTTGGGTTTCTAAGTATGGCAGGAAAGGGGATTTATAGGTTTTGTTAAGAAAAAAAATAGGTTTTATCGGTGCAGGGGCAATGGCGGAAGCTATAATTTCTGGTGTAATAAAAGCAGGGCTTTACGATACCTCGCAAATTATTGCATCCGATATTAGTAAAATGAGACTTGACCAGATTAAGGAGAAATTCACGATAACAATCACAACAGATAATGATGAAGTTTGTCAAAAAGCTGATATAATTGTGTTGGCTATAAAACCCCAGTTTATGAAAGATGTCTTAACAAATCTAAAAAACAAACCTCGTGAAAATCAATTAGTAATTTCAATTGCTGCCGGAATTACTATTACTTTTTTAGAAAATAATTTAGAACAGATACCAATAATAAGAGTTATGCCGAATACACCAGCCTTAGTAGGCGCAGGAATGACGGCGTTATGTAAAGGTAATTTCGCTACAAATAATCATTTGGCTCAGGCAGAGGAAATTTTTAAAGCAGTGGGGGAAACAGTAGTTATAGATGAAAAATTAATTGATGCCGTTACTGGTTTAAGTGGTAGTGGTCCTGCCTATGTTTTTCAGTTTATTGAGGCCTTAGCTGATGGTGGCGTTCAAGTTGGTTTACCTCGTAAGACAGCATACCTTTTAGCAGCTCAGACAGTTTTAGGTTCCGGACTTATGGTTTTAAACACGGGCTTGCATCCTGGTGAGTTAAAAGATATGGTAACATCACCAGGTGGTACGACAATTAAAGCTATTAATGTTTTGGAAAACAGAGGCTTAAGAGCTGCAGTCATGGATGCAGTGGAAGCTGCCTATCTTAAGTCTAAACAATTGGGTTTAGAATAAAGAGGTGTTTTAATGTATTTTATTATTGATTTAGTTGACATAATTTTTGATGTAATGTATTGGTTAATTATTATTAGAGTAATTCTTTCCTGGGTAAGGCACGATCCGTATAATCCCATATTTAGATTTATCTATGAGGTTACGGAATTAATTTTAGCACCCGCTCGTAGGCTTATTCCAATGAGAGGTGTTGCTATAGACTTCAGCCCAATTATAGCTCTACTTTTTTTGCAGCTATTGAAATCTATTGTAATCGATTTATTAGTACGTATCCTTTAGAGGTTAATATATGTTGAAATTAACAACAGAAGCTAAGGGTTTTTTAGCAAAAGTTGAGGATAAGGTAGAAATTGTTTTACGACGGCATAGTGAACAAGTAACGGATTTTGTTGATCCATACCTAAAAAAATGTGCATTGGATTTTCTAAAAACACAGCCAGGAATTAACTATAAAAGTTTTGGAGGCGTGGATAATGCAGAAAGACAAAGGATTGTTCTTTGTCAGGATTATTTAGTCCCTGAATTAGCCATGGCTCAAATTTGTCTAGCCAAATTCCAGGGAAATTTAGATTATATAAATTGCAGTCATCGTGATTTTTTAGGTGCTTTATTAGGTCAAGGTATCAAACGGGAAAAAGTCGGAGATTTATTCCCTATTGAAGATGGTTTTGTAGTAGTTTTAAGTCGTGATCTTGCTCAATTTATGGTTTCGGATTCTTTAAAAGTTAAGGGTGTTTCTTTAAAAGCCCAGATAATGGAACCAGGTGAGTGGAATCCGGCTGTACAATCAGAGAAAGTTATTAATACAACAGTCTCCTCGTTACGCTTAGATACCATAGTTGCTCACGGTTTTGGTATTTCTCGGGGAAAAGTAACTAGTTTTATCACTGGTGGAAAGGTTAAAGTTAATTGGCAGCCTATTTTAGAAAATGATTATCAATGTAAAGAAAAAGATGTTATTTCTTTGCGGGGCAAGGGAAGGATAAAGCTCGCTAAAATAAGTGGCGAAACCAAAAAAGGTCGTTTAAAAGTCGCAATAAATAGGTATGAGTAAAATTAGTTGCTAGTTGCTAGTTGCTAGTTGTTAGATTTGTCTAACTTATATGACTTAACTAGTCACCAGCTATCAGTCACTAGCCACTAAATAAAAGGAGTTGATACATTTGCTAACACCTTTAGATATTCATAATAAGGAATTTAGAAGAGCTCTACGGGGTTATGATGCAGATGAGGTTGATGAGTTTCTTGATGAAGTAATTAAGGACTATGAGCATCTGTATAAAGATAATCTTAATCTTAAAGATCAGATTGAAAGCTTTCAAGAGAATATCGCCAGATATAGAGATCTGGAGGATACTTTACACAATACGATGATTCTTGCCCAACAAACTGCAGAGGAAGTAAAGAAAAATGCGGAGAAAGAAGCCGAATTAATTATTCGTAATGCTCAGCAAAAAGGTGACAGGATAATTTCCGATGCTAAGGAAAAAATAGTTGAGTTAAAAAACGAATATAAAGATATGCAAAAGACTGTGCAACAATTTAAAGCGCAGTTTAAAGCTTTTTTACTAGCCCAATTGGAATTAGTTGATGAAAGGAAAAATGTATACGGATCATCTGAAGCAGGTGAAATAATTGATCGAACTGAAGGAGAATGACAACGGTTTATTGATAAAAATTAAAGTACAGCCTAGAGCAAGCAAAAATGAAATTAAAGGCGTCCAGGGAAATGCTATAAAAGTAAGATTAACCTCACCTCCTGTGGATGGTGCGGCAAATTTAGCCTGTCAAAATTTTTTTGCACAAATTTGTGATTTGCCCAAGAGTCAGGTACAAATTGTTGCCGGTTTAACAAGTCGAAATAAAACTTTATTAATAGAAGGCTTGTCAAAAGGGACCTTTATGAATATTATTAGTAAGTATCTATAACAATAGTTGAACAATAGTTAATCAATAGCCAAATAATAGTTAAACAATAGTTTAGCATTAAAGGAGCATTTGAATGAAAACATTAATTTTATCTGATTATGATATAATCAGTGAGTACATAAAGGATGCTTTATCCGAACTCAATGTTCATACAAGTGATAAATTTTCCTGGCATACTGGTAAGTTTTATACTAAAGAACTCTTATTGGTGGAAGAATATAACAGAAAAGAACTTCCGGCCTTGTTAGATTTATTATTAATTGATAAACCTATTAAGAATATTATTTCTATTGGATTAGGTAATTCTTTAGGCACACATCTCAAAGAAGGGGATATACTAATTAACGACTATCCTTCCGGAAGTTGCCAGGAGTTAGTAGATAGATTTTTGAATGATTCAACTGATGAGTTTGGGGAAAGACCTTTAAGAATTTTTGTAGGAAATATCTTTGATGATACACAAGAACATGAATTTACTGATGATTTAGCATGTAGGGATTTTACTAATGGAGAATTGTTTTCCACACTTAAAGCTAAGGGTTTATCAACTTTGGCTATTCGTATAATTTTAGGAGAACAGGATCAAGTTAGTTTAGACACAGAAACAATAAATAATGTTTTACCAAGGTTATTATTGCTACTAAAACAAACAGTTGAGCAGGTAAGTTGACATTTTTCAATATCTGTTTTACTATTATTTTATTATATAAATTTCTAAAAACTATGAACGGAAGAGTACTTTAATCTTGACGTTTCAGCGAGTTCGGAAAGGGTGGGAGCCGGGCACTAAGGATTTAAGGAAAATCATCCGGGAGTTAGTAGTGCGAAATCTAGTAGTGCTATTCGTTTAGTCTGCGTTAAAGACTTTAAGTGATGGGAAGTATTATCCCATTATTAGGGTGGTACCGCGGGAAGCAAACTCTCGTCCCTTCTGGGATGAGGGTTTTTTGTTTTTAGTGACTAGTGATTAGTGACTGGTGACTAGTCAATTTGGGGTTAGTCGATGGACTATATTCGATAGTCGATATTTTTGGCTTGTAAGGAACGGTGCTCCCACCGTTCCGTATAACTTTCGTGCTCACGCGCCCACGCATAAACGTAAAAACGAAAATGATGAGGTGAAAATAATGGAGAAAATTGATTATGGTAAAACTTTAAATTTACCTAAAACAGATTTTCCGATGCGAGGGAATCTACCCTCTAAAGAACCGGAAATTTTAAAGTTCTGGGAAGATATCAGTATTTATGAAAAGGTCCAAGAGAAAAACTCTGGAAAACCCAAGTTCGTTTTACACGATGGACCACCTTATGCCAATGGTGATATTCATTTAGGTCATACTTTAAACAAAATCTTGAAAGATATCATTGTTAAATATCGTACCCAAAATGGGTATGATTCACCATATGTTCCTGGTTGGGATACTCATGGTTTACCAATTGAACTACAAGCTATTAAAGCTTTAGGCTTAAACCGGCATGAAATCGATAAAGTTAAATTCCGTAAACTTTGTGAGGAATATGCCTTAAAGTATGTAGGCGTTCAAAGAGAACAATTTAAACGTCTAGGGGTTAGGGGAGATTGGGACGATCCCTATCTAACTTTAAAACCGGAATTTGAAGCTGAGCAAATCGGAGTTTTTGGTGAAATGGCAAAAAAAGGTTTTATCTATAAAGGGTTAAAACCTGTTCATTGGTGCGCTCATTGTGAAACTGCCCTGGCGGAAGCGGAGATCGAATACCAAGACAAAAAATCGCCTTCAATTTATGTTAAATTTCCGGTATTGGATGCAAATAGTAAATTCCCTGAGGAAAACACTTTTGTAGTCATTTGGACAACTACTCCTTGGACATTACCTGCTAACGTTGCTATTACTCTACATCCCGAATTTGATTACCAGCTTATAAAAGTGGGCGACGAAAAACTGATAATGGCCAAGGAATTGGTTAAATCTGTATTAGAAGCAACAGGCGGAACAGGGGAATATGAAGTAGTTCAAGAATTTAAGGGTAGTGATCTAGAACGGGTTGTATGCCGCCATCCTTTTATGGACCGTGATTCCTTAGTAATATTAGGTGAACACGTTACTTTAGATCAAGGTACCGGTTGTGTGCACACTGCTCCCGGACATGGTGTAGAAGACTTTATGGTAGGTAAAATCTATAATTTGGACGTTATTTCACCGGTAGATAATGCAGGTACTTTTACTGAAGAAGCAGGTCAGTTTGCAGGTATTAAAGTAGATGCGGCCAATAAAATGATTGTCGAGGAATTAGATAAATTAGGCTTACTTATGAAATTGAGCTTTATTAGTCACCAATATCCCCATTGCTGGAGATGCAAAAACCCCACCATGTTTAGAGCTACAGAACAATGGTTTGCTTCTATTGATGGCTTTAGAAAAGATACTTTAGAAGCAATTGATCAAGTTCAATTTATTCCAAGCTGGGGTAGAGATAGGATTTACAATATGGTGGCTGATCGGGGTGACTGGTGTATTTCCAGACAACGGACTTGGGGTGTGCCTATTCCTATCTTCTACTGTGAAGATTGTAACAAGGAAATTATTAATGATGCTACAATTACCCATATCCAGGAATTATTTAGAGAACATGGTTCAAATATCTGGTTTGCCAAAGAGGCGGATGAATTAATTCCAGATGGTTTAACCTGTCCAGAGTGCGGTAGTAAAAAGTTTCGTAAAGAGACTGATATAATGGATGTCTGGTTTGATTCTGGTTCTAGTCATAAAGCAGTATTGACTACTAGGGATGATCTAACTTGGCCTGCTGATTTATATCTTGAAGGAAGTGACCAACATCGGGGTTGGTTTAACTCAAGCTTATCTACATCGGTAGCAACTACTGGAAAAGCACCTTATAAAGCTGTTTTGACCCATGGATTCTTAGTTGATGAAAAGGGACGAAAAATGTCAAAATCACTTGGTAACGGTGTTGACCCACATGAGGTTATTGAAAGTATGGGTGCAGATATTTTAAGGTTATGGGTGGCTTCTGCCGATTATCGTACTGATGTAGCAGTATCACCGGGTATCTTAAAGCAAGTGACAGAAACGTACCGAAAAATACGCAATACTTTCCGCTATATGTTAGGCACCCTTTATGATTTTGAATATAATAATGACCGAGTTAATTATCAAGAATTAACAGAGCTAGATAAGTGGGCACTATTAAAACTTGCTAAATTAATTATTCGTGTTACCAAAGCCTATGAAGACTATGAATTCCATGTTGTATATCATGCTATTCATAATTTTTGCACAGTAGATATGAGTGCATTTTATCTTGATGTAGTGAAAGATCGACTTTATACTTCCAAGGCTAATTCAATAGAGCGTCGTGCAGCCCAAACAGTTATTTATGAAATATGCACAGCGTTAGTGAAAATGCTTACACCTATTTTAGCCTTCACTACAGAAGAAGTTTGGGGTCATTTGCCTCAAACTAACAAAGAAGTTAGTGTGCAGTTAGCAGGTTGGCCCCAATATTCAGCGGAGTATTTGAATCCGGAACTGGAAGCCAAATGGGATAAAATTTTATCAGTTAGAGAAGTAGTTACTAAACAACTAGAAGAAGCTAGAAAAAATAAGGTTATTGGTCATTCTTTAAATGCTAGTGTAGAACTTTATGCAGAAGAAAATTGGTATACACCTTTAAAACAAGTTGAAAAGGATTTAGCAGGGATATTTATTACTTCCAAAGTAGTGCTGAACTCTGTAAATTCTGTAGGGGAAATTGAAGGCGTGTATCAATCAGAAGACTTGAAAGGTCTAGGTGTTAAGGTTGTTCAGGCACCCGGGGAAAAATGTGAGCGTTGTTGGACTTATACTGAAGATGTGGGGCAAGATGTAGAACATCCTTCCCTTTGTAGCCGCTGTATAAGTGTCTTAAAATAATATGTAAAACCGGTAGTGGTTACCTACCGGTTTTACTTTAGGTATTGGTAAATGCCTTTATAATACCAGGAATATATATACTTTGCCATTTGGCAAGGTGTCAAGGAATATAGACGGAAGTATGCTATTTAAAAATTGAAAATGCACGTATTTCTTGTAATGTATAATGTATTTTTTCAAGTGAAAATCTTTACTAATTAGCTAAAGTTTATTATTATAGCAGTAGTAATAATTTTAAGATAATGAGGTGAAAAAAATGGAACAGGGTGAAAGCAGAAAAGTATTGGAGGCTGTATGTCGTTTGTGGAAGAAATATAATGGTCAAGCCAGTTGTATTGGAAGAATCACTGCAGAAACCAAGCTCCATGAAGGACAGTGCCGTACTATTATAGAAGATTTAGTTGATAAAGGAATAATTATGCGAGTTATTACAGTGGATATGAACAATCATAAACGTTATTGTTATAAACCAGTGGAATGTGGTTGTGAAGAACTAACAGATATTTTATCGAAGATATAAATAATTTTTTTCAATAGGCAAATTAAAGGCGGTTTTTTTTGCAGGAATTTTCTAGAAAGATGCGAATATATGTTTATAGAAGCAAAAAGCATTATTGTATTTCAAGTTAATATGCCGTATGAAGGATGGGGGAGAGTCTTTAATTAGACACCGTAGGAGCAACAATTTCTTTTGCCAAAGAAATTGGAAACTCTCAGGTCCAGTACCACATCCGGACGGATCTCTGGAGAGCTCATTAGAGCACCCAAGGGGTAAAATCTCTCAGGTTTCTGGACAGAGAATCATGGCAATGTTTTTTCTCCTTGCCATGTTTTTTTATGTCTCAAAAGGTAAATAATTATTAATAACTTAACTTAAAAATATGCCGGAGGTGATCAAATGTCATTAAAAAGAACACCACTATATCAAGAACATGTAAAATGTGGTGGTAAGATTGTTGAGTTTGGTGGTTTTGAAATGCCAGTACAGTATAAGGGTATAATAGAAGAACATAATACTGTTCGGCAAAAGGCAGGACTTTTTGATGTTTCTCATATGGGAGAAATTTTGGTCAAGGGTCCTGAGGCAAAAAATTTTATCCAAAAAATCATTACTAATAATATGGATAAAATAGAGCCGGGGAAAATAATTTATTCACCCATCTGTTATGAAAATGGTGGCACTATTGATGATTTATTAGTCTATTGTTTTAACGAAGAATATTATTGGTTAGTAGTCAATGCTTCCAATACGGAAAAGGATTGGCAATGGATTAATGAACAAAAGGCAAATGAAAATGTTGAGCTTATTAATATTTCCTCAGATACTGCTCAATTAGCATTACAAGGACCCAAAGCTCAGGAAATCCTTCAACTTTTAACTTCTCTTGACTTATCAAGTATTAAATTCTTCCGCTTCCTCGAAGGTAAAGTAGCAGGTTCACAGTGTGTTGTGTCACGAACTGGATATACTGGTGAAGATGGCTTTGAAATCTATCTTAAAGCTGGTGAAGTAGTTCATCTATGGCAGGAGCTATTATCTAAAGGGGAAGAATTGGGGTTGGCACCTATTGGTCTAGGAGCCAGGGATACTCTTCGGTTTGAAGCCGGTTTACCCCTGTACGGACATGAATTAGGACCTGATATTACCCCATTAGAAGCAGGTTTAGGTATTTTTGTTGATTTAAAATCGGATATTGATTATATTGGCAAAGAAGCTCTTTTACGTCAAAAAACAGAAGGATTAAAACGTATGCGAGTGGGTATCGAAATGGTGGACAGAGGGATACCTCGTGAAGGTTATTTAATTCATAAAGATGGTGAAGAAATTGGGGTTATTACTTCTGGTTCTTTTAGTCCTACTTTAGGTAAAAATCTTGGCATGGCTTTAATTAAGGCTGAAGAATCTCAGATAGGTAATACAATATCTATAATGATTAGGAATAAGCCCTGTCAAGCTACAATAGTCAAGTTGCCATTTTATTCAAGATAAAAGGAGGAATTTAATTATGTATCCAAAGAATTTGAAGTACAGTAAAGAACATGAATGGGTTAACTTTGAAACAAAAAGAATTGGGATCACCCAATACGCACAAGAAGCTTTAGGGGATGTAGTTTATGTCGAATTACCGGAAATTGGAACAGAATTAGAAGCAGGTGATACAGTAGGTGTAGTTGAATCAGTGAAAGCAGTTTCTGATATTTTTTCACCTCTAAGTGGTAAAGTTGTAGCTGTAAATGAAAATTTATTAGATAGTCCGGAATTAGTTAACCAAGACCCATATGGTGAAGGGTGGATTTGGGAAATGGAGATTACGGGAGGCGAAGAAGATCTTTTAGATGCAAGTGAGTATCAAAAGACTGTTGAGGAGGAATAAATATGAAATTTACTCCCCATACCAAAGCAGATATAAAGGAAATGCTCTCAAAAATAGGCATTTCAGATACTGAGGAGTTATTTTCAGATATCTCCTCGGAGGTTAGATTAAATAACAAACTACAACTATCCCCAGGCTTAGACGAAATGTCTTTAAGAAAAGAAGTTACGGCAATCAGCCAAGAAAATGCTCATTGTGATGAATATATTTCATTTTTAGGTGCCGGTGCTTATGAACATTTTTGGCCATCTCTTATCGACCACCTGCTAATAAGATCAGAATTTTATACTGCCTATACTCCTTATCAACCAGAAATAAGCCAGGGCACTTTACAGGCTATTTTTGAATTTCAGAGTGCTATTTGTGAATTAACAGGTATGGATGTAGCCAATGCTTCCATGTATGATGGAGCAACGGCATTAGCAGAAGCTTTAATGATGGCAACCGCTCAAACTAGAAAGAATAAAGTCCTAATTAGTTCTACTGTTCATCCTGAGTATCGTGCAGTTGCCAAAACTTATGCTTGGGCGCGAGACATCGAATTGGTTGAGGTTCCTTACAGTGAAGGCCTAACTGATTTAAGGGAATTAGAAAATTTGTTATCCTCTGATATAGCTGCTGTAATAATTCAAAATCCTAACTTTCTCGGTGGAATAGAAAGTCTCAAAAAAATAGTGGAATTAGCCCAAAATAATAAGGCCTTAGTGATTCTTTGTGTGGATCCCATTCTTTTAGGACTTTTAGAAGCACCAGGCAATCTAGGTGTTGATATAGTTGTGGGTGAAGGGCAATCTTTGGGCCTTCCTATAAGCTTTGGCGGACCCTTTTTAGGTTTTATGGCTACCAAAGAAAAATATGTACGCCGGATGCCGGGTAGGATAGTGGGTATTGCCCAGGACCGCAGAGACAATACCGGTTTTGTCTTAACTTTACAGGCCAGGGAGCAACATATTCGCAGGGAAAAGGCTTCCTCCAATATTTGTTCTAACCAAGCCCTATGTGCTTTAGCTGCCACCATATATTTAAGTACTATGGGCAAAGAAGGCATTAAAGAAGTAGCCAAACAATGTCTCTTAAAAGCCCATTATGCTAAAAGTATTCTACAAGAGATTCCCGGGGTGGAATTAGTCTTCTCCGGTACTAAGACCTTTAAGGAATTTATAGTAAAAACAGAAGAACCCATTAAAGACATTAATAAACGGTTGTTAGATGGGGGCATTATTGGTGGTTTGGATTTAGGCGAATTTTATCCGGAGCTTTCCAATCATATGTTACTCTGTATTACAGAGGCTCGAAGTAAATCTGAGATTGATTTATTAAAAAGAGTTTGGGAGGGAGTGCAATGAAGGAAAAGTTGATATTTGAACTATCTGCTCCCGGACGCAAAGCTTATTCATTACCAGATTTAGATGTACCGGAAATAGATATTAATGAAATGTTACCAGAAGACTTAAGAAGAGAAAATGATCCTGAACTACCTGAAGTAAGTGAAGTTGATGTTGTAAGACATTTTACTCGTCTATCCCAAATGAATTATGGTGTAGATACAGGCTTTTATCCGCTAGGTTCTTGCACTATGAAATATAATCCTAAAATAAATGAAGATATGTCCAGATTACCAGGGTTTGCTTTGGCCCATCCCTATCAAGGCGAGGAATTAAGTCAAGGGGCCATGAAGCTCATGTATGATTTGGATCGATATCTAAGCGAAATAGCCGGAATGAAACGTACTACCTTACAACCAGCAGCCGGTGCTCATGGGGAACTTACCGGTATATTGATTATTAAAGCCTATCATGAACATCGCCAAGACTTTAAACGTAAAAAAGTTATTGTACCTGATTCCGCTCACGGAACAAATCCGGCTACTGGCAGTATGTGTGGTTTTGATATTATTGAGATAAAGTCAAATGAAAATGGTTTAGTAGATTTAGAAGCACTAAAAGCAGTGGTAGGGGAAGATACTGCGGCATTAATGCTGACAAATCCTAATACCCTAGGCCTTTTTGAAAAAGATATTAGGGAAATAGCTGATATTGTACATAATGCTGGTGGTTTATTATACTATGATGGTGCAAATATGAATGCCATCATGGGTTATGCCCGTCCTGGGGATATGGGGTTTGATGTAATTCATTATAACTTGCATAAAACATTTTCCACTCCCCATGGGGGTGGTGGACCCGGTTCAGGACCTGTAGGTGTCAGAGATTTTTTAGTTCCTTATCTACCCAAGCCGGTAGTAGAATATAATTGTGAACAGGAACAATATTATTTTGATTATGATCGGCCTCATTCTATCGGCAAGGTAAAGGCTTTTTATGGTAATTTTGGTGTAGTAGTAAAAGCTTTTACTTACATCTTGGCTTTAGGTGCGGATGGACTTAAAGAGGCCAGCGAATTAGCAGTTTTAAATGCTAATTA
>JBMNUR010000029.1:0-18007 GCA_050946395.1 Peptococcales bacterium
ATGCACATCTAATGGCTTTGCAGAGTGCTAAATTAGTTGTTTTGCCAGATTTATCTGGAATAATTTCAAGTGTTAATAACAACATTCTTATTAACTGTTTTTGTCAAATAGCAAAGAAAGAGAATATCCATTTAATTGCCACGGGAGTCACTGACTCTAATAAGGGTATATATAAAACTGCTTATCTTTTTTATCCAGATGGTAACTTTAAATATTACTATCAGGTTCATCTCGAAGAATCGGAAAGTAAGGTTTTTACACCAGGGAATAGATTAGTTGTATGGGAAACTGAAATTGGCCGCATAGGTATAATGCTAGGGTATGAAGGTTTTCTCCCTGAAGTTCCTCGCTGTCTAACCTTAATGGGAGCAGATATTATTGCTTGGCCTATTAATTTTACAAGTCACTATTATCAGTTAGTTTCAAGAACACGTGCTAGTGAGAATCGTATTTATACTCTTGTAGTAAATACATGTGGGTCTAATGGTAGTATGGTAATAAATCCTTTTGGAACAATACAAGTGGCCAGTTTTCAGGACCATGAACAGGCTATTGGTACCCAAATAGAGATTTCTTTGGCTCGTAATAAAAACATTGTTCCAGGTAGTAAT
Source organism: Peptococcales bacterium (assembly GCA_050946395.1). Taxonomy (GTDB): domain Bacteria; phylum Bacillota; class Peptococcia; order Peptococcales; family BICA1-8; genus JBMNUR01. Next base: position 612 of record JBMNUR010000029.1, read on the forward strand.
GTGATAAAAGATAGGATACCTTCTGCATACAAGGAATTATGCATTTAATAATTAAAAAGGAGTGTTTAATTTTGACAATAGTAAATATAGCCCAAGGTTCCTTGGGGAAAATACATGCTTTTAGGCTAACTCCAGACTCGGATTTATTAGAATCCTTAGAGGAATTTATTGTTGAGAATAATATTAAAACTGGTCTGATATTATCAGGTGTTGCTAGTTTAAAGCAGGCTGTTCTAAGAAATCCTAAACTTTTTCCAGATAGCTTTCCTATGACGGATGCCTATAGGGTTTTAACAAAACTGCAATGCCCTTTGGAGTTATTGTCTTTAAGTGGAAATATTACGGAACTTGATGGTAAACCATTTGTTCATGCACATATTGTTATTTCCAAAGGTGATGACGACGGACTTGCTTTTGGTGGTCACCTTGATAAAGGATGTATTATTTTTAGTACTGCAGAAATAATAATTGCAGAAATTAATGACATGAAAATAACGAGAGAAAAATCTTTGGAAACATTTGGTAAAGAGTTTACCCCGACCAATTGACAACTCGCTTAGTATATGGGAATAATTTTTTTGGGAATTGTCCCCATCTTTTTTGTTTTTGACTCATTTGAGCTATTAACAAGGTTTTTGATAAAAATTATTTTCTAGCGTTATTTAACCTGTCGGAATAGTACAGCGAAATTTTTTTGCTCACTAGTTCATACTCATAAAATCTTTAGGAAAAAATTTCTCTGGCATTAATCTAATTAGCTTCGGGATATAAAAAGTTTGCTAACTACATAGAGGTATGAGTCGGGGCATGGGTTTTGGTAGAGGTATGATGAGGTAAATTAAGAAACCGGGAGGCATCCGCCTCCCGGTTTCTTAATTTAATAACTAATACTTTAGTATGAGAAGGTTTGAGAACAACTAATACTTTTTTAAAGCTTATTTCAATCTTCTCCACTTAGTAAATCTGCATATTAATGGCTATTGTGGAAAACATATTTTTAAGTTGTTTCTCCAGGAGGCCAATATATGCAAAATGAAGTAATCTCTACCCAGTATATCGTATTAATTGTAACGGCAATCATCACGGGTAGTTTTGCTCGAGCTTATACATTAAGAGAGGATTATCGGCAGTATCCAAGCTATCCCAATGGTTATTTAATCCACTTAATTACGGGTTTTGTAGCGGCTAGTTTAGGTGCTGTGGCAATTCCCGCCCTAATGAGTAAGAATTTTGTTGCTGTCACATTTTTATCTTTAGCTATTCAGCAGTTTAGAGAAGTCCGGAAGATGGAGTTTAATAGTCTTTTGAACCTAGAGCAAACTGAATATACTCGTCGAGGATCGGCGTATATTGATGGCATTGCCAAAACCTTTGAAGCCAGAAATTATATTGCTTTAACCGTTGCCTTTACTACTGCTTTAACTATACAGTTAGTGAATAGCAAAGTTATTTGGCTAAACGTTATATCTGGCATAATTTCCGGCATAGCCGTTTTACTAATATTAACAAAAGTATCTAAAGGAAAAACTGTTGGGGATATTGCCAAGGTGAAACCGGGTAAAATTGAAGTTAGAGGTTCAGAATTGTATGTTGATGGACTTTTTGTTACTAATTTACTAGGTACGGAATTATCGCGAAAAATGTTTCAAGAGGAAGGTATTGCCGTAGTTATTCATCCCAATGAGGAACATTACCGGATAACATTGGATAATTATGGTTTACGCCAAGCAGTGCTTTTTGAAGCCACTAGGGCAGTGGGCATCAAGCGTTATCATTTTACCAGGAAAGATTTTTCTGAAGGACGGATTATAACTGCATTGGTACCTATAATCCAAGATGTTGATCGGGTGATTGTAGCGGTAGAGAAAACACCATTAATAGAAAGTGTGAAAAAAAGTCATGCTTTAATGAAAACGAGAATTTAAGGAGTGAAAAATTATTGGGAAGAGAACCTCGCATTTTAGCTTATCTGACCTTAAATAAAAATCGTTTTCTTGGTGGCGAAGCTTTAAGTTTATTGGCTGAAAATGAAGAAGAACTTAAAATTATGGTCAGAGATATGGCTGAAGCCTTAAAAGCCGATGTAAGTCAAATGCAAAATGGCGATTATTTAATACTTCTTCGTATCTAATATACTAACCTCCCTACTAATTAGTACATAGAATATATTGGGACCAATTAGGGGGGATATAATTAATGTATCGGCAAATGAATATGAACAATAATATGAATCATAATATGCCAATGATGGGTAACAATAATAATTCCATGGATCATATGATGATGCATACCATACTTTTACAGGATATCCAAAACACAGTACACATGAACAATTATCTATTAATGGTAATTGCAAGGAGATTAGGAATCTAATAAATAAAAAGGGTCAGGTTTCACAACAACATCATTAATTAGTGTTGTTTTAACCCTGGCCCTTTAAAATTCATAAAAACCTCTTTTTCTTCCCATAATATAACAGATTAAGGTTAAGGCAAAGGTAAAGATTAAGATTTCGCTTTGCTGGATTGTGATAATAGTGTTGTTTTGGGAGAGTGTTGATTTGCGGAAATTTTTACTTTTAATATATATTTTATTGCTATTAACAGTTGGTTCCTTAGTAGTTTATGCAGATGAAGGTGGTAATAAAGTTAATGAGCCAAAGAAAGCGGTCTTAATTATTTTAGACCAGATTAATATTGAAGACTTAGTTGGCGAGTATCCAAATTTGAAAAGTCTTATGGAACATGGTGTAGCAGGATTAATGAATGTCCGCAGTGCAGTAAGATATGATCCTGCTAGTGGTTATCTTACCTTGGGAGCTGGTACTAGGGCTAATGTGCCCAGTGGTAGCGGACAAGCTTTTGAAGCGCTGGAAATAGTGGAGGGAGAAAAAGCCCAGACGATTTACGAAAATGTTACCGGTGAAAAAGCAAGTCCCCAAAATATATTAGTAACAGATATTCCGAAGATAATAGTCGACAATAATAAGCAAAATTATGTAATTATTCCGGGTCTATTAGGAGAGACACTTAAAGAAGGGGATATTACTACAATCCTTTTGGGTAATGCCGATACACCAAAGCAAAAAAAGCGTTACGGTGCATTAATAGGTATGGATACCTTGGGTAGATTACCCGAAGGGGTAATAGATGAGAGCCTTAATTTAAATAATCCTGAAAGCCCTTTTTTGGTAAAAACTAATTATCCCAAGCTCTTACAAACTTTTAATGAGTATTATGGTCTGGAAAGAAATTGTTTATTGATTATTCAGTTAGGTGATACTATCAGAGCCGATAATTACCAATCTTATGTTAGTCCTGAGCGAGCAGAGATTTTTAGAAAAGAAGCTTTAAAAGAGGCTGATAAATTTATTGGTTTACTCTTAAATGATTTAGATTTAGACAAGGATTTGTTAATGGTAGTTACACCTTTCCCCTCCTTAGCGGGAAATCGGGAAAAAAACTTACTAACTCCTTTTATAATGGTCGGGCCAGGAACTAATTCGGGTTTGGCTTTTTCACCCACTACCAGGCGAGAAGGTATTATCAGTAACTTAGATATTGCACCAACTATTTTAAAATTTTTTGATTTAGATATACCAGATTTAATGTTAGGCTATCCCATAAAAGGTAAAAGCAGTAGAGAAACTTTCTCTACTATATACGAAATGAACCAAGGAATAAAAAATACCAACGTTCAGAGGTCTTATATCATTAAACCTTTTGTGGCCCTTCAAGTTATCGTTACACTTGGTTTTTTAGTATTATTTATTTTTCGAAAGCAATGGTTAAGATTTTTACGACCATTGATTATTGCAGGTATGTTTGTTCCTTTTATTCTGCTTATTCTTCCGGTATTTTCTTCTTATAGTTTATTATCTAAATATCTTTGGCTTTTTTTATTTATGGTTATTTTAACGCTTTTTACCCTTGTTTGTTTCAGGAGAACCTTAAATGTAATAATTTTTATCTCTTTAGTTACAGCTATAGGTATTTTATTGGATTTGGCATGTAAAGCTCCATTAATGAAGGTATCCGTCTTAGGCTATGATCCTATAGGTGGCTCCAGGTATTATGGATTGGGTAATGAGTATATGGGGGTATTAATTAGTTCCCTAATTATCGGTTTAACGGCACTTTCGGATAATCAAAAAACTAGTAAGAAACTGATAACATTTATTAGTGGTCTTTTTCTACTTGCTTTCTATTTAATAATGTCTCCGGAATTTGGGAGTAATGTAGGTGGTACCATTAGTGCTTTTGCTGCTTTTTCAGTAATAATTTTAATGTTTTGGGGGATTAAAATTAGATTGAGGCTTTTACTTTATTTGGGGTTGGGTTTATTATTCTTCTTGTTTCTTTTATTCTTTGTAATTAGCTCCCAGAGCTCGCCCAGTCATATTAGTAAAACCGTAGAGCTTATCTATGCACAAGGTTGGCAATCTTTATTTTTAATTTTTGGGCGAAAAATTGCTATGAATTATAAACTCTTAAGATATACTGTTTGGACCAAGGCCCTTTTGACCTCTATGGCGGTACTTGTAGCCCTGTTATATAAACCACCCTATCTTTTAAAAAAGGTATTTCAAAAGCATCGACAACTTTATCACGGCTTCATTAGTAGTGGTGTGGGCGGTTTGTTTGCTTTTATTTTTAATGATTCGGGTATTGTGGCTGCTGCTACAATGATGATTTTTACTGCCTTACCAATTTTACTTTTGGTAATAGATGTGTTAGAAGCTAAAGGCTAGATTTGAAGTTAAGTATTGTTGAGATATTTTGCAGGAGAACAGGGGAAATATGTAGTATTAGTTAAGATTAGAAAAAACAGATAAAGGAAGATCATATTGTTGCTAAAGAAGTTGCTATTATATCATCGCGAGGAGCGATAGCGACGTGGCGATCTCAGTTGTGGAGATAATCGCCTAAAGGCGGTATAGCTTCATTAACGCTCGTAATGACAAGGAACATCTTAGTTTACTGTGATGCGGATAGCCCATGAAAATCGTGAACCAAATAATTTACTACTATCAATTATAGGCCAGTGACTAATCACCAGTCACTAATTCAGGGAGGAATAAAATGTTAAAGGCAGCAATTAAAGAAATTTATCGGGAAACTGATAAGTTTATGGAAAAGAAGATTGTCATTTCCGGATGGATTAGAACCATTAGGTCTTCTAAGGCTTTTGGGTTTATTGAATTAAATGATGGTACTTTTTTTAAAAATTTACAAATTGTCTTTGAAGAAGGATTACCAAATTTTCAGGAGATTGCCAAGCTTAATATTAGTACCGCTGTAACAGTTGAAGGTACTTTGGTAGAATCTCCAGGTAGTAATCAGGCCTTTGAATTAAAAGCTGAAAAAATTGATGTTGAAGGTCCTTGTAGCTCCGACTATCCATTACAAAAGAAAAGACATTCTTTTGAATATTTAAGAACAATTGCTCATTTACGCCCGCGGACAAATACTTTTTCGGCAGTTTTCCGGGTAAGATCCCTTATTGCTTATGCAATTCATAAGTACTTCCAAGAACGAGGATTTGTTTACGTTCACACCCCAATTATCACTGGTAGTGACGCCGAAGGTGCTGGGGAAATGTTTAGGGTAACCACTATGGATTTTAAAAATTCACCAAGGAATGAAGAAGGTGCTCTTGACTTTTCTAAGGATTTCTTTGGTAAAGAGACAAATCTTACAGTTAGCGGACAGCTTAATGTTGAAACTTATTGTATGGCTTTTAAAAATGTTTATACTTTCGGTCCTACTTTCCGTGCGGAAAATTCCAATACTGCCCGTCATGCCGCTGAGTTTTGGATGATTGAGCCCGAGATTGCCTTTGCAGATTTAAGGGATAACATGGATTTGGCTGAAGACATGATGAAGTACATAATCAACTTTGTTTTAGAAAATGCTCCTGAGGAAATGGAATTTTTTAATAAATTTATTGACAAGGAACTCTTTATAAAATTAGAAAATGTGATAAATTCTACTTTTGAACATGTTTCATATACTGACGTCATTAAAATATTGGAAAAAGCTAAAGAGAAATTTGAATACCCGGTAAAATGGGGTAGTGATCTACAAACGGAACATGAAAGATATTTGACGGAAAAATACTTTGCAAAACCTGTTTTTGTGACAGATTATCCGAAAGATATTAAGGCTTTCTATATGAGGATGAATGATGATAATAAAACAGTAGCTGCTATGGATTTATTAGTTCCCGGTATAGGCGAGATTATAGGTGGTAGTCAACGGGAAGAACGCTATGATTATTTGGAAAAAAGAATCCGAGAACTAGGTCTTAATATGGATGATTATTGGTGGTACTTAGATTTAAGAAGATATGGTGGTACAAAACATGCGGGTTTTGGTCTAGGTTTTGAGCGAACTGTGATGTATTTAACTGGGATGAGTAATATTAGAGATGTTATAGCGTTTCCTCGAACAGTGAAAAACGCAGAGTTTTAAACTTTGAGAAAAGGAGGAATTTTAGTGTATACAAAGAGGTTGTTGTTAAACGAATTAGCTACTTCATTAAGAAGTGGTGAGAAGGATATTTTTTCATATATTAATGAAACCTGTGATTTGATAGAAAAAGTAGAACCACAGATTAAGGCCTTATTACCGGAACCTAACCGGCGTGAGCGGTTATTAAAGGAAGCAAAAGAATTGGAAGAAAAATACCCAAATTTTGCTCTTAGGCCACCATTATATGGTGTTTTAATAGGCGTAAAGGATATTTTTAATGTGGATGGGTTTCCTACCCAAGCCGGTTCTCGACTTCCTAAGGAACTTTTTGAAGGTCCGGAAGCTTTATGTGTAAAAAAACTCAGAGAAGCTGGAGCCCTTATTCTAGGAAAAACTGTAACAACTGAGTTTGCTTATTTTCATCCGGGTCCTACTCGTAACCCCCATAATTTAAAGCATACACCAGGTGGTTCCAGTAGTGGTTCGGCAGCTGCTGTTAGTGCAGGTTTTTGCCCTCTTGCTTTTGGTACTCAGACTATCGGCTCGATAATTCGTCCCGCTGCCTACTGTGGTATAGTGGGTTTTAAACCCAGCTATGATCGGATACCTACGGAGGGAATGATTTATTTTTCAAAAACATCTGATCATGTCGGCTTATTTACTCAGGATATAGAGGGGATGATTCTAGCAGCCTCAGTTTTTTGCTTGGATTGGCAAGAACAAGACATCCCAAGAGAACTTCCCATTTTAGGTATTCCAGAGGGATCTTACTTAGACCAAGCTACCCCTGAAGCTCTTCATGTATTTTCTGAACAAATTAACCTTTTGAAGGCTAAGGGATATAAAGTAAAACCGGTTAATGCATTTGAAGATATCGCTGATATTAATAAAAGACATAGAGAGCTGGGAGCCGCTGAAATGGCTCAAGTTCATAGTGCTTGGTATGGAAAACATAAGGACCTTTATAGTCTCCATTCAGTACAAGTATTTGAAAAAGGTGAAAAAATCAGTAGTGCTAAATTGTCCGAACTTCAGATTAAAGGTAAAGAACTAAGAGGTAAACTTGCAAAGATCATGGAAGAGGAAGGAATAGACTTATGGGTAAGTCCTTCAGCTACTGATACTGCTCCTTTAGGTCTTGAATCCACCGGCAATCCGATTATGAATTTACCTTGGACCCATGCAGGTGTGCCAGTGATTAGTTTACCCGTAGGTCAAGATAGCAATAAGCTTCCCTGGGGTTTACAAATTGCAGCTCGATTTATGCAAGATGAAAAGCTTTTGGTCTGGTCCCAAGGGATTTATGAAATATTTCAAAGCCGTGGTTAATTTAATATTAAAAAGGTAGGTTATAACGTATAACAACTATAACTTACCTTTTTTCTTTTTGTGTCACCTTTTACATTAATAATTGGCTTTTTCGCTTCTACGATAAAATAGACGAATAAACGAATAGACGAAAATATATTGTAATATTTTTAAGATTAAAGTAATATTATGTCGATTAGGCGAATATAGATAATAATAAAGCCTAAGGATAGAGGTGACTGTGTTGTTAAAAAGAAAACCTTTATTAATTATTATTATTCTTTTGTTTAGTCTTTTGGCATACTTTATTACTTATGAAAACGCCCATAAAGAAAGAACAAGAATAATCAATACTAACCTTGATCGAACAGAAAATATTGCCGAGAACATTAACCAGTTTATTGATAGTCATTTTAAGATTATGGAGATTATTAGTGGAATTGAAAACTTAGATTATATTCAACGCGTGATAAACAAAGAGGAAAGTATTAGTTCTCTGTTTATTTTAGACTTAAAGGGTGAGGTTGTAAGTGAGGTTCATAAGGAGTTAGAAGGACAAGAGCAAATAGATCTTTTCACTAGGTATATTCTACCATATATACAATATCCCTTAAAAGGTGAAAGGTATGTTTCCGGGGTCGTGCAGAGCAAAAATCTCAGTCAGGATGTAATTGTTTTTGCAACACCTATTTATTCAAATAAAATAATTTCCGGTGCAGCTTTTTTAACTATAAAAGTAGATGCTTTTATTCCCCTTTTAGAGGATTTCCCCATAGGAGAAAGAGGGTATGTTTTTCTAAGAGACGGTTATGGACATACAATTTATCATCCTCAGTATGAGCTAATTAAGGAAAAGAACTATAAATTTTTTGATGTTTCACTTTTACCACGGTCTAATTACAAAATTCAAAAATCTTCATTTGATGATGAATTAAAATATATTACCTATCATCCTATTGAAAATACTGACTGGATGGTCTTTATTATGCAACCTATTTCCGAATATCAAAGTCCTATTTATTTGATCTGGTTAAAGAATGGAACATTGTTAGTATTATTATTTTTATTCATGTATTTACTTTATAATTTAGAACAAAAGGATAGAAGGCTATTACAAACTCAAGTTACTAATGAACGTTTAGAAGTAGTAGCAGAAGTAGCTGCAGGCATAGCCCACGAAATCAAAAATCCTCTGGTACCTATTAAAGGATATATTCAGCTTGAAAAACTCAAAACCGTTTCTACATTGGGCGATGAAACCATTCGACTTTTATTAAAAGAAATCTCCCGTATTGAAACTATCATCAATGATTTTATGACTTTAGCCAGGAATAATGAAAGCCGCTTTGACAAAGTAGCACTTTTAGAGATTATTAAAGATATCTTGATGTTAATGCAAGTTGAAGCGGATAATAGGGGTGTAAAGTTAATATTCAACGTTGGTAGCATCAAAGAGAAAATATTTATTTGTGGAGACGCCAATCATTTAAGTCAGGTTTTTTTAAACATAATTAAGAATTCCTTAGAAGCCATGGACAATAGTGGAACAATTGAGGTCAATGTTAAATTAAAGGAAAAACTGGTATTAGTAACAGTTAGGGATATGGGGCGGGGCATGACACCGGAGGAACTTAGAAAAGCGGGAACTCCCTTCTTTTCGACAAAAGAACAAGGTACAGGTATGGGACTTGCAGTATCTCACAGGATAATAAGAAATCATGGCGGGACGATGGAAATTACTTCTCAAGAAAATAAAGGAACAACAGTACAAATTAGTTTGCCTATTTCGTTAATTCGTTAATTCGTCTATTCGTCTTTTCTTATGCCATTGCTATGAAAGAAGTCGCTTTTCTGTCATCGCGAGGAGCGATAGCGACGTGGCGATCCCGGTTGTGGAGATAACCTCGTAAAGGCGGGATTACTTCACAAAACGCTCGTAATGACAAGAAACATTTCGTTTATGTGGTGCAAATAGCGCATGAAAATTGCTATAAGGGTTTACCTTCCAACATTTCAGACTAAAAAAACGCCCGGAGGGCGTTTTTTAACTATCTTTGGAAACAATCTCGGCAGTAGACGGGTTTGGTACCATTTGGCTTAAAGGGTACTTGTGTTTCTACACCACAGCTAGAACATACTGCTGGGTACATTTGTCTTTGACCGCTGTTAAAATTACTAGTACGTTGTTTTCTTGCTTTACGGCAAGATGGACATCTTTGTGGCTCGTTTTGGAATCCTTTTTCTGCATAAAATTCTTGTTCGCTGGCTGAGAATAAAAAGTCAACACCACAGTCTTTACAGGTAAGAGTTTTGTCTTGGAATGCCATTGTATTAACCTCCTTTTTGGTGGATTACCGAATACTGTTATCTGGGAAACCTGTAAACCACCTGAAGGAGATTTAAGCATAGTCCAAAAATAACAGCCGGCCGTTCAATTCTAGTATATAGGTAAAAGTGGATATTGGCAAGGAGAAGATGAAGTTTCCTTAAGAAACTTCTAGGTTGAGGTTTTACTTTGCTAGATTAAGAAAGACTTAATATTAAATTGAAAAAAATAATGGTTAGTATATACTTAATGAGAAGTTAAATTTCAGGGAGGAATTTATTATGGCCAAAGATGCGTCTTTTGATGTAGTTTCCGAAGTAAACATGCAGGAGGTTGATAATGCAGTAAATCAAACTAATAAGGAAATAAGTCAGAGATATGACTTTAAAAATAGCAAATCCCAAGTAACCTTAGAAGGTGAAGAATTAAAGATCCTTGCCGATGATGATTTCAAGTTGAGAAGTGTTATCGATATTCTTCAATCGAAACTTATTAGGAGACAGGTTTCTATTAAGAATCTAGAATATGGAAAAGCTGAAGAAGCCAGTGGGGGAACAGTTCGACAAATTATTAAAATAAAACAGGGCATAGAAACAGAGTTAGCAAAAAAGATTGTTAAAGATATCAAATATTCCAAGATAAAAGTTCAGGCTCAAATTATGAATGACCAGGTACGTGTATCAGGTAAAAGCCGCGATGACCTGCAAGCTGTAATTGCCTTATTAAGGGAACAAGACTATAACATAGAACTACAGTTCACTAATTATCGTTAAATAATACATAGCCCAAGGCCTATTGTTACTAAAAAATCTATTTAGGCCTTGGGCAAATTAGTTTTTGTTTTAAGAAGCCTGGCTATTATAAATTCTTTCAGCTTCTTTTAACCGGTAAGTTCTTGATTTTTCTTCTAACTTTATAAAAAGCTCTGAACGTTCTGATTCATTAATTTTTACGGCGTAAATGGCTTGATTATTTACTTCATGTTCTGCTTTTGCCAGAGCGTTTAGAAATTCTTGATGAGTTGCTTTATTAGGATGAACCTCCCTCAGCATTTCTTCATAGGAATTTCCCGAAGCCTGAAATAGTTTGTAGTAGAAATCAGCCAGGAGACAAATCTCCTTTAATTGTGAGGAGTAAATTTTTTGAATATGTTCTAATGCTTGAGGGTCTTTAATCACAACCTTCTTGGCTTGGTCAAGAGCGATATTTTTTGTTTTTCCGTCTTTATACATCAAATAGGCTACATCGAGAGCTTGTTTTTTTGTAAAAAGATATCCGTCTTCAAAGATTTTTACAGCATTTTTATATTTATTTAATCTTTGTAGATAAGGTACAAAAACAATTGGTACTAAAAACATCCACGAAGATATTTCCGGTTTTTCAATAAGTTCCATAGTTATTTGATGAGCACTTTTTTTTTCATAGTTAAGAATAATCTGGTACTTTTTATCCTGCATATTCAAAATATCGCTACCCTTCTAAAAATTATTTGGGATTTACCTGTTAATTTCTATTTTACTAAAAAACTCTCCCGTGGGGGAGAGTCTTTATTATTTTTTTGTATCCATGTGACCTGGTGGGTATTTCATGGTATCGCGCATTACTGGTTCTATTTCGCCTATCTGTTCAACAAAGATATAAAACCATGCGCCTGCATCAATCTTCTCTTCAATAATTATATCATGAGCTTGACGAAAACCAGGCAAACTATTAGAAAGAAAAGGTAGGAATACAAAAGCAAATAAATATAATGCCAATAAGCATAAAATCAAAGCAATCCATTTTTTAAAAGGCCCGGGTAGGCCTGATTGCCTACCCGCAGTAACTTTTATAGTGTTATCCAATTCTAAGACCTCCAGTCATAGAACCTCTACTGTGAAATAATTTGGGTAATATTCGGGAAAACTTTAAAGAACATAATATAAGCTACTGTAAAGGTTAGTGCTATGTTAAAACTTTGACCACATACGTAAAGGACAACAGGTTTTCCACCTTTAAATAAGTGAGCTAACTCACGGAAGTTAGTAGTAAGACCAATACTAGCAAAAGCTAAACAGAAGAGCCAGCCTTGCAATCCTTTAGTCAAACCAATAGCTCCATCATCTAATAGTACTTTAGCACTATCTGGACCTAAAATTGCATAAATCGTGGAGAAAAGAATGGAAGCGCCAATGAAACCTAAAACAAATTTGGGGAAGCGTTCCCAGATCTGACGCATAGCACCTTTAAAGCTTAAATCTGCTTCATGGGCACGGGAAGTATCGACTACTAAACACCAATAAGCAGCTATACAGAATGCCATTAAACCGATTAAGATGTTTTGGATCATCTTAATGGTAGCAGCTACGTCTCTGGCTACCGGACCTAAAATTTCTCCAGCAGCTACAACAGCACCTGTGGAGTCAACGGTACCACCGATCCAAGCTCCACCAAGAACGGGATGGAGTCCCATAGCTTTAATTATCATAGGCATAACAACCATCATGATGGCCGTGAAAAGAATGGAAATACCAACAGCTAAAGTAATTTCTTCTTTTTTAGCTCTACTTGCAGCACCGGCGGCGATAGCTGCGGAAACACCACTAACTGACATATCAGCAGATACTGTGATATTTAGGGATGGTGATTCAATTTTAAGAATCTTTTGGCCGAACCAGAAGGTTGTAATTAAAACAATAGGAGTGACTATCCAAGTAACAACAATACCGGGAATACCTATTAAGAGTATTTTATTCATAAGGATGGTCGAACCAAGTAAAACTAAACCGGTTTTAATGTAATATTCAGTTTGGGCAGCAGGAAGAATCCATTTAGGTGTTCCGATAGTATTACTAATAATCATGCCGAGGAGGATAGCCCAAAGAACATATTCAAGGCCCCAGGCTTTTAATTGGGTTTGGGCTGCGAGGAAGTAAGCAAGAGTACCAACGATAAATACCCCAGGGAACCCGAGTAAAAATTCTTTTACAGAACGTCCCATAAAGTATACACCGATGGAGAATATTAAACCTATACCAATACAAAGACCAATCAAAGTAAGGAAATGGTTATAAGGTTTAACGTTTGCAGCACTTTTGGCCTTTGATTCAGCTGATTGAGCTGAACGCCATTCGTTAATTTTAGTTTCGGCTTCTTTGTTTAAATTGGCATCTTTAAATTCGGCTTTAGCAGCAGCTTCTTGAGCAGTTTGGGCAGCTAAGAGAGCTTCAGCAGTTGCAGCTTTTGCAGCCTCATATTTTTCGGCTCCGGCTTCGCTTTTTGCTTTAGCAGCAGCACTACTTAACACAAAGGAAGACGCTGGATTGTCACTCCAACTTCCTGGCTTAGCATAAAATTTGTTAATGGTTTTATGAATTGGGGAGTTTGAACCTTTAATACTAGCTTTGGCATCATTAGCATTATGCCATTCGATAGTCTTAAAGGGTGCCTTTGCGGCTTCCGCTTCTAAGATAGCATTATTGGTTGCAATTTCTTGATTCATTGCGGGGGCGTAAGCAAAAGTAAGTAAAAGTGCGATTATTAGGACTCCAAATCCAATCCATATTGCCCAGTAGTCCTCATGTTTCAATAAATAAGAGTAGTCCTTTTTTGCCATTAAAATACACCTCCAAAGGTTTTATGTTTTAATAAACGTTTAAAAGCCCTTACCTTTTTTAGCTCTCTCCCCCTTTCTATGTCCCTAGGCGGAATAGTGAAATTACACAAAAAAGAAAATATAGATAAAATCTCTTCCGCGCTTAGGATAAAGATGTACCTAAGAATGTTCTCACATTCACCATAAGTATACTTTATATATGACATAAAAAACATCGCCCATTAGTACTATTTATAATTATTATTTAATAAACATTTATTTTAAATATAAAATCATTAAAATAACAAACATAAATACTGCCGTTTCTAAACCTGGTGCAAATTGGCAAGTGAGGCATATTATCAATGCCATTCTTAAATTATCCTGATGTGTACAATAGTTTCTTGTATTTTACCTCTTAACAATGAGAAGAACTATCAAATACCTCAGGCAATTGATAATTTTCAAAAAAATAGGTATTGAAATAATAGAAGTGCTACCGTACAATAACACTACCGGTAAGTCCTCATCAATGAGGAGGTGGTGCACCATAGTTTTGACAGCAAGTAATATCTTTTTATTGGGAGGTCTTACAAATGGATACACAAGTAACATTATCCTCACTGCATTATGTTTATTTTTCAATTGTTGTTTTAATTATTGGTGTAATGGCCTTACGACGTGATACTGTTTTACCTTGTATCATTGGTCTATTTGTTATTGGGTTAACTGCAAAAGGTAGCATTGTTGGTGCAATTCAGGTGATGTTTAATGCCTTAATGGCTGCTGGTGGTGAATTTTTAGGTCTTATTGTAGTAATTTCTTTAGTTGTTGCCATGAGTAAAGCTATGGCTGATACTGGAACTGACTATTTAGTTATGCGTCCGGCAGCTAAAGTAATGGTTAATAGGAATGTAGCTTTTTTCTCAATGGGTATTGCTATGATGGTTGTTTCCTGGTTTGTTTGGCCTTCACCAGCGGTAGCTTTAATTGGTGCATTACTATTGCCTGTAGCTATTAGAGCTGGTTTACCTGCAATAGGGGCAGCCGTTGCTATGAACATTTTTGGTCATGGTATAGGTCTATCTAGTGATTGGATTATCCAAGGTGCCCCCGGTATTACAGCTAGTGCAGCAGGACTAGCAGATGCTACTAAGGTAACTTATCCGGGTGCCCCCCTCTTTATAGTAATGGGTGTTGTAACTGTAGCCGTTGCCTTTATAATGTTGCAAAGGGATTTAAAGAAAAATGCTTCTCATTATAATCAAGAATTAGCTTCTGCAACTAAAGACATGGAAAATAAAAATCGTAAGTTTAGTTTGGTATCGTATATTTTTGCAATTCTTATTCCCGTTGTTTTTATCGCTGATGTTGTAGCCATGTTAGCCCTAGACTTAAAAGGTGGGGATGCTACTGCTTTAATCGGTGGAACGGCATTAGCCATCACTGCTGCTTTGGCAATGGCCGAATTTAAAGGAGATTCTTTAGAAAAAGTAACTGATTATATAAGAAACGGTTTCCTCTTTGGTATTAAAATATTTGCTCCTGTAATAGTAATTGGTGCTTTCTTCTTTTTAGGTAGCGAAGGTACGGCAAAGGCTATCTTAGGACCGGAAGCTACCGGATTATTGAGTGATTTAGGGAACTATTTAGCCCAAAATGTACCCTTAAGCAAAACTCCTGTTGCCTTTATCACAATCATTATAGGTGCTATTACCGGTTTAGATGGTTCCGGTTTCTCTGGATTACCATTAGTCGGTTCTTTAGCTCAAACCTTTGGACCTGCGATTGATGGTAATGTGGGTGTTATTGCAGCTTTAGGTCAAATAAGTTCAGTCTGGGTTGGAGGCGGTACAATTATTCCCTGGGGCCTAATACCGGTTGCAGCGATATGTGGTGTGGAACCTATGGAATTGGCACGTAGAAACTTTATTCCAGTTATGATTGGCTTTTTAGTTACTACCATTGTTGCTATCTTTTTAATATAATAAAAAGTGTAATATTTTTAAGGTGTGAGTATCTTTGTTAACTCGTCGGGAACGCAAAAAATTTCATGTATTAGAAATTATTCAAAATAGTCCTATACCGGTAGGTGCAAGCCATGTAAGCACTGAACTAGCAAAACTCGGTATAAAGATAAGCGAAGCAACAGCAGGTCGCTTTCTTTTAGAACTCGATAAAGATGGCTTAACCCAAAAAAAAGGTTATAAAGGACGGATTTTAACTAAAAAAGGTGAGAGCGAGTTAAAAGAGATGCAAATGCGGCATGACCGCATGGAATACGGTGAACAGTTTTTTCAAATATTAGATGGGAAAACTGAGAAAGAACTAGTTGATGTATTAATCGCAAGGCGTGCTATTGAAAGGGAATTGGCTCGCTTGGCTGCAATTAACCTTACTCCCGAAATAGAAAGAAAAATGAAAAGTAGTATTGAGAAACAAAGTTTAGAGGTAACAAATTATTTCGAAGAAGATACTCAGTTTCATGGTCTAATAGCTCAAGCTGCAGGGAATAAAATTCTCGAAGCAATGCTTAATATGATTAGGCAAGATGTAGAACTGACTCCAGCATTAGAGTATATCCGTAAAAAGGTTAATAGTTCAATTGTAGTAGATCATATAAAAATTCTTGAAGCAATTATCAACAGGGATCCTGATGCCTCTGAGGAAGCAATGGTTAATCACATTGAAAATCTGATTAGAGATGTTAATAAATTTTGGACAAATAAAAGATAAATGGCATTCCTGCCCATAAGGCAGGAATTCTTTTTACAATTAGAGAAATAAATTAAGAAGTTTGATATATACTATTTTCTGTAGGTAATTTTCAAATTTGGAGGTGGACAAGGTATGTTTAAAAATAAAATAGTAGTTATTTTTTTAATTATTGCCCTTAGTTTAACTTTAACACTAGGTTGCAAAAGGAATGAAAAAAATCAACAAGAAGAACCTCCCAAGGTTCAAACACCCAAGGAAGAACCTCGTAAAAAAGAGTTAACAGTAAAAGATGTTTATCCTTTATCCCAGGGGGATTACTGGAAGTTTGCAGGTTCAGGAAATGAATATGCCCCTTTTGAGCAGAAGGTTTTGTTTAGGGAAGGAGATAGAGTTCAGTTACAGTTAGCTACCGGAGGGACTGTAATGGCTATGATTTATGAGTTTAAAGATGGGGAACTTGTTGTTGTTTATAGCCAAGAAGAATTTTATGAAGAAAAAAACATCTTAGATACGGAAAATACCATGAGTGAAGTAATTTTGAAAGAACCCATTGAGGTGGGAAATACCTGGGAGTCAGGTGATAAACAGTATAAAATAGAAGCTATTGATGCCACAGTGGATACTCCATCTGGTAAATTTGAGGACTGTGTTAAAGTTTTCATTACTTCCGAGGAATTTAATTATCAAAACAATGTTTACTATAAGCCTGGTTTAGGCTTGATCAGACAAGAATATTTGGCAGATGAATATAAAATTATAACTGAGCTAGAAAAGTATAATATTAAGACAGCCATCCAGTAGTAGATTGTTGCGTAGCAAAGCGAAACCTTAACCTGCGTCTTTTTAGACGCGTCAGCCTGTTGACAAAGTTATTCAAAACAAAATCCATATAATTTTATCATAAGTGAAGCATTTGGCGAGTTTAGATAAAAAGAACGCAGACGGCTGAAGACCAGAATTAGCAACTGTTTGAACCGAAGGTGAGTTTTGCTAATTC
>JBMNUR010000030.1:0-17967 GCA_050946395.1 Peptococcales bacterium
ATCATAGAAACTGTTTCAATCCACGCCCCTGCACGAGGGGCGACGCCCCTGCACGAGGGGCGACGTAGCAGGTGAGCATTTCGGTACGCCTGTTTCCGACCTGCACGAGGGGCGACGCCCCTGCACGAGGGGCGACTTGGATTAAAAATAAATTCTTCAATACCTGTGAAATTCTGCACGAGGGGCGACGCCCCTGCACGAGGGGCGACGAATAGCAGAGGCTGGACTGGCAGCAGCCTTTCAACGAGGGGCGACGCCCCTGCACGAGGGGCGACTGCACACCTTGTAAAGCTTTTAATATCAATGATTATAATCCTAGTTTTCGCGGACATGATTATTATTTCAATAATTTCCAGGATTTTAATTACAACCTACTAAAAATACGTTGCCATTAAAACTACGCAGACCTCTAAGACATTTATGTTTATTGCTGGTCCGCGCTAAAGAATTATTGCTTTTTCTTGTTCATAAATTGGTGTTACACCATAGTGTTCAATCCTCCTTTCCCAATTTGCTCCAAGTAAATATATTCTTATTGAATCTTTATCGGGGTCCATTACTTTAAGCAATTGTGTTTTTAATGATACAAATTGTGCAGGGTCTAAGATTATTTCAAATACTGATTTTTGCACCCTTTGCCCCACATTTTCGCAAATCTTAGCTATTTTCCTTAACCGTTTTGCTGAATCATTATCTGTATAGTCAACATCATACGTTACTAAAATCATCAAACTAACCACCTACTTCCAAAAAAATGGTGGATAAGCATCTATATCGCCTCTTAAATATCTTGCCATTAATTGTGCCTGAACATAGGGTATTAATCCAATTTTAATTTTTTCCTCTATGAAAGGATGCACTATCTCTTCTTTTTTTCTGGATTGCCAGGCAGTAATTAATGTTCTCATTCCATCTTTCTTAAGTTTTACGCCATCTGGTCCTGATTCAAAGTCTTTTGCCTGTAACTGTTTTAGATTTATGAGGGATATTACAAATCTATCACATAATGGAGATCGTAACTCCTCTAAAATATCCAAGGCTAAACTGGGGCGTCCGGGCCTAACTGCATGAAGGAACCCCGCGGCAACATCTAAGCCAATAGTTTCTAAGGATGAACAGATATCGTTAGTAAGTAACTTATAGCTAAAAGATAATAGAGCATTAACATTATCCATGGGAGGGCGTCTATTACGGGCGTTAAAATAAAACTCATCTTTATTTACTTTAATTAAATTATCGAATACTTTAAAATAATGTTTAGCACAAAGTCCTTCTATACCACGTAATGTATCTAATGAATCCACTTGGTTTAAATCCTTTGCAATTATCGCCATTTCTTTAGCAGCCTCTCTTAAAGAATCTTGAGCCTGGTAGTCACTATGTTCCCGTGCGGATCGAAGAAGAACATTTCTTGAATTAGCAATTTTAGCCGCTACAAAATTCTTACTTAGATTAATTACCTTATCATTTTCCTTCATTAAATTATATTGTCTTATGCGCAAGAGAACATTACCATGAACTGGCCCGCTAATTCGCCCATAAAACTTACCATAATCACTTAAGAATGTTAAACCTACTCCTCTTTCGCCGCAAAATTCGATGAAAGGTGTACTTACAGTTGTATTACCAAAACAGACAATGGACTCAATAGTATGCACCGGAACTCGGACCTTTTCTTCACCACCTATTTTTACACAAATTGTTTCACCTTGTTTATACAAATATGAGTCTGGCGTCAAAATATAAAGAACATTTAGTAAGTGTTTCACATATCTACTCCTCCTCGAGCAACCATATATACTTTTTTCAAGTAATTAGTAGCACTCTTTTTTACATCAGGCATACATATATTAATTATCGAGCACCCTGTACATTTTTTAGTCCTTTCAGCCTGTGGAACACAGCAACCCTCTAGCATTACATGAAGCTCCTTTGCTCCCGCTACCACTAATTGACGTAAGTCCTCGGATAACTCTATCTTTTTCCTTTTTTTATCGTTACCATAATATAGAAATCCATAATTTATCTTACATTTCCACATTTCCTCAAGACATATTCCTTGGGCACAAAGCTGTACTTCATATTCAAGCTCATTTCGCTTCCTACCATGCTTGTACTCAACCGGATAAACAATCCAATTCCCCTGTAAGTTTGGTACTTGATAACCGCACTGTTTTGCAATTAATTCAATACAATCAGACTTACCCGTTAATCCCATTGTTAATGATAATAACGGTACACCCTGTAATCTAGCAATACCGGAACGCAGTTCACGACCTATCTCATGAACCTTTTCATGCAAACTACTTCCTTCAGCTGTATATAGGTTGTCTTCCCATTGTTTTTCCAGTAATAGAAGAGCGGCCCGCCTTTTACAATAATAATACTGGGCAAGATAAGAAAGAGGAATCAAGTTATCTTCAGAATATGACATTACTAATCTCCTATAGCAATACTACATAATCCTTTAAATCGTCAGGAAGTTTACCCCAAGATATTTGAAGGTTGCCACCCTCTAAAGTAGCAAATCCAATTTCCACCCCTTTTGGTAATTGACTTATATTTACTTTAATTAAATAATCCTGATAACTACGTGAGTACTCTACACTATCTTTTCTTTTTATCTTAATAAGATCAAAAAGTTTATGAGCTGGTGCACAACCCAACTTAGCCTGCCTTTCTCTTTGAACACTATCCGTATCTGTCCCAATATGTCGAAAAATAATTAACGGTTGCATAGTTGACATTTGACCCTTACTAGCAGAACGATCATGCTCATACATATTAAGAATACTTTCCCATAAAATACTAAGGTCATTTTCATCAAATCCTGTTCCTTTAGCAGTATCATTCATTTCTGCCAGATTAGCACTTATGAAACCCCTTCCCTCATATAGTCCATAAGGTATTAACTGCTTGCGGCCCATTGTCCGTAGCTTATCCTCAGGTTGTTCTAATTCCCATTTTTCATACTGCTCAAATGTTATGACATCCTTAGGCTTATCTGCTACTGACATTCTTGTAATAGAAATATCCAACGGAAGAATAGGATCCACAGAACGTAAAAATGTAAGTTGAACTGGACCCCGCACTTGCCCAGCATTAGCACCGGTAGAAAGAACAGCACCAAAAGTACGAACATCATAATAATTATCACACATCCATTTACGTGCGGCATTGACCCTTTCGCGGCTGCCCTGTTTTGCTTCATTCCCACATTCCTCATTAGCCTTAGCAATGAATTTGTTAATATTTGTTGCGTTTTGTACTACAATATTAAATCCTGCTCTATCCCCATAAGCTACCTGAACATAATTTCTTATACGCCTTTTAACAGCTACATCTGAAATGAGCCCATGCATATCCTGAGGGTCCATACGAGGG
Organism: Peptococcales bacterium; assembly: GCA_050946395.1. Lineage (GTDB taxonomy): Bacteria > Bacillota > Peptococcia > Peptococcales > BICA1-8 > JBMNUR01. The sequence continues at coordinate 3,385 of JBMNUR010000030.1, forward strand.
GAATTCCCCATATCCGGGTCTCCATTGGGATTGCCGTTAATGCACTCTACAAAATACATAAATTCATAACGGTTTTTTATACTCATTCTTTTTACCCTCCATAGTTTTAATTTTTTTCATGACTGGACACATTCTTTTCAGTTGGCTTATACATATGTGCCTTTTGCTGATAATAACCTAATGCAAAAAGAGTCTGTTCTTCCAAATTTAATGTCTTTGGCAGGCTATCACCAACTTTTTCTGAAATCTCCTGAAGTAACTTTTCGTACCAGATACTTTGTCCTTTATTTTCAAGTTTACTTAAATGGAACTGAGCCTGGCGAATAAGCCTACCCAATACCAAAGCCGGCGTTGAACTTGCTGCCGCATAATAACGTTGCACTATACCCGCACCTACATCACCAAGAGCAGCTTTTTGTACTTCGGCAAGGACAGCCATCATCCTTCCTGCGTGATAAGCAACTGATGGATGTGCTAAATTCAACTCTACATCCATATGGACAATACCTCCTTTTGACTTGTTTTTTCTTATATACCATGCCTTTAAAAGAGAACATGCAAGACTATCTAAATTATCTACTTGCTTACTATTTTCATCACCACTATCTAACATTTCTGAACGGAGATAGGCTAAAGATCTGGAGGCAACAGTATCGGGTAAAATATTGCCTCTTACAATGCTACGCCAAATTCTGGGCATTAAGGGAGCTAGTTCCTTATCTATTCTTTCACTAAGATTTTGTATCTTCTCCCCTTTTCTATATGCCACTAATCTTACCAAGTAAGCCCAAAACTTTACATATTCAAGTTTGCCCCGGCCATTTGAAGAAATGATAGATAGATCATTAAACCACTGCTGCATATTTTTAGTCAATTCTGCATAATCCCCTTGCAGCCAATCTCGTACCATAATCCGCCCACCGGCACCTGATAGAACCAATATGTAATAACGATTGTTTAATAGTTGAGGATGTATACCCTCATTAGCCGCTTTTATCAACCTATTAGCATTTTCAATGGCATTACGAATAGAAATATTATCTTCCTTTTCATCCCAGTCTTTTAACAAATCACACTCTAAAGGAATGCTTTCCTTATACCAGTGTAGATATAAAGCACCAGCAAGAGGTCGAGGTGCATTTTTGATTAAATTATCTAAGGCTGTTCGATATATTGCAACTGCCTCTTCGGAACAAGCGGCGTTTTGGGATTGTTTAAGACCAAATGATTGAAAAGCCTCTTTATCAAAACTAACAAAAGCTGTTCCTGTCTGTTGGCCACCTACTATATTCAGTCCGGAAACTTTGGAATGGCTCAACATTGGTGTGACTTTACTACCATCTAATAAACAAATCATAGACTCTTCTTGGTCATAACCTTTTCCTCCGAGGGAGTCCCTAAAATCTTGCCACCACTTATACCAGGAATCTTTATCTACTGGATAAATACTTCCAACTTTAAATGTAATGTTGTCGCTTTTCTTTCCCTTAATCATTTTAAAATGAGTTTGAATTTGCTTTAAAAGTTGGGCATCCTCAAGGCAAATACTACATACTTTTAAAAGTGGTTCTTCTTTACTGGCATTTATTAATAACTTTTTAAAATACTGGTGCTTATCCCGAACTTTAATACTTTTCTTGTCAGGTTTTTCTTTCTCTACCAAACATAAAACTACTTCCGCACTATCTACTAAAAAGTGACTTCTGGTTTCACTCCCACCTACTAATTCACGTTGCTCAAGAACGGGAACTGTAGAAAAATTTCTATTTGTTTTTTCTATCGCAACAAACTCGCCACTTTCACTAAGCACAATCACCCATTTAATATTTTTTTCTTTAAACCCCGGTATACTAATGAGATTATTTTTATGAGCATAATTAGCAAGTTCGTTTAGCATTTTTTCACCTCCTTTTATCAGGGTTTCTTTACAAGATCACTGTCCCAGGTAGGTATCTCCAAAATCCCGTTAACTATCTTACCTTTAAAAACTGAAATATAAGGTTTTGCATTATCAATTACCACTTCATCCAGATTAAAAACATCATAAACCATATACCCTAGATCCAAAGTTTCCTGAATAGGCTTGTAATTAGATGCAGATTCAAAAAAGGCCACAAATTCACGGCAGCCAAAATAAGGCTGATAAAAACATTTTCCTGATTCTATTCGGCGCCATGCCTGTTCCTCAAGAGCTTTCATACGCCCTTCAAAGCCAGGCCTGGGATGAATATGAGCATAAATGCGATACCGTACATCACAAAGAGCCATGGTCTGACGCTGAGTTCTGCCGACTTGATCACTTCCAGACAATTCCCTAGTATTATCAGCCAAAATAAGGGGTGCATCCCCTCCTCGCATAGCCCTTTTTATTGAATTTTCACTAATAACTTCCTTGACTTCATTGCGTTTTAAAGCTATGTACTTAATAGGCTTTAAAATCTCGATCTTATCGATACGCCAGCTAAATTCTAAGGGCTTTGCATATATAGCATCTAATAAACCTCTGGCAGCTGATGGAGTTATAACCGGATAACTAAAACGTTCCACTTTGGCCTCGGGACGTGTAAAACACGCAAAATCACCAAATGCCTCCAAAATAATACTACCCACTTTTATTACCCCCTTTCCTTTTTATTAAATTATAGTATCAATTTTGCCTGAATCTGGATTAAGCCCGGTTTGCATCGAATAAGCATTTTTGCCAAGTAAAATATACCAACCACTATCCTCCTTCCTTTTATGAGCCATACTATTAGCAAAAAACACAGGTTCAATTAAATCATAAAGACTTTCACCCTTTTGTATCCAAGCCCCAACAGCAAGGCTGCGGGCCTGCCGTTCCCAAGCTGTATTTATGCCCTTTTCACGTGCTTCTCGGGCAAGTTCGTTAAAAAGCACCATTTCTTTTTCGTATGGAACAAGTACATTAGCGTTATTATGTTCTATCCATTTATACTTTCGCGCAGTGCTCACAAAATCTAATGTTTCCAATGCTTTAGCTAATTCATTATCTAAACTTACTTCTTCAAATAGCAATTGATAGTAGGCACGAATCATATCTTGATCATAAATATCAATTTCTCCCTGTTCTAAAAGCATTTTTTTAACAATATTTGCCGCATACCTGTATTCATGGCTAGGGTAGGATTCATTCTCCAAGATTGGATTAAAAACAATAAACTTTCCATATTCTAAGGAGCCTTCACGATTACAACGCCCGGCTGCTTGGATGATAGCTTCAAGGGGTGCCATAGCCCTATATAAAACTGGAAAATCCAAATTAACACCTGCTTCAATGCACTGAGTGGAAACTAGACGGCATTTTCCTTTTGATGATAGCCTTTTTTTAATTACATTAAGTACATCAAAGCGATGGGCAGGACACATGCTTGTCGAGATATGAAATGTATTTTCCGGATCAAAATCAAAAAGATGATCAAAAACATTCCTTGCATGTTTTTTAAGATTTACAATTGCACATACTTGAGTCTCTTTTACCATTTGACTTGTAAGCTCTTGCCAAGATAATCCCAATTGTAAATCTTTCGGCCAACTTACTTGAACCCTTCTGGCCTGTTCGAATAATTTAAGATCAGATGGAATAATCTCGCGAGGATTCCATCCACAAGCTGCATATTGAGAAATCTTTTCTGAAAGGATTTCAAAAGCTGGCTGGGTTGCTGTAGAAAATACGATAGAAGTGTTATATCTCTTATTTAGGTAAGATAAGGTTGCAAGAGTAGGAAGGACTAAATTACGAGGCATTGTTTGGGCTTCATCAAATAAAACCACCGATTGAGCAATATTATGTAATCTACGGCATGCAGTTGAACGATTTGCAAAAAGACTCTCGAAAAACCTTACTGTAGTAGTAATAATAACTGGTGCATCCCAGTTTTCTGCCATTAACCTAGTAAAATCCCCTTCTGGTGTTTCTGTAAGACTATGGTCTTGAAGTATATAAGGCTTATTCAAATTGCCTCCAAACAGCATTTCATATTCTTTAGCGGTTTGTTCGATAATATTTAAATACGGCAGGACAAATATTATTCGTCTTAGACCATGCTTTTTAGCGTGAACTAAAGCAAAGGCTAACATAGAGAGAGTTTTGCCTGCCCCTGTTGGTGCAGTAAGAGTATAAATCCCTTTTTTTCCTACGCCAGCTTCTAAGCATTTTTCAAAAAGCTTGTCCCGCATTTCCTTAACTTTGGGATCCGCACGTGATACCTGTTTAATTTTTTTAAGATGTGCAAAAAGCTTCTCCAAAAACTGGTGTGGCTCTAATTTTTCCCCCTTTTCGCGATATAGGTACCTAGCATCTTTCCGTGCAAAATGTGCTTCAGTCGCTAAAAAATCTGCATCTACTAAGGCAGAATATAACATTCGAATATACAACATTGCCGCTACGTATTCTTCTTTTTTATACAGATTTGTATACTCACTATAAATCAACTCGGGGAATATTCCATTATCCCTTTCAAATAAATATGTCATCTCTTCTATATCCTGTGTCGAATATTTCTTACCAAGCCTGGATACCTTATCTTGCAAATTAATATATCTTAGGTCGTTAACCGCACCTTTTAATAAACCCTCATGATGACCCTCAATAGCTATTGCTGCAGCCAATCCCCGTGTTTGATACCGTTTCAACATGGCAACTGCCCCTGGAGTAGCATGGTCTACTTGAAATTCCGTACCTTCTAATACCTTCTGAAATTTTTCGGAATACTTCCCCAAGTCATGCATCAAACCAGTTACAAATGCCTCATCTTGACCTCCCCAGCTGGAAGCAAATTGTGCCGCATATTTCGCAACTTCTTTTAAATGGTCTATTAGTGGTTCTTCTAGTCCAAATTTATTTTTTGAATGACCTAAATATCTTTTCATTGTTTCACCACCAAAAATAAAAGTAATTATTTTTTAAATTTTCTCACTATAATCTTCGAGAGTATTTCTAAAAACCCTTCTTGGAATTCTACCTCTCTACTTAGATATTGGTATATAAAGGGCATAATTAGTAAAGATTGAGCATTTCACCTATAGTGCCGAAAGTCTGAAAGACAAGGAAAGGGCAGATACGGTGATCTGCCCTAAAAAATTATTTTCCTGCTTGTTTTACTAATTCTACACCTTTTTCCAGAGCTTTAAAGTTTAATTCTCTTAATTTGGGATCTTGTTCAAATTTATAGCCTAGTTTTTGCTCAATAGCTTCTTTGGCACTATCTAATGCTATAACATTAGTCGCTTCGATGACCGCACCCATGATAATCACGTTAAAGACCCGAGGATGAAGTTCATTTTTGGCCACATCCACAGCAGGAATAGCATAAACTTTAGCTGCATTTTTGGGTAAATCTTCTTCCACACCTTGAATAGAGCTATCATAAACAAAGGTGGTTCTTTCATCAACATACTGGGCGGTCCTGCGTACAGCCCGATCACTTAAAGCTACGACAATATCCGCTTTTTTGAATTTGGGTGAGCCTATTTTTTCGTCGGCAATTTGAACAAAGGCTATTGACACACCACCCCTTTGCTCAACACCGAAGTTGGGAATATAGAGGGCCTCTCTACCACTTTCATTAGCAGCTTCGACTAAAATACTGGCTACCGATTGGACTCCCTGTCCACCTTCACCAGCTAGGGCTATTTTATATTCCTTAGCCATTATTTACCCTCCTTTTCGCCCGGTACTTTCAGTTCTCCTACTTTGAAGTATTGGGTCATTTCTTTCTCAATAAAGTTCCAAGTATCTTTTGCATTGGTCCGCCAGTTGGTAGGACAACCTGAAAGAGCTTCCACAAAGGAAAATCCTGTACCATTTATTTGGGCTTCTAAGGCTTTTTTAATCATCTTTTTAAGCTGTCTTAAATTAGCAACTGTTCCGCGAGCAACATAAGCACCCTCCGGAGTAATAGCCGCTACCATTTCAGGACCTCTGGTAGGATTACCTGTTAATTCTACATCTCTTCCATAGGGGCTGGTTTCTGTTTTCATATTGGGCAAACTGGTAGGTGCCATCTGACCGCCGGTCATCCCGTAAACACAGTTATTTACTAAGAGAACAGTAATTTTTTCATTACGACTGGCTGCATTCACTAAATGTTGAGAACCAATAGCATAACCACCACCATCACCCATGTATGCAATACAAATGCGCTCTGGGTGAGCTCTTTTTACTCCTGTTAATACTGGATTAGTCCGTCCGTGGTGTGTTTGTATTGCATCGGCGTTAAAAAAGTCCCAGGATAAAAGTGAACAGCCGATATCACAACCAAAAACTACTTTATCCTGTATTCCTAATTCATCTATACATTCCCCTAATGCCTTTAATACCAAGCCATGTCCACAACCGGGACAAAACTTGTGAGGCTTAGTTTCCGCCCGCCATGATTTAGGCATATTAGGTGCTAATGCCATAATCATCCCTCCTAACCTTTTTGGTTGATAAATTCAACAATTTCTTCAGCAGTTATTCCCATACCTGGCTTAAAGTAACCGGTAATCGGTACTTGACTTCCATACATTTCTGCTTTAACAATTTTGTCTAATTGACCTTCGGCAGATTCAACGATAATTATTTCCTTAGCCTTGGCGATAGCCTTTTTCATAGCTTCCCGGGGGAAAGGCCGTAAAGTAATAGGACGAAAATGCCCTACTTTTTTCCCTTGACTTCGTAACTCTTTAACTGCAGCTTGAGCGGCGCGAGTAACTACCCCGTGAGCGACAACTACAATTTCTGCATCTTGACAGTTAAATTCTTCATGTTCTACTATCTCCGGTGCTGCTTTCCAGAAATCCTTAACTAACTCGTCCACCACTTCATAAAGCTCTTCTTCAGTGTTGTATGTATTACGTAAATGTGATGGATCCCGGTCCACTCCCGGCATACCTTCTTTACCAACAATTTTCTCTGTGGGAACCATTTTAATACCTCGTTCCTCTGGGTCATACATTGTTAAGGATTCCCGCATCTTTGCTTGATAACCATCACCTAAGACAAAGGTTGGGAAACGATATTTCCAGGCAGTATTAAAGGCTTTTATTGTATAATCATATAGTTCTTGGTGACTACCTGTAGAATAGACTACCCTTAAACCTTCACCATTAGCCCCAAAGCAGGTCATAGTTACTTCTTGTTGGGAGTAAATTACTGTGGCTGTTGAAGGACCACCCCTCTGTTGTACTACTAAAACAGTAGGTATACGCATCATTTCAGCCATGGACATCGATTCCTGCATTAGGGTATTACCAGGACCAGCAGTTGCTGTAAAAGCACGGGCACCAGACAAGACTCCTCCGCAGGTAGTAAATCCAGCGGAAATCTCATCTTCTGTTTGTAAAAATCTACGGTTATATTTCGGTGCCAAACGGGTCCAATAATGCATTACCTCATTTTGAGGAGTGATTGGATACCCGTACATGATGTCAACACCGGCTGCTAATGCAGCCCAAGCTACTACCTCATTACCTGTTACGAAAAATCTTTTTTCTCCTTTTATTGGCTTGTCTGCCATATGATAAAACACCTCCTATGTTAGTTACTAGTAACTAGTGGCTAGTGACTAGTTTTGTATTATGGATACTACTGACTTTATACTTTACCAAAAACCACGATCCATATACCGATATAATAGGCGCACAGGATTACCTTCAATATCATGTGTTCCCATTTTACCTGCTAAACGGTAATCAATAGTTGTAGTAATTACCGGTAAACCTAACTTTCTACTGACAGCACTAATAACTTTTGCTCCTTCTTGAACAAACTCTACATCAGTCTCATTACCTAAATGGGAATTATTGATTAAACCATGAACAGGTCCAAGAGTCCGCACATACTCAATAATCCTCTCCTCATCAGAGGTCATAGGCCGACCTATATTGAGAACAGCATAAATTCTTAATTCCGGTGTTTTTTCCTTTTCCTCAACTAAATTTAAAGTTTTAGCTCCTTCGACACCATAACCAATATCTAAAATCACATCACCTTCCCTACGTAGAGCCCATCTCATACCTGGCTTAATAATATTACCTACCTCACCCAAACCCGTTGTTTCATGGGTTTCCCAAGCCAAAACAGTTAAACCCTTTTCTTCTAACTCTTTTTTCAAAGGGCGCAAGGTATAAAAAGGCTCCACAATGTCTAAATCAACTAAAGTAACTTGGCGGCCTTCATTAAGCAAATCTAAAGCCCTATTAATAGCTACTTCACTTTTGCCACTGTTGTACTCACCAATATATGCTTCCACAATTCGTTGCAATAATACCCCTCCCAACACCGCTATGGCTTATTATGCGCAATCCCTGAACAAATATTTACGAAAATAAAAAAAAACGGCTGCGCCGCTTTTTTAGTCGATGGTAGGTAGAGCTATGTCTATGGTTTACAAGTGACCATCCGCCTTTTATTAAGGCGGACTGGGCAACGTTGAATGTTATTTGCCATAACAAAATGGCGACCAAAGGTCGACCCAGAATGTAGACAAACTCCATATTTATCAACGTTACGCTGGCTCAGACAATTTATTGTGAATGAACTCAACGGCTTCAGGAATTAGCAAAACTCACCTTCGGTTCAAACAGTTGCTAATTCTGGTCTTCAGCCGTCTGCGTTCTTTTTATCCAAACTCGCCAAATGCTTCACTTAGCCTAAGTTTTAGGTGGCATAAGTGCAACTAGGGCTTTCGCTTAAAGCTAAGCAAAAGCCAAGTTTTACTAATGATAAAATTATATGGATTTTGTTTTGAATAACTTTGTCAACAGGCTGTGGCGACCAAAGGTCGCCCCTACAATATTCTTCCTGTCTAACCTTCCAACTTTTAAACAAACAGAAAATGCATGATAATCAATAGAATCAGCCCCGGAATGCCTAAAACACCCACACCAATAACAGTTACAAAATTGACAGGTAAATGAAAACCTACAAAGCTACCGATAATATTTAAGATAATTAATCCTACTAAAGCTAAAACTGAATTAACCAATATTTTAACTATCCATTGAATAGGTACTATCATTACCTTAACTACAATATAAATCAAAAATAAAAGGAATAATGCCGCAAAAATAATTCCATAACTCAAAACTTTCACCCCTTAGACAAGTTTCTCTAATAATCTATATGGGGCTATTGGTAAAATATTACTCATAGTTAGATTTTTTTAATAAATTTCAATTTGATTATTGACAACCTTTTCTGTATGTGCGATTTTTAACAAATACATATATCTTTTTTCCGCTGATTCCATTCGATAAATAGCATGATCAATTAAATCAGGATCAGTAACTTCCTGGAAAAGATTCCTAGCATCATGCCACTCTTCTTTAGCTTTATTAACTAACTCAACCAATGTTGGTATTTTTTCTGCATTTTCATTTACTTCTACTGTTGGCAAAAAATTGTCCTTAAACTGTCTTAGTTTTACCACTAGATTGTCCATATCAATTTTCCTCCCCCCGAAATGAACCATAATATATAAGATATTCATCTAGTATTATGTCCATGAGTGGAAAATTTAGTAAAAAATAAGCCGCCTTCCGGCGACTGAAAAATACCTAGTTCACTTTTTCATTAATTTACATATCTATTCTGCCGGCAAAGGCTCGGGAAAGTGTTACTTCATCAGCATACTCAATATCGCCTCCTACCGGTATCCCTTGGGCTAAACGGGTAACTCTGATACTTAAAGGTTTAATAAGCTTAGCCAAATACATAGCTGTAGCTTCTCCTTCAATACTTGAGTTGGTAGCAATGATTATTTCTTTTAATTCTTCATTATGAAGTCGCTCTAAAAGTTCCTTGATTTTTAATTGGTCTGGGCCTATCCCCTCCATAGGAGAAATAGCACCATGAAGAACATGATAATATCCCTTAAATTCTCGGGTACGCTCAAATGCTGCTACATCTCGTGGATCTTCAACCACACAAATAAGGGAATGATCACGATTAGGGTTACTACAAATCCTACAAGGATCAGTATCCGTCAAATTAAAGCAACTAGAACAATAGCCTACCTTTTCTTTAGCATTGACTATTGCTCTAGCTAGGTTATAGGCATTTTCTTTGTTGTTGCGTAAAATATGAAAAGCTAACCTTTGAGCAGTCTTGGGCCCGATACCGGGGAGTTTTGCCAGTTCTTCAATTAATTTTGCTACCGTCTCGGCATAATAGAACATATTAGAACAATCCTGGCATCCCTGGAAGTTTTAATCCTCCGGTTATTTTACCCATTTCTTCAGCTACCATATCTTGAGCTTTTCTCAAGGCTTCATTACAGGCAGCTAATACTAAATCTTGTACCATTTCCGGATCCTCTGGATCTAATACTTCCGGTTTTATTTCAATTTCGACGATTTCATTTTTACCGTTAGCAACTACTCTAACTACCCCACCACCAGCGGTAGCTTCTACAGTTTTTTCTTCTAATTCCTCCTGGAGTTTAGCCATTTTAGCCTGCATTTGTTGCACCTGTTTCATCATTTTATTCATATTACCGCCACCAAAACCCATAAATAAATACCTCCTAAACTATTCTTTTATTTCAACTATATTTCCACCGAAAAACTCTAAAGCTTTTTCAACTACAGAATTTTCCGGAGTCTTCGAACCATTTGTAACCTGCCCATCTAAAATGTAGGTTAAATTTATATCTATACCCAAGACCTCATTAATCGCCTTTTCCACCAACACTTTATGATCTGGTTTAGAAATCTGATCGAAATGAAATTTATGCATTTCTTTAAAACTTAAAATTAATCGACCTTCTTCATCGATACCTTTAGGTTCACCCACTACTAAAAAAGCATGAGTAGTAACCTTAATTTGTTTAACTTTCTCCAAGACATCAGCCCAGCGTCTTTTTATTTCTAAAAAGTCTCCTTGATTTCCTGCCTGAACTGTTTTATTTTTGCTACTTTCTTGCTTAGGAATTTTCCTATCATTTGATTTATACTTCTGGTTGGTGTCATTTTCTATTGGTTTAGTTTTTACTACCATTGCGGGCTGTTCCTCTTCAGTTATTTTATTACCTTGAAAAATAACTTCCACCAAACCGGCTTCTAATAGAACTTGAGGTTGACTGGTCCAACGCATCTCCCGCTCTATTTGGTTAAGTTTTAAGATAAGTCCACCCAAAAAGGACATTGACACCAAATTGGCTTGTTCTTTAGCTTGAGGCAAAATTTCCTCATTTATGGAAATAAGTTCACTATTTGAGGCAAGTTTTAAAAGCATTATCTGTCGATAAAATTCGCTCAGATCCCGAACCACCTGTTTCACATCTTTACCGGATTGCAAATATTCATTAAGAAGAGTGATTGCCTTCCCGGCATCTTTTTGGGAGATAGCGTTACTAATATTTAATATTTGTTCTTCTCCTAGTGTACCTAAAACTTTTTCCACATGGTCACTAGTGATATTATTCCCGGCAAAAGCGATACATTGATCCAATACACTAATAGCATCCCGCATTCCGCCTGCAGCTTTACGGGCAATGGTATTTAGAGCACTTTCTTCAATATTTATTTCTTCTTGATTAACAATTGTTAAAAGGTGTTCTTTTATTTCATTGGTACTTATTTTGCGATAATCAAAACGCTGACAGCGAGAAAGTATAGTTAAGGGAATCTTTTGCGCCTCAGTAGTAGCGAGAATAAACAAAACATGCCCGGGAGGCTCTTCCAGGGTTTTTAACAAAGCATTAAAAGCCTCTGATGTCAGCATATGTACTTCATCGATAATATAGACTTTTACTTTCCCTTGGGAGGGTGCAAATTTAACCTTATCCCGAATATCCCGGATTTCGTCAATACCCCGATTGGAGGCAGCATCAATTTCTAAAACATCTAAAAAATTACCGGCATTGATAGCCTGACAATTAGTACATTCATTACAAGGCTCATCATCTGTTAGATTTAGACAATTAACTGCTTTGGCCAAAATTTTCGCGGAACTGGTTTTTCCAGTGCCCCGGGGTCCGCAAAAAAGATAAGCATGTGCAACTCTGTTTTGCTTAATGGCATTTTTTAAGGTTATACTTATATGTTCTTGCCCTATAACCTCGGAGAACTTCTGAGGCCGGAAGGCACGGTACAATGCAGTATAAGACATAACAATCTTCTCCATTTCTTGTGCATTATTTCTATTTTACCATAAAAAAAAGTTCGTCGATAGTCTATCGTCAATGGTCCATAACTATGTGTCAATGTTACGAAAAACACTATTCTGCCATCGCGAGGAGCAATAGCGACGTGGCGATCCCGTTTATGAGATAATCGCGTAAAAGCTGGATTATTTCGCAAACGCTCGTAATGACAAGAAACATTTAGTTTATTGTGATGTAAACAATAAATGAAAATTACAGGCCTTTAGTGTGATAATCTTCTGGGACCAGAGATCGCCACGACATGCTCGCGATGACATATTAGGACATTTAGGCGATAAAAGATACTTGCATATTCAAAAAGCCAGCATCTCTGCTGGCTAAGTTGTTTAACTATAAATACTGTAGATTCTGTAGCCACTGTAGAACTGTAGCTACTAACGGCGGAGCCGTTATAAAATATTAAAGGCCGTGCACCTAACTTCGAACTAAACCTTCCGAGCGTTACTAGAGTAGTTTGCTCAGACCAGGCTTACCTACGGCACACACAAGGGCTTACTTACCGCTGCTTCCTTCCGGACCTGACGGGGTTCATAAGTTTATGTTGCGTAGGACCCGGCCCTCCTCACCACTTGCCCTAGGCAGACCCCACAAAGCTAGCCCTCAGCTAGGCTTCGATCCCGCTATAGCGGATTACGGGTTACAAGGTGCCGCTACCTCCCCATCTAGCACGACCAAAACTAACTATATCAATATGCTTTAGACTAAAAAAGACAGTTCTTACAGGACCTAATCCTGCTTCCTGCCTCATATATCCGTTTTCCGATATCTGAATTCGGAGGACTTATTTTTAATATTGGCGGAGAGAGAGGGATTTGAACCCTCGGTACAGGGTTTGCCCGTACACACGATTTCCAGTCGTGCACCTTCGGCCACTCGGTCATCTCTCCGTGTAAGCTTACTATTTTTAAGCACAGATTTAATAGTAACATAAAATGTTTCTTTTGGCTATACTAAATCTTTTCCAACTAGCTATTATGTGTAATAATTCAACACATTAGAACAAAAGATATTTTATCATGATTAAAGGGTAAAGTCAAACGTTTTCGTTGATTCGTTAACTCGTCTATTCGTCATCACCACTATTAAACCACGGTCCCTTTCGGGCATGGGGATAAACACGGTTTTAAATTTTTTTAATAATAAAGTCCCAAAAAATTAACATGCAATCCGTGTTTATCCCTGGTTAAAATATTACTGTTACACTATTCCACTGTTTTCTTCACTGCACCTTTTATAAAGCCTTCGTTTTTCAGACTCTTTTTAAAGCTTTCCCAGGCGGCGGGGGAGGAATGTAATTCATACTGCCATAATTTATCCCGGCCATCAAACCAAGTAGCTATTTTAATATTAGGGTAACTTTTGGCTAAAGAGGCCATACCCTTTTCAATCCAAGCTGCCTTATCTCCACCAATTTCATTAGAGCTAAATTCGGTAATCATAAAAGGCTTATTAGCATACCTTGTCATATAGTCAAGATAAAGAGGACCATAAATTTCGTCAAATTCCCGCCAGACATCACCGGGATGACTGGTACCATTATTATATCCGGTTAAACCAACCCAATCTACATACTCATCACCTGGATAATATAAATGGGCGTTATTCCATGCAAAATCAGGGAAAGAACGGTCATGTGGGTTCCAAACAAATAAAACATTATCAGCTTCCACTGTGCGGAAAATATCAACTATATGCCGCCAAGCCTTAATATAAAGGTCCGTATCCTTACCGAAAAACCAAGCACACCAGGGATCCCAATCTCCATTCATCTCATTTAAAGGGCGAACAAAAACAGGTTCATTAAGGCTCTTGAGCCCTTTCGCCCATTCTTCTATCTTTTCATCATATTGTCCTGCCACAATTTCGGGAATAGCAATCCAATTCAAATCCGGTGTAAAAGGCTGAAGGGTAAGCATAAGTATCCGACCTTCATCATATACCCTTTTTATTCCTTCATAAGGAAAAGACTCCTCCGTTGGAAAAGTTTTGTAGGTCATAATAAATTCAAATTTATGATCTAAATTTTTTTCACTTGTGAGCATTTCTTGGTAGTAATAATTACTAAAAGGGACTTCAGGATAGAATCTACCCCAAAGAACATTATTAACAGGAATTTCTAGACGTAACTTTTCTCCCTCATAAAAAATCGATTCATTTTTATAACTAAAAGTACTGGGAAAATCCACTGTATAAAATCCTAATTGGGTAACACTTTGAGCGATATTATTTAGCTCATTTTTTAAATTAAGGTAATTAGCCCCGGTAGTTTTTGCCCAAAAAGTAATTACTCTTTGGCTTTTGCTATCAATTAAATGTACTTCTCGATAAAAATTTTGGTCTTTTTCTATTGTTTTAATCTCCGGCCTATAATATGCAATATCTACAATATCATACTCATTATATTTATAAGTTT
>JBMNUR010000031.1:0-17205 GCA_050946395.1 Peptococcales bacterium
TACCATCGACATGTTACCATGTACTCATTTTACCTCCTTAGGTCGAGTAGATAACTTAGATGTAATCCCGCAAACCCAGTAAAATCTAGGCTTACAGTCTTGACATCAATACTACCGTCTCAACGTGACTAGTCTGTGGAAAGAGATCTACTGGTTGCACTGCCCTTACTTCATAGCCATTTCCAACCAAATGCTTCAAATCCCTGGCCAAAGTTGCAGGGTTACATGACACATAAACTACCCGCTCGGGTCTAGCTTCAGCGATAGCTTCCAATACTTCTGGAGTGCAGCCTTTACGTGGTGGGTCGACAACGATAACATCGGCTTTCCCCCCTCCTTTGACCCACTGAGGCAGCCAAGTTTCTGCTTTGCCCACAATAAATTCCGTGTTACCAATACCGTTAAGCTTTGCATTCTCTATAGCATCCTTGATAGCTTCCTCTACTACTTCAATCCCAATTACATGCCTAGCCTTTGAGGCTAGATAAATAGCGATGCTCCCAATGCCACAATAGGCATCAACCACATTTTCTTTCCCGGAAAGTTGAGCATACTCCAAAGCCTTTTCGTACAATATCTGGGCCTGTGCATTATTTACCTGAAAAAAAGATTGAGGAGAAATTTTAAATATATAGGGCCCAATTTTGTCCTGCAAAAAGGCCTGTCCATTAATTAGTTTGAATTTATTACCTAAAATGACCGGTTTGTTGCTTTTGTTAATATTCTGGTACAGTGATTTAATCTGGGGGAAAACAGCTAATACACTTTGCGCAACTTCGTTTAATAGCCAATCATCAGTATTAGTAACCAAAATAAGCATTATTTCCCCGGTAATAAAGCTTTCGCGGATCATGATATTTCGTAAATAGCCCTTTCCTGTATTACGATTGTAGATTGAAACCTCGTTAAAGGTCAGTTGTTCTTCAAGATAGCTTAAAAGGCGGTTGACCACTGAGCTAAAAAGTAAACTTCCTTTAGCCGGCACAAAATCATAAGTACCTGGTTCATAAAAACCCACACTAACCTCACCATCAACCTTATCCAGATGGAAATGCCCTTTATTTCTATAACGCCAAGGATAATTCATCCCCAAGGTAGGTTCCACATCTATATCAATTCCGCCGATTTTAGTTAAAACATCTTTAACCTGGAGCCTTTTAAATTCTAACTGTTTTTCATAACTAATGTGCTGTAGTTGACAGCCGCCACATTGTTCAAAGTAAGCACAAGGGGCATCAACACGAAAAGGTACTGCCTCTACAACCTTTTTCAATCTTCCTTGAGCCAAGTTCTTTTTAATCTCACAAACTTCTACGACAACCTTTTCCCCGGGTATAGCACCTGGTACAAAAAGGGCAAAATTATTAGCCCGACCTATCCCCTCACCTTGGTGAGATAGCCCAGTTATTGTAATTTCATATGTTTCACCTAATTTTACAGGTTTTTCAACCATTTATAACACCTCATCTAAACATCTATCGTTACTTCTAGTCTTATACACACTATCTCACTAACCCACTTCTACACTAATTAATGTATATCCCTTTATCTTGTCGTTAAAGCTAACATTGTTCTATTCTTTATTTTCACAAATCAGGTGATGGTTATGTTTAGTATTATTGACTATACTACTAAAATACAACAAATATTAGCTCAGCCCTTATGTTTACCGGGGGCAAACCAATACTTGGACTTAGCCCAAGTAACGGATTTTAACAAAATCCCCCTAAAAGAAAAGGATAATGTTTTACCGGAAGCAGACCCAATAGCTGAAGCAACCTTCCTGATTATCCAAACTATGCAGGCATGTTACCTAGCTCTAACTAAAATCGGGATTAACGAATTATTAAAAGCTTATTTAAGGTTAATTACCTCTGAAAATCAAGAAGAATGTACTAAAGTGTTTTCTAACTATATTTTTGAAATATATCTTTACAGTCTAAAAAAAGACTACCCTTATACTGACCTACTTTGGAAATACTTAAGTAATTGTTTCCATGTAATAAGTCAATATTTATTAGAAGAAGGCTATGTAGAAGGCTGTGAGATATTTCTCCAAGATATTGCTTCTATGGGTAAACTTGCAGCCCAAAAAGGGTTACATACCAGTAGTATTCAACATTTTCTCCATACCCTTGAATTAAGAGCAAAAGAGCTAAACTACAATGAATTGGCTGCAGTAGCCAAAAACCATCGTTTCAATCTGGAAATTTTCTAAGGAGGAAAAATGATTGATCATAACCTTTTCCCATTTATTGTCACGAGTATGGTTGGAGGACTTTTAACCCTTTTGGGTTCTGTTGGTATTTTTATTTCTATTATTATACAGAGAAAAACAGAGAGACTACAAGCTATCCTAGAAGAATTTATCGATTTATCCTACCAAAGTGACTTAAACTTAAGTGGTAAAATGTTTAACCTGATTGAGAAATACCAAATGCATTATATTTTACCTGATAATCCTCGCCGCATAATTACCGATTATATGAATATTACTATTGGCTTAGTAATTAGCCTTTGGCTAGGATTATACATCCTAAGCTATCAAAACCCTTTTCATTGGTTTTCGCTCATTTACTTTCTACCCTTAATCGCTTTAGTACTTATTATGCTATGGTTTCGTAAGCTTTTATTATATCTAATAACTATCGACAACACACCCTTACTCGGTGCAATAATTCCTCCCCCTAAGAGATTACGCAGTATTTCTTATTTATCCAGTTTTATTAATGTTTCCGTTAAATCAGTCCTACAACAAGCCCGTATTAGTTTACTTTTAAAAAAACATGAAACTAACAGTAACGAAAGTTCCTGGATGATAGTTTTAAAAGAAGAATTATCTTTTGATGACTTCTTTTACTTTTTAGTGTGTTTTAATGAAAAGGTACCCCTATTTTTATCCTTTGGAGAAATAGTTTTCGATTTTCCCTGTGATGGCATCACAGGGAAACCTTCACCTATCAAGAAAAATTTAAATATTCCATTAGGGCATATGAATATTGAAGGGGAGCCAGAAGAATTAAAAGTAAACATGCTAGTTTTTACTAGAGGTGAGAAGCATCCCATAAACTATGATTACCAATTAAAAAAGGGGGGCAAAAACTATTATGCCCCCGCGGAGAATCCTAAATTATCTATTGACCACCAAATTACCTATTGTCTAGAGAAAAACATGATTACCATTATCAAAAACGAAAGTTCTTTACCTTTCATCAAAGAGTTTTCCCGCTTATTTAACCTGAATGGAATAAGACTTTACTTACCGGAAATACATAATGGAAAAATTAGCGAGGAAAACTTAAAGACCTGTCATGAATCAATATTTGTAGATTGAATTTCACTTCCGTCAATAATATATTGTATTGGCGGAAGTTTTTCTTGTTTTAAATATGAAAGTAAACGTTCATCATTTATTTCCCGGTGATTGTAAACAACTAATTGGGCTAGATAGCCTTCTTTAATTTTCCCTTTATCTTCACCTAATAATTCTCCCCGCCAGCCACTAAGTTGATAAAAGGCCTGGGAAATATCATCACCTTCGATTTTTGCTATCTGAGGAGCTATGATAGCTAGGGCTGATTTATCGTTAATTAACATCTCTCTTGTCACATTCTTACTACTTAATAAAGCTTGGACACTTTGCCCGCACCAATCAGCTGACTGGGCTTCGGCAACTATTATCCGATAGTCAGGATATCGACCTATGGCCGATACTAGACTATGCTTAACCCCATCCAAATTATCGGACCAAGCAACCTTATTGGGAGCCACCGTATATCCGGTAGCATTTAAAATCTTAGCTCCTTTAGTATTAATTCTTTTATCTATTTTCATGATTATTTTATCTTTTATTCCGATATCGGCTTGAAAAACGTCCCCTCCTGAGCCATCTATGATCCGAGCATTTTTAATAACTAAGTCATAGGATTCCTGGACTCCGAAAACTTTAGCATCACTACTATGTTTATATATCTCCAATAAGGAAAAGAATGCAAAAAAGCTTAATAAAAACGTTAAAAGGCCTATACCTACTAATCTAAAAAATTTCATAGTAAATTTCACCCTTAATAAATCAAAAACTTCTTTCTTACTTTTATCTTAACCTAACGAAGGTAAACCTCAACCTTAACCTTTTAGTTCACTACCTGAGGTAACCAAAAAATTAGAAAGGTCATGATAGTATTCCAAACGGAGTGGGCAACGATTGAAGTGTAAATGGATCCAGATCTTTCATAAAGCCAATTTAACCAAATGCCGCCAAATGCTAGAGGAATCAAGCGAACAAAATCAAAATGAAGACTACCGAAGATCAAAGACGTGACCATAATACCCCAGCCTACCCCTATTTTTTGCCTAAAGGCCGGATATAAAAATCCTCGGAAGTATAATTCTTCGCTTATTGGTGCAAATATTGATGCCACAATAAAGGGAATCACCATTTCCCATTTAGTTTGAGCAGTTACAATTATTTCAGCTATAGGCTGGGGTTCAATCTCTATAGGCAAAAATCTACTGATAATAGCTCCCATGATAATTACTGAAAAAAACAAAATAACTCCATTGATTAGTCCAACCTTTAACCAATAAGCAAATTTAGTTTTGACCAAACCTAAATATCTCAAGTTTATTTTGTATTTACCAAAAACAAAAATACCCATAAAAAATAAAAACATAAAAGTCTGGAGAAAGCTACTAAATAAGAGTTGATTTAATCGTGTTGCCCCTCCCGGTAACAATCCCGCTAAAAGTTTCAACCAGCTTTGTCCAAACATTTTAAATAAAAAGCCTAGAATGTTAATTAGAAATAAAACTATTAAAGCATCAAATATTCCCCAAGGTGGGTTTCTGGGGGGTAATGATTTTTGCATTACTTACCTCCGGCATATTGTAATTTTTAAGGAAAACTCTCTTGATAAATAGAGATAATGCACTAATTTCTGCACATACTAATACTGGATCAAAACAACAAAGGAGGCTAAATTTATGTGGGTTTGGTTTTTTATCCTCTTGGTAATCTTATTAATGATTATGATTCAATTTATTAGTGCACGAAGAAATGAGCCTTTTAGGGGCTTTAGATCCCTAATGCCCGAAGTTAATGAAGAAACTGCCGAAGAGTTAATACCACATAAAAATAAAACCCAAATATTTATCGAAAATCTCACTGGAACACCCATGCCCCATTTTGAAACAACTCTCCATCTCTATCAAAAAGATCATCATTCTAAACAATTAATAGCAGAATGGTCGATTGGAGATAATTTAAAAAACTATTTTACCCAAAAATATGGAAAGGAATTTTGGCAAAATAGCCAAGAGGTTTTAAGGGTTTTTAGTTCCAATACATTCCCCGAACCTTATTATCGTGATACTTATATTGAATTTGACCAGGGGAAGCAAGAAATAGAGATTAATGCCCCAGGTGGTGAGACAGTCAACGCTGAAATTGGAGTAATCACTCAAACTGGTTCCTTTATTCCTTTTGCCAAATCTAATGATGTCATTATACCTCAAAAAGCAATAAACAGTGAAAAATAACTATTCGCCATAGCCCATTGGCTATCGACTAATAAAGTATTACGCATTTTTACTTACCCATAGAACATTAAATAAAATAATTTAGAACAATGATAAAAATACCTGATATCGGAACTAAAGTAATGGCAAAAATTCTGTTCCATTTAAGGGAAACTACAAAAGAACTCTCGTTAAATAACCCTCCCGAAATAATATTAAAAGGCGCAAAAGGAGAAGTAATCATCGATATGGTATATGCTGCAATTAAAGTAAGGCTATAAGTTATATCGGAAAGCCCGAGAATATGTCCTTGAATTGATAAACCGATAGCAGTAAGGGTAATAACATGATGTATCCCTATTGCTGAAAGCAATGCCGTTACTACAATAATTAGTTCTACTACGATAAATGTTGAATATCCGGAAATTATTGTAAAAAAGGATTCAATAATTCCTTGTAAAGGTGTATTTGCTAAAATAACCCCTATGAACCCCACACATAAAAAAAATATTAACTCATTTTTTACCTGCACAATTTTTTGATCATAGTTGCCCATTTGCACTAAAAATTCTTTGAATTTGCCAATAAGAAATGACCAAATAAAAGCATATACTAAAGCCAACATGCTTACCCAAAACATCATGTTACTAAAATTAAAATACTTTTCACCAATAATTACAGCGATGAAAAGTCCTATTAGGTTTAACATCAGGTACTTAAACTTTTTCTTACTATCTTCCGGTTCCTGAATTACATGGGTTTGGCTCTTGACCTCATTTTGACAGACCCGATCCCTAATGAAGAGTAAATTGCCCGTAACTAGGACGATAAGGCCATAAATAAAACCTACAAGAAAATATTCATTAAAAGGAACACCGGTATAATAAAGCACTAAATTAACCGAAGCGAAATAAGGTGACCAAGCAATACATCCGGAAAACCCTGCACAATATGCTTTTCCTAAAAATCTTACCGGTAATTTTACATCCTTAATCAGGTCATGGAACACCCGAACTGCTCCCAAATTAGCGATTGAAGCTAAACCAAAAAGTGAACTGCTTATAGTAAAAAAAAGTCCACAGGTTTTAGAGATGTTTTTACTAATCAAGAAGTTAACTGTTTCTAAATAGCCTCCTTCTTTTAGAGGAATAGATAAAATTGGCACCATTAAAAAAATGGTTGCAAGTGGTAAGTTCTTAGTAATACCCTCTAACCAAATGGAATAAGGCATGTTATATTTAAAGAGTAATATATGGCCTAAGACTAATGAAACTACACTCATGTAAAAGGGTATACCTTTGGCCAAAATAACTCCTGGTATTAAAACCAACATAAGAAAGGCTACTCCAATATTGTCCAAAAAAGCGAAATCTACAAATTCCTTTAAAAAAATAATTGCTAGTAAAAAAACTACACTTATGACATAAACTTTTTCCAGATATCTAGTCAATTTTGTTATCCATCTCCTGTTAGAAATATTAATCCGATGGCTATCAGCCGTAAGACTCCTATTTTCTATTTAGAAAAAAGGGACACACCTCCATCTTGGGATTCATTGCATTATTCATTATAGTATTTTTATAAAGAGAAGTAAATCTAACTCAAATAGCCGCCCCGATGGACGGCTATTGTTTAAAATAAATATTTGCTATAACTGGGCTAATTTTTCCTTAAGAAGCTTGTTAACAATTCCGGGATTCGCCTGTCCTTTAGTTTCCTTCATTACCTGCCCTACTAAAAAGCCAATGGCTTTTTCCTTCCCGGCTTTATAATCTTCTACAGATTTTGGGTTAGCAGTAATCACTTTTTCCACGATATTACTAAGTTCACCTGTATCAGAGATCTGTACCAAACCTTGTTCCTTAACAATGACCTCCGGTTCTTTACCTGTATTAAACATTTCTTCAAAGACTTGTTTAGCAATTTTTCCGCTAATAATACCTTTATCAACTAATTGTAGTAATTGGGCCAGTAGGTTAGGTGTAAGTTTGATATCTTTTATCTCTAAGTTATTGGCATTAAGCATACGTAAAAGCTCTACCATAATCCAGTTACTAACGATTTTTGCATCTTGGTATTGAGCAATTGTTTCATCAAAAAACTGAGCTAGGGCCCGGGAACTGGTAATAACACCAGCATCATAAGGTGGTAGGCCATACTCTTCTATTAGGCGCTTTTTCTTGGCATCCGGTAATTCGGGTAAACACCCTCTAATCTTTTCTACCCATTCTTGAGTAATTTCAATTGGCGGTACATCTGGCTCAGATATAGCTCGGTAATCAGGATTCTCTTTTTTCCGCATGGATAAGGTCACACCTTTATTTTCATCCCATGTCCTGGTTTCCGGTACAACCTCTTCTCCATCTTCCACTAAATCAATTTGTCTATCGATTTCATACTGAATAGCCCTTTGTACAGCTCTAAAAGAGTTTAAATTTTTAATCTCCGTCTTGTTATTAAATTCTGTGCTACCTACAGGGCGAATAGAAACATTGGCATCACATCGTAAAGAACCTTCCTCCATTTTCAAGTCGGAAACTCCGGTATATTCTAAGGTAAGTTTTAATTTTTCCAAATAAGCTTTAGCTTCTTCGGCAGTCCTCATATCAGGGGCACTTACGATTTCAATCAAAGGAACTCCAGAGCGGTTATAATCCACTAATGATGACTTAGCAGTGGAGATAGAATCTCCTTGGTGAACTAATTTTCCAGCGTCTTCTTCCATATGCATATGGCTGATATTAATTCGTTTGGTTTGATCTTCTACCTCAATATCTAAATGTCCCTTCTGTGCAATAGGTATTTCAATCTGAGAAATCTGAAAAGCTTTGGGAATATCAGGATAAAAATAGTGTTTGCGATTAAATTTACTATTTAAAGTAATATCACATCCTAAAGCTAAACCAGCTTTAACGGCATATTCCAATACCTTTTTGTTGAGAATAGTGGAACTCCCAGGAAGACCTAGACAAATGGGACAAATATTAGTATTAGGTTCTTTGCCAAACTCAGTAGAACAGCCGCAGAAAATCTTAGTCTTAGTTTTTAGTTCCACATGGACTTCTAGTCCAATAACGGCTTCATAATTACTCATCTTATTCCCTCCCTTGTTCCAAATTATAAGCAATTTTTAGTAAAGTCCCTTCACTAAAAACTTTACCCATAAATTGAATGCCTAAAGGCTTATTATCTAACTGCCCGAAAGGAACATTTAAAGCCGGAAGACCGACTAAGTTAGCTAAAATAGCACTTGTATCTTGTTGGGTTGACATCAATAAGCAATCATACTTTTTAAACACTTCTTCTAAAGCATTTTTGATTAAAGCTCTAACTTTTAGAGCTTTAAGATAATAAGTATTATAATTATCTCCAGTCAAATAATAGGTACCTGAGAGAATTTGTTCTTTCACTTCGCTACCAAAGCCCTCTGCTCTTGTACGACAGAACATTGATAAAACATCTTCCGCTCCTTCGGTCCTATAACCAAAACGTACTCCATCAAAACGTGCTAAATTAGAACTTGTTTCACAGGCTTTAATTACTTCAAAAGCAGGTAGAGTAAACTCACTATAGGGTAATGATATTTCTTCTACTACCATACCTAAGTCCTCTAACTTTTTAGCAGCATTTTTGATCATACCTTCTTCTAAATGCTCCCGTAGAACACCTATGCGCATCCCTTTAATATCATTAACTAGAAATTGCGTATAATCAGGATAATCAATATTTGCAGAAGTAGAATCTAAAGAATCAAAACCCGCTAATAAATTCATTACCAGAGCACAATCGGTAACATCTTTGGTGATAGGTCCAATTTGATCAAGGGTTGAAGCTGTAGCAATTAAACCATATCTAGAAACAGCACCATAGGTAGGTTTAAGACCCACAAGACCATAAAAACCGGCTGATCTGAGAATTTCGCCACTTGTATCAGTACTAACTGAAAAAACTGCTTCATTATTAGCTACGGCCTTGGCTGAACCTTCTAGCGAAGATCCAATACCAAACTCACTCATGTTGGTTTTTCCTATAATGATATTTCCTGCCTGTAAAAGTTTAGTAACTACTGTAGCATTATAAGGGGGTATAAAATTATTAAGCATTTTAGATGAGCAGGTGGTTTTAAAGCCTTCAGTGCAAATATTATCCTTGATAGCTAACGGGATACCTGCTAATGAATCTGCTATTTCTCCCCCTTTGATTTTTTCATCCACTTTTTTTGCTTGGGCTAAGGCTTCATCTTTAGCCACTGTATTAAAAGCTTTAACCTGTTCTTCAACTTCTTCTATACGTTGTAAAAAACTATTCGTCAACTCATAAGAGCTTAATTCTTTTTTAGCTATCAATTCCTTACATTCATGGGCTGTTAATTGACAAAAATCCATTACCTCATACCTCCTTAGATAATTTTAGGTACTCGAAACATCCCGTCTTCCTGTTCGGGAGCGTTTTGTAATGCCTTTTCCTGAGACAATGATTCCCTTAATTCGTCCTCCCTGAGGACATTTGTAATAGGAAGCACATAGGCCAATGGTTCAATCTTCTCAATATCAGCTTGTTTTAAGACTTTTACATCTTCAAGAGCCTTATTGAGTTTAGTCAATTGTTCATTTTTTTCCTCATCTGTTAATTCCAAACGAGCAGTCAAAGCAATCTCTTCCAAATCCTGCAAAGTAAGATTCATTTATTTATCACTCCTTTTTAAAATGTGGGGTCATCTTTTTAGGGTAGCAATCTAGCGAAGCGAAGTTTTTCCGTATTTACTGTAGATTCTGTAGGTCTTTACAATAATGAAAGAAACTCATCCTCACTAAGAATCTTCACACCCAATTCCTTTGCTTTTTCAAACTTAGACCCTGGGTCACTACCCACTACTACATAGTCGGTTTTCTTACTCACACTTGAGGAAACTTTCCCCCCCAAGGCTTCTATCTTCATCTGGGCCTCTTTTCTGCCTAAACTTTCCAAGGTACCGGTTAAAACAAAAGTTTTACCGGCTAATTTATCTGAAGAAGTTTGGAGCTCGTCCATGGTCATTTTAACACCGACAGATTTCAACCTTGCAATGAACTCTCTATTCTTATTTTCATTAAAGAAAGCAATAATACTTTCAGCCATTTTAGGCCCAATTTCCGGAATAGCAGTTAATTCTAAAAAAGATGCTTCACTTAATCGATCCATGGTTTTAAATTCTTGAGCTAATATTTTTCCTGCTCGCTGACCTACTAACCTAATGCCAAGAGCGAATATTAGCTGAGGGAGACCCCGGTTTTTACTATCTTCTATAGCATTTAAAAGATTTGTGGCTGATTTCGGACCCATTCTTTCCAAATTTACAATGTCCTCATATTTTAGATAATACAAATCTGCTGCATCTTTAATTAAGCCTTGTTGAAAAAGTTGAGTGACGATAGCCTCTCCCAAACCATCAATATTCATGGCATCCCGAGAAACAAAGTGAATGATTCCTTCTCTGACAATGGCTGGGCAAGATATATCAATGCAACGAGAGGCAGCTTCTCCGTCTAAACGTATTATTTTAGAATTACATTCCGGACAATATTCTGGCATGTTAAAGGTTATTTCCCCACCAGTCCTTTTTTCAGGGAGAACCTTGACCACTTCAGGGATAATTTCTCCGGCTTTTTGTACTACAACATAATCACCAATTTTTATATCTTTTTCTTTAATAAAATCCTCATTATGTAAAGTAGCCCGACTAACTGTTGTCCCTGCTAAGCGAATAGGCTCTAAGATAGCTGTAGGGGTTACTGCACCAGTTCTACCTACCCGAACAAAGATATCCAAGAGCTTTGTAATTCCTTGTTCAGCAGGAAATTTATAAGCAATAGCCCACCGAGGGTTTTTAGAGGTATATCCTAATTGCTCCTGTTGTTTAAGGGAATTTACTTTAATCACCATGCCATCTATTTCATAGGGGAGATCATGTCTTTTAGTACTCCACTTTTCACAATAATCAGCAATTGCATTAATATCGCTACTAATAAAAGGCTCGCTAGCATTAAAGCCTTGTTTTTTTAAGAGTTCCAAACCTTCACTGTGTTTGGTAATTGTGAATCCTTCCCCATACATAATTGCATAAACAATAATCCTGAGATCCCTACTTGCAGCAACTTTTGGGTCTAACTGACGAATGGAACCGGCTGCAGCGTTCCTAGGGTTTGCAAAAAGCATTTCCCCTTTGGCTTCTCTTTCCTTATTAAGTCTTTGAAACGACTCTTTCGGCATATAGGCTTCCCCGCGGACTTCTAATACTGGTAAAGAATCTTTAAGTTTCAGAGGCATATTACCTATAGTTTTCAAATTTTGCGTAACATCTTCACCAGTTTCCCCATCCCCCCGGGTAGCCCCTACTTCAATCAGTCCATTTTTATAATACAGAGCAACAGATAAACCATCAATCTTAGGTTCTACCACGTATTCCACATCATCTTCACCTAAAGTATTAACAACCCTACGGTGAAAATCTAAAAGATCTGTTGGTCCGAAGGCATTGCCTAGACTTAAAAGGGGTGTACGGTGGGTAAATGTTTTAAAGCTTTCTAAAGGCTTGCCACCTACCCTTTGGGATGGTGAGTCAGGTGTAATAAGTTCAGGAAATTCACTCTCCAGAGCAATTAGTTCCTTCATCAACTTATCATATTGAACATCAGAAATAATGGGATTGTCTAAAACATAATACTGGTAATTATGTCTTTCTATCTTTTCCTTAAGTTTAGCTATTTTTATCTTTACATCATCCAATGGTAAAATACCCCCCTTTTTAGTGGCTAGTTGTTAGTGGCTAGTAATGGTCACTGGTCGTATGGATAGGCCTTGTGCCTACCCTCAGAATGTAGACAAACTCCATATTTATCAACGTTACGCTGGCTCAGACAATTTATTGTGAATGAACTCAACAGCTTCAGGAATTAGCAAAACTCACCTTCGGTTCAAACAGTTGCTAATTCTGATCTTCAGCCGTCTGCGTTCTTTTTATCTAAACTCGCCAAATGCTTCACTTAGCCTAAATGAAAGAAAAAGTTTTAGGTGGCATAAGTGCAACTATGGCTTTCGCTTAAAGCTTAGCAAAAGCCAAGTTTTACTAATGATAAAATTATATGGATTTTGTTTTGAATAACTTTGTCAACAGGCTGGAGGTAGGCCTTGTGCCTACCCTTTCCTTCGCTATCGCTCAGGGTGACATTTAATGAATTTTTTCGCGCCTACGAGCCCTCACGAACAGTCTTTCTTAATCCAACGTAGCTAATCTTAATCTTAACCTCAATCATACCTTCTTAATCGGTGCATATTTGGCAATCAGTTTTTTGATTCCTTGGTCGGGGAAAGCTACACTGATTTCCGCATCATCTCCTGTACCCTTCACTGAGACCACCAGACCTTCCCCCCATTTGGAATGTGTGACCTTATCCCCTATATTAAAGGAACCAATTGAACTAACTTTAGGCGTAAATGGGATAACATTAGAAAATGAATTTATAGGGTTTTGAGGTTCCCGCTTTTTGGGGGAGCTTTCTAAGTATCTTTCCGGTATTTCATCAATAAAACGGGAAGGGGCATTATAAGCATCTCTACCGTATATTGTTCGCCTCCAGGCACCAGTCAAATATACTCTTTCTTGAGCCCGAGTTATGGCTACATAACAGAGTCTTCGTTCTTCTTCTATTTCCTCAGGATCAGTAGAATTAATACTCCGACTATGGGGAAATAAATTTTCTTCCATGCCTGTAATAAAGACAACGGGAAATTCCAAGCCTTTGGCACCGTGCATTGTCATAATTACCAGAGCATCTTCGCCTTGATCATAATTATCTATATCGGTCATTAAAGAAATTTCGGCTAGAAAAGTACTAAGATCTCCACCTTGACTTTCCATATCATACTTTTTGGTAACAGTTAAAAACTCCTGAAGGTTTTCCAGCCGGGTTTCTGCTTCAACAGTTTTCTCCAGTTGTAATTCCTGAAGATAACCCGTCTCTTCCAGGATTTTATTGGTAAGACCCGTTATGTTGTTATTACTTAACTCCCGAAAACCTTGGATTTGTTTGTAAAAACCTTTGATGGCATTAGTTGTTCTAGTAGCTATTCCTGCTGATTGGGGCTCAGCTAACACATCATATATAGTTTTACCATTTATTGCCGCAAAACTTACAAGCTTGTCCCAGGAAGAATCCCCAATTCCCCGTTTAGGAGTATTGATTATCCTTCTTAGACTTATCTCATCCAGGGGATTAGCTATAACCTTAAGATAGGCAAGTATATCTTTTATTTCTTTTCGGTCATAGAATTTAGTTCCCCCAAATACTCGGTAAGGAATGTTACCCCGAATTAAGGATTCCTCAATAGCTCTAAATTGACCTGTTGTCCGACATAGAACTGCAAAATCCTTATATTCCTTTTGTTCGCGCTCAATGATTTGCCTAACCATTCTAACGATAAAAAAAGCCTCATCTACCTCATCCTGAGCGTTATAGTAATAAAGCTTTTCCCCACTTCCTTTATCTGTCCATAGGCTTTTTGGTTTTCTCCGGGAATTGTTTTTTACTACTTCATTGGCGGCACTTAGAATATTTTGGGTGGAACGATAGTTTTGTTCTAATTTTATTACTTTAGCTTCCGGGTAATCTTCCTCAAAGCTTAAAATATTTTTAATATCTGCCCCTCTCCACACATAGATCGATTGGTCATCATCGCCCACCACACAGAGATTCTTGTGCTTAGCTGCTAATAAATTAATTAACATATATTGGGCAGTATTGGTGTCTTGGTATTCATCCACTAATATGTATTTAAAACGTTCTTGATATTTTTCTAAAACCTCCGGGTTTTCTTTAAAAAGCTGGACAGTCAACATAATCAAATCATCAAAATCTAAAGCATTATTACTTTTCAACCGTTTTTGATATTCGGCATAGATATTGATTATTTGCTGGTCATAATAGTTATTGCCCAGTTCCCTACTAGCGGCACTCGGTGTCTTAAGCTCATTTTTATAACTGGAAATCCTACTACTTATACTACGGGGAGTATATTTTTTTTCATCTAAGTTCATTTCTTTTAATATCATCTTAATAAGGGTTTGTTGATCAGCATCATCATAAATTACAAAATCTTTCGTATAGCCTAATTCATTAATTTCCCATCTTAATATTCTTAGACAAGTAGAATGAAATGTGGCTACCCAAAGCCTTTCTGCAGCTAGTCCAACTAGTTTTTCTAATCTTTCCCGCATTTCTTGGGCAGCTTTATTTGTAAAGGTAATGGCCAGGATATTTCTCGGATAAATCTTTTTTTCATATATAAGATAGGCAATTCTATGGGTAAGGACCCGGGTCTTACCACTTCCGGCTCCTGCTAAAATCAATAAAGGCCCTTCAGTACATTGAACAGCCTCTTGTTGCTCAGGATTTAAACTATCTAAAATAGACAAAACTGTCTCCTCCTCTTTTCATTAAAACGTCTAAAATATTATATCAGATATTTTCCTATGCTGGCTAGTATTACGAAATTAAAAAAGACAGGACTGGAATCCTGCCTATTATAGCTTTATAATATAACACTGGTTTGTTTTTATCGTAATTTTAATATACATTCCCCTAGTATTTGCCCACCTAATACTAAAGACATCCGGTCACCATCGGAAACAGGGCCAACCCCTTCGGGAGTACCGGTAAAAATAATATCTCCCTCACTTAGACCAAAATGCTCTGCAGTAAAATCCACAATACTCTGTAAATCAAAAATCATATTTTTGATATTGCCCAATTGAACTTGTTCACCATTCTTTATAAGGGCAAAATTTGTTTCCTTACACTTTTCCACACCTAAAAAAGGTCTAAATCCACTTATGATAGCTGAATTTATAAATCCTTTGGCCAAAAGCCAGGGATAACCTTTTGTCTTGAGACTGTTTTGCACATCTCTCAAAGTTAAATCAAGTCCTATAGCCATCTTTTCCACAAGGTCATCAATTTTTATACCTTTTTCATATGGTTTACCTATGCAAATAACTAATTCAGTCTCATAATGAATTGTACCTTGACCATTAGGTAAAAAAATCTCTTGCCCTTTTGCTTCCACAAGAGCATGGGTAGGCTTCATAAATAGCATAGGCGATGTAGGGACTTGGTTATTTAGTTCCTTGGCATGTAGGGAATAATTTCGGCCCACACAATAAATATTTTGAACCTGCGCCATTATATTACCCCTCTTTCTCCATAGAATAAGTTATTATGTATTTTCAAAAGATAGGAATTTGCCATTATCTTTTAACCATTTTCGCCATATAGCAAAATCAGGCATGAATATAGCTACAAAGTTCCAAAAATCTTGGGAATGATTCATGTGCTTTAAGTGGGCTAGTTCATGGACAATCAAATAGTTAATCACTTCATCCGGAGCCATAATAATCCGCCAATTTAAATTTATATTACCTTTAGTCGAACAACTACCCCAACGAGTGGACTGATTTTTAACTCGCAATTGATTATATTTACAATCCATAAGCAATGCATAATGTTCTAATTTAGATTTATAGACTCTTTTAGCTTCATCTCGATACCAAGAAACCAAAATCTCCTTGATTTGACTAGAACGATTAGAATCATCCGCATCTTTGGGTAATAGAATCAAAATAGAATCCTCTAAGAGCTTGACTGTAGCCTTTATTCCTTCTGAAGATTTTATCCTCAGTTGATATTTTTTCCCCCTAAAAAGATATTCCTCACCTTCTTGATAAATCTTAAGGGGACGTTGTTCTTTTTGATTTTGATAATTCCCTAAGGTTTTAATGATCCATTCTTTTTGGGATTCGACAAACTCCTTTACCCTTTTTTTATCAGTTCCAGGGGGAAAGGAAACTTTCACCTGACCCTTTACTATTCTTATTTTAATCCTTTTAGCCCTCTTATCTGGTTTCATTTCATAATTAATAATAGTTTTACCTATTTTAAGTTTTTCCATTGATTTCAATCCATTCAAAGTAAACTCCCTATTTCACCAGGCGAGAAATTGCTTTAAACTGTTCCGTTCCTGCGTAACGTAATAATTCAAAAAGAATTGATTCATAGGTTGTAATAATCGCTCCCTCTTTCTCCATCCTTCTTAAGGCTATCTCCTTATCTTTTTCTTTTCGTGAAGAAACACAATCCTCAATAAGCACAGGTATATATCCTGCAGCTAAAAGATCAATGACCGTCTGTAAGACACACACATGAGTTTCAACACCCGCCACCAGAATAAACTTTTTATCCAGAATATTTAGTTTTCCTTGAACTTTAGCTTCATCACAACAACTAAATGCAATTTTTTCTATATGAGCAAAATCACCTAAAGTTTCCAAAATGGGTTGAATAGTAGGTCCTAAACCTTTGGTATATTGTTGAGTAACAAGGATTGGTACATCTAGTACTTTCATACCTTGAATTAAAATCTTAAGATTATTTTCTAATTGTTCTTTAGCTACCATATGTGGATAAAGTCTTTCCTGAACATCAATTAGTAAAAGTGCCGACTGTTCTTTAATAATGCGCATTAATAAGCCTCCTCGTATAATATGTTTTGTCCCTCCTAAAATAGATAATTTCCAATTTTAAAAGAGAGATTTTGTTCCTTGAAAACTAATAAAATCGTACAAAGCCCGTTCATTTTACCCTTGATGGGGAGAGG
>JBMNUR010000032.1:0-17007 GCA_050946395.1 Peptococcales bacterium
TAATTCCTGAAGCCGTTGAGTTCATTCACAATAAATTGTCTGAGCCAGCGTAACGTTGATAAATATGGAGTTTGTCTACATTCTGGGGCGACCTGTGGTCGCCCTTATTTTATCCTTAGTAACTTCTGGGCACTGGTCACTAACCCAAAAATTAACCCCAAATTCTATTCACTAGTCATCGGTCACTAAATTTACCTACATAAAACTAACCAATACTCAAAGACTAAATGTACTAACCTTTGTGTAGGCGGTTAAAATTTATGTCGCTAGATATTAATAAAGAATTTCAAAATGTTTTAATTAGATTGAGCCCTGTATTTATGGGTATCAAACCGGGAGAGCTTTTAAATATTAAATGGGGAAATAATTTAGAACGATGCTACCATTTTTTCCGGGATTCTCAGATAAAACACATTGAAATTAAAGATTTTCCCAACCTAGAGAGGAGACAATTATTTTTTTACCACCGGGAATGTTTAGCCCAAACATTACAGGTAAAGGCTAATCAAAATTTTTTGAGGCAAATTGGCTATCCCCTTGATTTTCAATTAGCTAGTTATCTTGAGATTTTAACTTCAAGACTTCGTTCTGATGCTTTTCCCCACGAAATAGGGGTTTTTTTAGGTTATCCTCTCAAAGATGTATTAGGCTATATGGGTATTCTTCCCTTGAAATTGGTTAAGATTAAAGGATGGAAGTATTATGGTAGTGAAAAGTTATCAGCTATCCAGTATAAAAGATATGTCAAAGCCAGAGACATTTTCAGAGTATTTTTAGATACTTTCCAAAATCAAGGATAAGCTACTTATTTTGGGAATTATTTGAAAAAAGATTACCTTTAAATTATAATACTAATGTTATTCCGTATAAACTAGAAAGCTAAAGAGTTGATAAGAATCAGTAAATAACCAATATTATTGACTATCGACTTAATTATCTGTAATATCGGGGGACGATCAATGAAAAAAAATGTTATATTATTTTTATGCTTAATATTGCTAATAAACTTCACCGGGTGCAATTTAGTAGATAAAGATGCCGATAAAAAACGTATTAAGGAAGAGGTAATGACAAATAACACAGGACAAGTGGCTGTAAAAGTTACCAATTATCCTTTATATTTTTTTACTTCGAAAATTGCCGGTAATAAATTAGCCGTAGATAATTTATTACCTCCTGGGGCCGAGCCCCATGGTTGGGAACCAAGTCCTCGGGATTTAGTAGGATTAGAAAATGCTAGTCTGTTAATATACAATGGTGCAGGTTTTGAGGACTGGATTGTGGATATTACCCATTCTCTAAATAACAAAGAGTTAGTGATTGTTGATGCCAGTACTGGTGTCGATTTAATAAAGGATGATGAAGATGATCATTCCCATTCTGATCCCCATATCTGGTTAGATCCGAAGAATAGCCAAAAGATGGTAGCCAATATTTTAGATGCTCTCGTGGAAATATCCCCCGAAAATAAGGATTATTTTAACGAAAATGCTCAGGTGCTTATAGAACAGTTGGATAGTTTAGACCAAGATTATCAGAAAGAATTAGCAAACTCACCTAACAAGGTGTTTGTTGTTAACCATGCAGCTTTCGGATATTTAGCCAAAAGGTATGGTTTAGAGCAAATTGCGGTAATGGGTATTAATCCTCATACAGAACCCACCCCTCAAAGAATTGCCCAATTAGTTAAACTTACTAAAGAACATAATTTAAAATATATATTTACGGAAACTCTTGTAAGTTCAAAGGTATCAGAGACTATAGCCAGAGAAGTGGGCATCAATACTATGGTTTTGAATCCCCTAGGTAATTTAACTGTGAAAGATTCAGAAGCGGGAAAGGATTATTTTAGCATTATGTATGAAAATTTGGCCGCATTAAAAGAAGGATTGAATAACTAAAACCCGAATCTGCAGTAGCTACAGAAACTACTGAAAAGACTTAGATTAAGATTTCGTTTCGCTAGATTGAAAGTATCAATATGTAAGGGCGCATATTGATATTGGTACAATTTGCAATCTAGCGTTGACTATCGACCGTATTTAGAATTTTATGCTATAATCAGTACAATATAGATATAATAATCAAAAATGGGAGGAAAGACCGTGCAGTATATCAAAAACGATTCAACTGATCCAAGATACAACCTGGCTTTAGAAGAATATGTAACAAAAAGTTTACAGACTGATGGTAGCATTATTTTACTATGGCAAAATGCTCCTTCAGTAATTATCGGCCGTTTTCAAAATACCGTTGAAGAGATAAATGCCCAGTACATAAAAGCAAATAATATTAATGTTGTCCGCCGTATTACCGGAGGTGGGGCAGTTTATCATGATTTAGGCAATTTAAACTTTTCTTTTATTGAAAAGACAGATACCCAAAGTATTGATTTTCGAAAATATAATGAACGTATTGTCCAGGCTTTAGGTAAACTAGGAGTCAAGGCCGAGCACAATAGTCGCAATGATATTGCCATTGACGGTAAAAAGTTTTCCGGCAATGCCCAATACATTTATCGGGGTAAAGTTTTACATCATGGGACAATTCTTTTTAATTCAAAGCTAGAAGATGTCCAAGCAGCATTAAATGTAAACCCAGAAAAATTTACCTCCAAGGCTGTCAAATCGGTAAGAAGCAGAGTTACTAATGTCTATGATTATTTGGACAAGCCTGTATCAATTAAAGAATTTAAAGAAATTCTTTTAACTACCTTGTTTAACGGTCATCCTATAAAGGAATATCAATTAACTGCCAGTGATTTAGAACAAATTAATAAATTAAAAAAAGAAAAATATGATACTTGGGAATGGAATTATGGTTCTTCTCCCAGATTTAATACCAGTAAGGTCCAGCGTTTCTCGTGTGGGAAGATTGATGTTCGGTTGGAAGTAGAAAAAGGTGTCATCCTAGATGCTAAGATTTTCGGTGATTTTTTCAGTAATGCCAATATTGAAGAACTGGAAAAATTATTAACTGGCAATAGATACGAACTAGAAGCATTAAGAAACGTGTTAGAAACTATAGAATTGGAGAAGTACTTTAGTGGTGTGACCCAAGAGGAATTTTTGACATTTTTATTTAGCTAAGTTGATGTTTGCCGGAGACGAGCTTTAAGCTTGTTAATCGGGAAGTAATGGACTATAATTAAGGTATAATATGGAAAGACCTTTAGATATTGATATTGCCCTTTATGGATTAATATCATGGATGAGATATTGAATCAAATAAGTTGTTACAAATAATTAAAAATCTGTATTATAATTGAAAGGGACGAAATTTTTGACAATGAACAATGTCAAAAGCTGCGTCCCTTTCGATTTAAAAGGTGGGTCTTAGCTTTGGAAAGTTTAAGTGGTGTTGTGGAACGAATTACATATATTAATGAAATAA
Organism: Peptococcales bacterium; assembly: GCA_050946395.1. GTDB lineage: Bacteria > Bacillota > Peptococcia > Peptococcales > BICA1-8 > JBMNUR01. Next base: position 3,394 of record JBMNUR010000032.1, read on the forward strand.
ATGGCTTTAGTGTAATCAAGATTAAATCCAAAGGTTTTTCGGAGTTAATTACCGTTGTGGGTAAAATGCCTGTGGTAAATGTGGGGGCGGTTCTCAACCTAAAAGGTGAATGGAAGCATGATAGTAGATTTGGCAGACAGTTCAGCGCAAGTGAATGTTTTGAGGTGATGCCTGCTACTGTAACAGGCATAGAAAAATACCTGGGGAGTGGTTTGATCAAAGGGATAGGCCCTGTTTATGCAAAAAAAATCGTTAAAAAATTCAAAGAAGATACCATTAGAATTATTGAAGAAGAAATAGATAAGTTGTTGGAAGTAGAGGGAATAGGCACAAAAAGGTTAGACATGATAAAAAAAGCCTGGCTAGAGCAACAAGAAATAAAAAATGTGATGCTTTTTTTACAAGGTCACGGTGTTTCCACAGCTTTTGCCGTGAAAATTTATAAAACCTATGGTAATGAAAGCATCAAACTAGTTCAGGAAAATCCTTATCGCTTAGCAGATGATATATGGGGGATTGGTTTTAAGACTGCGGATCAAATTGCTCGCAAGCTTGGTTTTGCCCCGGATTCTTATGAACGGTGTAGAGCAGGGATAATTTATATTTTAAACCAGCTGTCCAATGAGGGTCATTGTTATGCCACCCGTGAACAACTCCTTAAGTTGGGACAAGAAAACCTGGAAGTGTCTGAAGAAAAATTATTAGAAGTTTTAACTGGAATGATTTTCGAACAGTCATTAATTCTAGAGGGAGAGGCTAGTTATTATTTGCCGCCGTTTTATTATAGCGAATGTGGTGTAGCAGAAAAAATAAAAAATTTAGTTGCCAAGCCCAGTAGATTTCAGTTATTTCCAGTGGAAAAAGTGATTTCGCAAATTGAAAAAGAAAATGAAATTCATTATGATGAGGTACAAAAAGAGGGTATTAAGATTGCAGTTTCGTCAAAATTTATGGTTTTAACAGGTGGTCCTGGAACAGGTAAAACCACTACAACCTTAGCTATCATTAAAGCCTTTGAAAAGATGTATGCTAGAATTCTTCTAGCGGCACCCACCGGTCGAGCCGCTAAACGCTTGTCTGAGGCCACGGGGATGGAGGCCAAAACTATTCACCGTTTACTGGAATATAAGCCCCCCCAAGGTTATCAGAAAAATGCGGAAAATCCTCTAGATTGTGATGTTTTAATTATCGATGAAACATCCATGGTGGATATTTTGCTTATGTATAATTTATTAAAAGCGATTCCGGAAGATGCTGTTGTTATTTTAGTAGGAGATGTTGATCAACTGCCTTCGGTGGGTCCGGGTAATGTTCTCCGAGACATTATTAATTCCGGTATTGTGAATACTGTCAAATTAACTAGAATTTTTCGCCAAGCTCAAGGGAGTAAAATTATTACCAATGCCCATCGGATTAATAAAGGTGAATTTCCTGAGTTGAGAAGTGATAAGAAAAGTGATTTTTTCTTTATGGAAGCTGATAATTTACCTCAAATTGTGGAACAAATACAAAGTCTTTGTAAAAAACGGCTTCCGACTTATTATCAGGTTGATCCTATTAATGATATACAGGTACTTACTCCCATGCAGAGGGGAGAGGTAGGTGCCCGTAATCTCAATGAGGTTTTACAAAATACTCTAAACCCCAGTACCACCTTTATTACATATGGGGGCGTAAAATATAAGCTGAATGATAAAGTCATGCAGATTAAAAACAATTATGATAAGAATGTTTTTAACGGTGATATCGGTAGAATCACAGCTATTGATTTGGAAGATAAGCAGGTCAAAATTTTGTTTGACGATATTGAAGTAGAATACGAAGCAAGTGAACTAGATGAAGTAGTATTGGCTTATGCCACAACGGTTCATAAAAGTCAGGGCTCCGAATATAAAATAGTAGTTGCTCCTTTGGTAACCCAGCACTACATGATGCTCCAAAGAAATCTGTTATATACTTGTGTGACCAGGGCTAAAAAGATTTTTGTTTTAATTGGCTCCAAAAAGGCATTGGCTCTAGCGGTAAAAAATAATAAGGTAACGGAACGTAATACCATGCTAAGAGAGAGACTTATGGAATAGTTGGAAGGATGATACGGGCATAGCCCTAAAAAAGTCGCCTAGGCGACTTTTTTAGTCTATCTCCATTTTAAAAACAGCTGTTCCAAAACTACCACGGCTTTATACATTACCGCTGCGGCGATAGATAAAATAATGACACTGGTCATTACCAAGTCCAGTTTAAAAACCTGGCCGCCATAAACAATTAGATAACCTAAACCAGCCTTAGATACCAGAAATTCCCCGACAATTACTCCCACCCAGGATAGGCCGACGTTAATTTTCAAAGCGGAAACTATTGTGGGTAAACTAGCAGGGAGAATTGCCTTTTTAAGAATTTGTTGTTTAGTAGCACCAAAGGTTTTTAGGAGCTTAATTTTATCAGGGTCAACTTGGGCAAAACCGGAGTAGACTCCTATGATAGTTACTATTAAAGAAACAAAGAGAGCCATAGCAATAATCGCAGTTGCCCCATTTCCAATCCAGACAATTAGAATTGGGCCTAATGCAATTTTTGGTAAAGCATTTAAAATTACCAGATAAGGGTCTAAAACTTGAGCGGCAAAATCAGACCACCAAAGGTAAATAGCAAAAAGAGTACCGATAATCGTTCCAGAAACAAAACCCACAACCGTTTCCATAACAGTTATGCCGATATGGTAATAAAGTGTTCCTTCATTGTGCAGGTTGAGCAAAGTTTTCCAAATACGTGTGGGTTGGCTAGTAATAAACGGGTCAATCCAACCCAGTCTTGCAGCTACCTCCCAAAGGATAACAACAGCAATTAGAAGGAAAATTTGGGTGCTTAATACTTTCCATTTATAAATTTTTCTCTCGCGCAGGAAGGCTTCGTGCTCTTGGGAAACAATCGTTTTTTGCGTATTATCAGGCATGAACACCCAGCTCCTTCCAGATTTTATTGAAATACTCTCTAAATTCGGGTGCTTCCCTACAGCCTAAGGGGGTATGGGAATCACATGTTAATTGGATAGGATAAATATTTTTAACGGTTCCCGGCCGTTTTGATAATACTACCACTTTATCTGCCATACTAATGGCCTCAGATAAGTCGTGGGTTACTAGAATCGCCGTTTTGTTTTCCTTTACAATAATTTGCTTTACTTCATCACTGACAACTAATCTTGTTTGGTAATCTAAAGCTGAAAAAGCTTCATCTAATAATAAAATATCCGGGTTAATAGCTAAGGTGCGGATTAAGGCTACTCTTTGCCTCATCCCCCCTGATAATTGATTGGGAAATTTATGTTTAAAATCTATAAGACCATAATTCTCCAGAAGCCTCTCCGCAAAATCCAGGTTGGCTTGGGTGAGTTTATTTTGTATCTCAAGGCCAAGAATTACATTTTTCCAGATGTTACGCCATTCAAACAATTGATCTTTTTGTGGCATGTAGCCAACCATATCGGTGGGTCCATTTACCACCTTGTTATTTATTAATACTTCTCCAATGGAGGGTGAAATTAGACCGGCAACAATATTAAGTAGAGTTGATTTGCCACAACCGCTGGGGCCTACGATACTAAGAAATTCCCCCTCATAAATATCCAGAGAGACGTCCTCTAAGGCCGCAATTTCACCTTCCATACTTTGATATTTCATGGAAATATTTTTGATTTCTACTATTGGCTGCTGAGCCTTCATAATAGTCATCTCTCCTCTCTAATTGTGACACACTTCGATTATTCGTGGGCAAGTGGGCGCGATAACAATTTTATTCCAGAAAACACTGGTGAAACTACTTTCACTATTTCACTGCCCTTATCGCTTCTTCTGCAAATTTATTTGTAACCAACTCGGCATAAGGGGCTCTTTTATCCAATTCTCCTGCTAATTCCATTACATCCTGTAAACGATTAAAGGAATCTTCGGTAAACATAGGAGTTTGGTTCCAGGCATCAATCTCTTTATATCGTTTGGCTACAGCAGTTAGGATTTTTTCGTCGGCATCCGGAAAAGATGGTTTAATAGCTTTTGCTATTTCTTCAGGTGTATGATTTTGAGTCCAGAGTTGCCCCCGGTAAATTGCATTGGTAAATCTTTGAATTAAAGCTTGGTTTTTTTCTAGATAGCTTTTCTTAGCTGAAAAAACTGTATAAGGAATTTCGCCGCTTTCTTGACCAATAGAGGCTACAACATAGCCTGAATTCTCCAGTTCTAAGGTAGCTGCTACCGGTTCAAAAAGAGCTACATAATCACCGGTACCACCGGTAAAAGCACCAGCCATTAGGGCAAATTGAATATTTGTCAACACTTCTACATCTTTTCCAGGCATAATCCCTTTATTTTTCAAAACATATTCCAAGGTCATTTCCGGCATACCGCCTTTACGGCCACCGATGATAGTAGTTCCTTTGACCTTATCCCAAGTAAAATTTGGGTCTGGTTCTCTTGCAACTAGAAACGAACCATCCCGTTTGGTTAATTGAGCAAAGTTTACTGCAAAATCTTCTTTACCTTCATTAAAAACATAGACAGTAGCTTCCGGGCCCATAAAACCGATATCGGCTTGCCCCGAAAGAACAGCAGTCATTACTTTATCAGCACCTTGCCCTGTAGTCATTTCAATCTTAATTCCTTCTTCTTCAAAGAAACCTTGGTTTATTGCTACATATAACGGAGCATAAAAAACAGAACGGGTTACTTCATTTAAACGAATTTTAGTTAATTTTTCTTCACCACAGGCCACCAATATAGTAGTAAATAGGGCTAACATAGTTAGTAAGATAATCAATTTTTTAAATCTTTTCATAAATAAAGTCGCCTCCTGATTATTTCTTAAACTCATTTCATAGTATTAAAGTATAGATTAATCGGTTACTATTCTTTAAGAAAACACTTCAAAATATTTGAGACGAAATACTATTTTAGGGAAGTGATACATTAAAAACTATAGAAAGAAGGATAAAATCTAAATTTGGCGAAAATATAATATTGTGGGACAAAAGCCCTAATTAACTCTCAACATTTTTTACATAAGAGGTACTGTTAATGCTAATTCTTTTATTAGTATCGCTTTTAATAATGTTAATAATTTTTCTATTACTTAATATTAGGAAACAGCGAAAAATAAAAATGCAGCTCAACGCAAGTTTGCAGGAACTAGCTTCAGCTCATGAAAAAATGAACTATTTAGCTCATTATGACCCTTTGACTGATTTACCAAATAAACTAAAGTTTTATGAAGAGTTAAATGTGGCTTTATCTAGAGCAAGACATGAAAACCACCTAGTTGCACTTATCTGTTTAGATTTAGATAATTTTAAAGTAGTTAATGAATCGTTGGGTCATTTTTATGGTGACCAGTTATTGATTCAATTAGCTCGGAAACTAACTGAAACCGTCAGTTCTCAAAATATTATAGCTCGCCTAGGTGGAGACGAATTTTTTATTATCCAAAAAGGAATAACTCAACCCCAGGAAGTAATAGACCTTGCCGAGAAAATTATGGCATTGTTTAGTGAACCCTTTCTTTTAGGCGGGCGGGAATTTTTAATTACTTGTAGCGTAGGTATTACGGTTTATCCTTTTGATGGGGAAGAAAGTACAGATTTATTAAAAAAAGCAGATAATGCTTTGTATAGTGCCAAGAGGTTGGGTAAAAACAATTATCAGTTTTATGATCAGGTTATGAATCTTGAAATATTAGAAAGAATTGAAATGGAGAATAGTTTAAGAAAGGCTTTAGAAAAAGAAGAATTTATTGTTTACTATCAGCCTATTCTGCAAACTAAAACGGAAAAGATTATTGGTATGGAGGCCTTGGTCCGTTGGGAACATCCTGAAAAAGGCCTATTAAGTCCTGGTGAATTCATTCCGGTTTTGGAGAAAACAGGTTTAATAGTCCCCGTAGGTAATTGGGTTCTTAAAAAGGCCTGTGAAGAAGTTCGACAATGGCATCAGCAAGGTTTTACGGATTTAGTTCTTTCTGTTAATTTATCTCCTGCCCAACTAAAGGATGAAAATGTCTTAACTATAACCAAAATTATTGAGGAAAGCGGCATTAATCCCAATCATATTAAACTTGAAGTAACAGAAAGTATTGCTATTGATAATATTAGGTATGTTTCTGCAATTTTAGAAAAGTTGGAAAGTCTGGGTGTGGGCATTTCCTTGGATGATTTTGGTACAGGATACTCATCCTTAAATTATCTTCGCAAATTACCCATAACTAATTTAAAGATTGATAAATCTTTTATAAATAAGATTAATTTAGGGTATGAGGAAGATGAAATTGCTATCGCAGTTATTAATTTGGCACATGCTATGGGACTTACTGTGACAGCTGAGGGTGTAGAGACTAGTGAGCAATTAAGCTTTCTAAAAGAACAAAAATGTGATTTTGTTCAAGGTTATTTTTTTAGCAAGCCCATTTCAGCGGCAAAATTTAAGGAAATATTGAAAAAATCTACTATTGAAAATTTTTCTTAAGACCGGTGAATTATATTACCGGTTTTTTTGGTCACAAAATAGCCAATAGTTTCGAACAGTATTTGATAGCTAGAACTTTTTCAAATAATTTACGTCTATAGGTGTAGGGAAGGGGGATAGTACTCAAAAAAATATACTGGAGGTTGGAAATGACTAAAAAAAGATTGCTTGCTTTATTAGTAACAGTTGTTCTTGTTGGGATCCTGGCAAATTTGCCTTATCAGATCGCTGCTCAGGAGACAAGTTTTAGATTTATTCATATGACCGATACCCATATTGGCTCCGCCAATGGTAATAAGTATACACCGGCCATAGTTCAAGATATCTTAGTTAACTATAATGACGCAAGTTTTGTTGTTCATAGTGGTGATATTACTGAGACAGGTATGCCTCAGGAATATGAGCGTTATTTACAAATAATCCAGCCCTTGCAGAAAAACTTTTATCATGTACCTGGCAATCATGAAAGTCGTTGGACTGATGCAGGTCTAAGCTATTTTAGAAAGTATTTCGGTTCTACATATACTTCCTGGGATTATCAGGGACTTCATTTTGTAGCTTTAGATTCCTCAATTAGCCAAGGTCAGCATGGTTCTTTAGATAAAGCAATGTTAAATTGGCTAAAAAACGATTTGAAAAATGTAGATCCTTCAACTCCCGTAGTTATTTTTGCCCATCATCCTATTTTCTTTGATGAGGCGATTGACGCAAGTAAATTTATGGATAATGATTGGGATTTATGGTCCATAATTAAAGACTATAATGTAGTGGGGATTCTTACAGGACATGGACACAAGGATCTCTTTTGGACAGTTAATGATGTCCCTGGTATTATGACCGAAACAGTAATGGATGGGGGTTACTCGGTAATTGAGGTAAATAAAGCCAGGGGAGAGTTGATTATCTATAATCGCTTAGTAGAAGGACAAACTCTCACTGAATTCGCCCGTTTACCTTTTAAAAAGCCAACAGTTAAATCTGCGATTAAAATTGCTTCCCCCGAGGAAAATAAAAAATTATCCGGTTCTTTTCTTCTTAAAGCCGATTTAATTAATTGGGCTACTAAACCCGTAAAAGTGGAATATAAGCTAGAGGACTTTGCTTGGAAGCCTTTAGAATTAGTTAATAATTCCTATCAAAAAGAAATTGATTTAAAAGAAATAGAGGACGGCATTAGAAACATCTGGGTGCGAGCCGTTCATAACAATGGCAAAGTTTATTTAGATAGAGTGACCTTTAGGGTGGAGGAAAACCCGAAGATAAAAATTCTCTGGGAAACCAAACTAAGTGGCGGCATTCTCCATGGACCTGGCGCAAGTGAGAAATATTTGTATGTAGGTGATAAGAGTGGAAGTGTCTATCAATTAGATCAAAACACAGGTAAAAAGAACTGGGAATTTAAAACCGGAGGACCAATCATTGGCGCACCTGTATATGTTAATGGTACGGTATACGTGGGTTCCGGTGATGGAAAGGTTTATGCTCTCAAAGCGACCAATGGTCAAAAGCGTTGGGAGTTTGCTACCAATGGGGCAATTATTGCTTCTCCTGTAGTAAGGGGTAATAAAGTTTTCGTGGGCTCCAGTGATTTTAACTTTTATGCAATAGATGCTAATACCGGCAAGCTTACCTGGAATTTTGCTACGGGAAATACTATTGCCAATTCTGCCACAGTGGGAAATGGTACTATTTATTTTGGTAGTTGGGATAATAATTTCTATGCTGTAGATATAGCAACAGGAGAGGAAAAATGGCGTAAGCAATTAGGTTCTCAGATTTATTATGCCCCAGCAGGTAGTGCACCTTTATTTTATAAGGGCACAGTTGTTATCAGCACCCCTGCCGGTAAAGTTTTTGCTTTCAATGGAGAAACTGGGGAACAGCTTTGGGAAACTAGTGCTGCATCAGGTCTTTCTACACCTGTAGTTTTAAGTGGAGCAATTGTTTATAGTACTACATCTGGTTCTCTTTATGCTTTAGATCCCGAAACAGGTGAGAATGTCTGGCAGTATGATACTCGCCTTTCCGGTTATCGGTCCTGGCCTATCCTCCAAGGTGGAGATATTATCTTAAATGCCCACAAAGGGAAGATAATGTCAGTAAATACCGGGGAAAACCCGATGAATTGGACGATTAATTTAGGTGAAACTTATTTATTAAGTAATGGTACTGTTAATGGAAATAATATTTTCGTGGGCACACTGGAAGGAAAAGTAGTAGCCCTGGAAGTTAAAGAAACTTCTCAACCTCAGACTTTTCCCAAGTTAGCAGCCTTTTTGGATATAAAGGACCATTGGGCTCGAAAAGATTTGAATAAGTTGGCTAAAATGGGTTTGATTAAAGGTTTTGAAGATGGCACTTATCGACCTGACAACTCAGTTACCAGGGCCGAATTAGCCGGTATGCTCTCTAGATACCTCAATCAAACCGAACCAAGCAGTTCATTTACTACTACTTTTACTGATATTGATAAACATTGGGCTCAACAGGCAATCACAAGTCTTGAGGAATCAGGCATTGTGGGTGGCTATAAAAAAGATGGAAAAATGTATTATAAGCCTGATGTGAAGGTCACTCGCGCGGAAGCGATAGTAATGCTCTCCCGTGCTTTGCAGCTTTATGGACCTAGTGAAGGCTTTATCTCTAGCTTTTCCGATATTAATAGTCACTGGGCAAAAGATGCCATTATGGCCTTGGAAGAACAACAGCTTTTAGGTGGCTACCAGGAAAATGGAAAAGTGCTATTTAAGCCGGAAGGAAGATTATCCAGAGCTGAAATAGGTGTGATTTTAGTGAGAATGGCGGAATTAGAAACAAAATAAAGAACTGGGCTAATGCCCGGTTCTTTATTTTGTCTATCTGCAATGTAAGGACAGATCATGTGTCTGCCCTAATTAATAAACGAATAAGCGAATTGACGAACATATTTTTTTTATATCCATAAGAGTGTTATAATAAATATTGATAGTTAATATATGGAAGAACAACAGTACCGGAGATTTAAGGAGGAGCGAAATGCTAAAGGGATTGTTTATCTTTATAGTAGGTATGCATGGTCTTATACATTTAATGGGCTTTATCAAAGCATTTCAATTGGCGAAAATTAGCCAACTTACCCAGGATATTTCAAGATTAGCAGGATTTTTATGGCTGCTAGGCACTTTTCTTTTTTTAAGTACAGCCTTGGTGTTTCTACTTAAAAAAGACTGGTGGTGGGCACCGGGTCTTTTGGCGGTTATCCTTTCGCAAATCTTAATCATTATGCATTGGCAAGATGCAAAATTCGGTACGATAGCAAATTTAATTGTTCTTATTCCAGTTATTATTGGCTTTGCCTTTTGGAACTTCAATTTGCAAATTAATGATGAAACAAAAGAGTTGCTTATGGAAAATAAAAATGAGAAGAAAATAATAACTATTGAGATGATAAAGGATCTACCAGTTCCCGTCCAAAAATGGCTAGAATATTCGGAAGTTATTGGAAAAGAGCAAATTCATACAGTGTATTTAAAACAAAAAGGTTTAATGAAATTAAAACCTGATCAAAAAGATTGGCTAAAAGCCGAAGCGGAGCAGTATTTTACCGTTGATAAGCCTTCTTTTATCTGGCGGGTAAACACATCTATGAATGGATTACCAGTTATAGGACGAGATCTTTTTAAGGATGGGCAAGGTAAAATGCAAATAAGGCTTGCTGGTATTATTCCAGTTGTAAATCTAGCTAATAATCCTAAATTAAATGAGCCCACACTACAACGCTACTTAGGAGAAATTATCTGGTTCCCAACGGCAGCCCTTAGCCCGTATATTAAATGGGAGTCCATAGATGATTATTGTGCCAAAGCTACCATGTCCTATAGAGAAACTACAGGTTCTGCTGTTTTTCATTTTGATGACAAAGGGAAATTAAAAAAGTTCGTGGCATTAAGATATAAAAATATTAATGATCCAGAGCCCAAGGAATGGGTAGCAAAAGTAGTAGAAACTCAGGCCCTAAATGGCATCAAGGTACCTACTAAATTGGAGGCTACTTGGATGCAGGAAGACGGGGAATTTACTTGGTACAAGTTTGAAATATATGATCTAAAATATCTAAAGTGAAAGAGTGTAACAGTGAATAGTGAAAGAAAGATATAGCGGAATTTGTGCCGGATAAATCTTGCATCAGGCTCAAGTAATAAACGAATAAACGAACACACGAATAGCGATTAGAATGACATTCTGTGCATTGAAATGTTTAGGCTTGTCCAAAAGTAGGTAAATATCAAAATAGAATATAAGCTAAAAGGGGTAATTTCATTGCAAAGAGAAATAAGAGTTCCAATTTTTGATTTAGTAATTAGTATTTCAAGTATAGCTGATTTGGTGAATCCTTTACTAATGGATCACCATAAACAGGTAGGCTATATAGCTCATGCTTTAGCCCAAGAAATGGGACTTTCTCTGGAAGAACGAAAAAGCATCACCCTAGCTGGACTTCTTCATGATATTGGTGGTTTATCTGTCCGAGAAAGGTTAGTGGCACTAGAATTCGAAGAAACTGATAACCAACTTCATGCCGAAGTTGGTTATCAACTTTTAAAAAATTATCAACCTTTTTCCCAAACTGCACAAATAATACGATATCATCATACTTGGTGGAAAGAATTTGATAAAGGTATTCCATTAGGTAGCTTGATTGTTCATTTAGCCGACCGAGTTGCAGTAAGTATCAAAAGGAATAGCTATATTTTAGACCAGCGGGAGCATATCTTAGGTAAAATTGAAAAACAAGCCGGAAGAATGTTTATGCCTGAGGTAGTAGAAGCTTTTCGGAACTTAGCCCATAAAGAATTCTTTTGGTTTGATGTTATTTCCCCTTATATAGTCCAGACTTTAAAAAAGGAATCACATTTTGAGAATGTAAATATGGGGCCTGCAGATTTACTAGAAATGGCTAACATTTTTGCCAGAATTATAGACTTTCACAGCCCTTTTACAGCTAATCATTCCAGTGGGGTAGCTGCAACTGCTCAAGCCTTGGCAAGTTATTTGGATTTTTCTGATTATGACCAGGAATTAATCAGAATTGCCGGTTTGCTTCACGATGTAGGTAAACTTGCTATCCCCACCGGTATTTTAGAAAAGCCGGGGCCTTTAAGCAAAAGAGAATTCAGTATTGTTAAAAGTCATAGCTTTTATACTTATCGTACTCTAGAATTGATTAGTGGTTTTGAAGAAATTAAAAAATGGAGTGCTTTTCATCATGAACATTTAGATGGAAAGGGGTACCCATTTCATCTAAAGAAGGAAGAACTCTCGCTAGGCTCGAGAATATTGGCAGTAGCTGATGTATTTACTGCTATTACGGAAGATAGACCATACCGAAAGGGTATGACCGATCGACAAGTATTAGATTGTTTAGGACGAATGGTTAAAAAGCAGGCTCTTGATAAAGAAATTGTGGATCTATTAAAGGCAAATTACGATGATATTAATTTAGCTCGAAGTATTACCCAAAAAGTAACAGAGCGAGAATATGAGGATTTTCTAAATTTAACCCTGAACTAATCCTTACTTTGACACCCGCTCTTTTGATGGCGGGTGTCAAAGTCTTATAACTATACTTAGATAACAAATATCTAAAATAACCCTACTTTTACGCTTTTTATGAAAATTGATTAAACGTTAAATCTAAAGAGAACAACATCTCCATCTACCATCATATATTCTTTTCCTTCAATCCTTACCAGACCTTTTTCCCTAGCTGCTGTCAAGCTACTTCCGTGAGCTATTAGGTCAGCAAAAGCTACTACTTCAGCTCTGATAAATCCTCTTTCCATGTCAGAATGAATTTTTCCCGCCGCTTGGGGCGCTAGAGTACCTTTTTTAATAGTCCATGCTCTAGTCTCCATAGGTCCCGCAGTTAAAAAACTTATCAGACCTAGTAATTTATAGCTTGCCTGTACTAATTTATCAAGTCCTGACTTTTCTAGACCTAAATCCTTAAGAAATTCTACTCTTTCTTCGGGAGCCAGCTGAGCTATTTCCTCTTCTATCTGGGCACTAATAACTACTACTTCGGCATCTTCTTGGGAAGCAAATTCCCTTAACTTTATTACATTTGGGTTGGAGTTACCGTCGTTTATTAAATCATCTTCAGATACATTAGCTACATAAATGACGGGTTTTGAGCTGAGAAGATTAAAGGATTTAATGAGTTGTTTTTCCTCATCTGTTAAGTCCAATGTTCTTACGGATTTTCCTTTTTCTAGTACAGCTAGCGCATTTTTAATTAATTCTACTTCAGTTTCTAAAGATTTATCGTTCTTGGCAACTTTCTGAGATCTTTCCAGTCTTCTTTCCAGTATCTCAATATCAGAGAACATTAACTCTAGATTTATCGTTTCTACATCTCCGAGAGGGTTAACACTTCCATTTACGTGTACTATATCATCATTTTCAAAACACCTAACCACATGAACTATAGCTTCTACTTCTCGGATATGGGAAAGGAACTTATTACCTAACCCTTCTCCTTTACTTGCGCCTTTGACAAGTCCAGCTATATCATAAAATTCTATAGCAGTTGGTACAAGTTTTTTTGAGGTGTATATCTTAGCAAGTTTTGCTAATCTTTCGTCAGGCACTGCAACTACGCCTACGTTGGGTTCAATAGTGCAAAAAGGGTAGTTGGCAGATTCTGCTCCAGCTTGAGTAATAGCATTAAAAAGGGTGCTTTTCCCTACATTTGGCAAGCCTACGATTCCAAGTTTCACTAGATCTGTCCTTTCTATGAAAAAGTATTATGATTGGAAGTAAATAAGTTTTGAAACTAATAAATACACAAGTTCAAATTATAGTATAGATTAGAGATAAGTGCAATGTTTGTAAGGAAATTTTGATTTTAAGGTTTCCAAATACGAATGTCTAAGGAGAGGTTTAATCTCAAAAAGTTATATCCGGAGTGTGATTGCTCTAGCCTTATAAATTAAGGACTAGAGCATTATATTATGTCTTTATGCTTTTCCCAATCTTTGAATAAGGAGGAATTTAGAGGTTTACAAGGAATATTTAACTATTATGTATAAATTTTGTAAGAAACATTGAAGAAGAAAACATATTA
>JBMNUR010000033.1:0-16890 GCA_050946395.1 Peptococcales bacterium
ACTTTAAATCAATACTGACTCGCTTGTACAAACGTCAAAAAATTAAAATTTATTGAAAAGCAAATCCCACTTTAGTTAAATAAACCAAGTAGACTATTGTACAAGACTCATTGCCCGTTCAATTGCTTTTTGGTTTAATGGCAATAAATTATGACGATGTGGAGGTAAAGTTTCTTTTAGACTTGCCATAATTGAATCCACTTTAACACAATTTGTAACAGCAACTAGAGTTCCCAAGAGAATCATATTTAGGATTCGTTCATTACCTAATTCTTTGGCAAGATCAGTAGCTGCAATCTTTACTACTTTTACATCTTCTCTTTTCGGTTCCTTTGTAACTAAAGAGGAATTTAGTATGATAATTCCATTTTCTTTTACACAATGTTCAAATTTCTCTAAAGAAGGGGTGTTCATTGCTACTAATACCAGGGGTCTACTAACTACAGGAGCATCTATTTCTTCCTCCGAAAGAATTACAGAACAGTTAGCTGTGCCACCTCGCATTTCTGAACCATAGGAAGGTATAAACATAACACTTTTATTTTCTTTCATACCAGCCTCAGCAAGAATTTTACCCATTAACATAACACCTTGTCCTCCAAAACCTGCTAAAAGAAATTCTTGTGTCATGTTACTCAGCCTCCTTATATTCCTTGATTATCCCTACGGGATAGTAGGCCTCTAAATTCTTTTCCATCCATTTAATAGCTTCCAATGGTTCAATTCCCCAATTGGTAGGACAAGTTGACAATATTTCAACTATACTAAATCCTTTGCCCGCCATTTGTAATTCAAAAGATTTCCGTATAGCCCTTTTTGTTTTATTAATAGTCGCTACTGTACTTATTTTAGTTCTTTCGGCATATACACAACCTTCTTGTAAAGCTAACATCTCTGTCATTTTAATGGGGTATCCTGTTAAATTAGTTTGTCTACCGTAAGGAGAAGTTGTTGCCTTCATTTCCGGTAAGGTCGTTGGAGCCATTTGTCCGCCAGTCATACCATAAATTCCGTTATTGACAAAAATAACACTAATTTTTTCACCCCGTACAGCAGCGTGGATTATTTCTGCAGTACCAATTGCAGCTAAATCCCCATCTCCTTGATAGGTGAATACCAAACAATCAGGATGAACTCGCTTAACTCCGGTAGCAGTGGCCGGAGCCCTACCATGGGCACTAGCTACCATATCAAAGTTAAAATAATCATAACTAAAACAAGAACATCCTACAGAGGCAATACCTACTGTTTGTGAGGCTACTCCCATTTCTTCAATTACCTCTGCCACCAAGCGGTGAATAATACCATGGGTACATCCAGGACAATAATGCATCGGCACATCCACAAGGGTCTTTGGAAAAGAAAATGTTTTCTTCATCTATTGCCCCTCCTTTACAAGTTCTTTAATTTTAGCCAATAACTCCTCAGGTAATGGAATAACTCCACCTAGGCGACCATAGTGATAAACCGGCCGTTCATTGCCGATGGCCAACCTTACATCATCAATCATCTGTCCGGTACACATTTCAAAAGAAAGGAAGAATTTTGTCTGTGGAACAATTTTCTGAAAAGGTTCTACTGGAAATGGCCAAACACTTATAGGCCGAATAAGTCCAACTTTAATCCCTTCTGCTCTGGCCATTTTTACTGCAGATCTAGCAATTCGTGCAGCCGAGCCATAAGCAACTATTACATATTCCGCATCATCAGTTAAAAAAGAATCATAACGCACTTCATTTCTTCTAATTTGATCATACCGTTCATGTAAACGGATATTTACCTTTTCTAATTCATCAACTTTAGGATATGATGAACTTACAATATTTCTTGGCCGATTGTCATTTTTGCCAACTGCCCAGTTCTTTTCCGGTAAGTGTTCTTTCAATTCTGGCAATACTACAGGTTCCATAATTTGTGCCATGATGCCATCACCAAGTATCATTACAGGATTACGATATTTATCAGCAAGATCAAAAGCCTCATATGTTAAATCAACAGCTTCTTGCACAGTGGCTGGGGCTAATACAAGTAGTCGATAATCACCATGACCACCACCTCTAGTTGCCTGCCAGTAATCAGGTTGAGCACCTTGGATTGCTCCTAAACCGGGCCCACCACGCATAATATTTACAATAACACATGGTGTTTCCGCACCAGCCATATAGGAAATTCCTTCCTGTTTTAGACTAATGCCAGGGCTTGATGATGAAGTCATTACTCTAGCACCAGCTGCTGCAGCACCCATTACCATATAAATCGCAGAAATTTCGCTTTCTGCTTGCAAAAAAGTACCTCCTACTTTAGGAAAATGTTTTGCAAGATATTCAGGAATTTCATTTTGTGGTGTTATGGGATAACCAAAAAAATAGCGACACCCACTTAATATTGCAGCTTCAGCAATTGCTTCACTGCCTTTCATTAAAATCTTATTTGTCATTTTTCTACTCCTTTCTATTTCCTACCGATAAACTTCTATACAAAAATCAGGACAAAATACATAACAGGAACCACAACCAGTACATTGTGCTTCATCGGTTAAAGTAGCAGGATTATATCCCTTACTATTAGTATAAGGAGCTAGTGCTATTATTTTTTTGGGACAAGCATTAATGCATAAAGTACAGCCTTTACAACGTTCTTCTCTAATTTCGATTCGTGGCATCTACTGAACCTCCTTAAGATAAATATTATTTGGACCATTTACTTTATAATGCAATTTACATGCCAACCCTAAAACCTATTTACAACAGCACTAATATTAAGTTTCTGAGTCAAATTTGGTTCGCATAAAACTACAGATGACTCACTTGATAAAATAAGATATAATCATCATAATATTAGATTGTTTTTTAGAATAGGGGGTTATTTGTTTTGTATATATTTAATCATACATATGAACCTAATGAAAATAATTATTCTCTTTTTAAGGCTATTTTTGAATCATCATATGATGGTATCTTCGTAACAAACCATGAAGGAACAACAATTGGTGTTAATAAGGCCTATGAAAGAATAACGGGTATCAAAGCATCCGATGTTTTAGGGGTAAATATCAGGAAATTAGAAGAACTCGGAATGTTTTCACCTATAGTTACACCAACAATTTTGGAAACCCAGAAGGCATTAACCATAATTCAAAAATTCAAAACTGGTAAACATGCAATAATTACAGGAAACCCAGTATTTAATGATAATAATGAATTAATATATATCGTTACTAATGTACGTGATATAACAGAACTAAAAAATCTTAAAAATGAATTAAGAAAAATTACTGCATTAACGGAGAAATATGAAAATGAACTATCTATATTGCGCATTCATAATCAAAAACATCATAATATCATTGCAGAAAGTACAAAGATGAAAAATGTTATTACATCAGCTTTACAGGTGGCAAAATTCAATACAACAGTACTAATTTCAGGAAAATCCGGAGTGGGTAAAGAAATTATCACCAAGTTAATCCATACATCAAGTTCGAGGGCTAGTTTTCCCTTTATTAAAATTAATTGTGGTGCTATTTCACCTAATTTACTTGAATCCGAACTTTTTGGATATGAAGCAGGTGCCTTTACCGGAGCATCCAATAAGGGAAAACCAGGTCTATTTGAAGTAGCCAATGAAGGGACAGTATTTTTGGATGAAATAAGTGAACTACCACTGGACCTTCAAGTTAAACTTTTAAGAGTACTACAAGAACAAGAAATTTATCGTGTGGGAAGTGTTACCCCTAAGAAGGTTGATGTAAGAATTTTAGCAGCTACAAACCAAGATTTGAGCACTTTAGTAAAAGAAGGTAAATTTCGTGCGGACCTATATTACCGACTAAATGTTGTACCAATCGAAATTCCTTCTCTAAAGGAAAGAAAAGAAGATATACTCCCATTATTACATCATTTCTGCGAAGTTTTTAATGAAAAACATAATATGAACAAATACTTTGCAGCCGAAACAATTGAAATTCTGGAAAAATATGATTGGCCAGGAAATGTCCGGGAACTAAAAAATGTTGTTGAAAGACTAATAATTATGAATCCGGAAAATGAGTTACTTCCTAAACATCTACCTGAAAATATTAGAAATTTTGAGAAAGAAAAAGCCAATATTAGAATCAATAAAATATTGCCACTAAAAGCAGCCATAAATGAAGTAGAAGAAAATCTCATCCTAATGGCACAAGAATCCTGCAAAAGTACAAGAAAAATGGCCGCCCTACTTGGTGTTAGTCAATCAACTATTGTAAGAAAGTTACGCCAAATCGAACAAAATCAATAAAACCAACATATTCTCCTAATAGGATTAATGCTTACTATTAGCTTATTTTTATTAAACATTTTCTTTTATATGGATCCCATAAATTTACTTTATTAAATAATTCTAATTTCCATAAAATGTTTCAACTCCACTTTAACTACTTAAAAATATGATAAATCATCCTTTAATAATATCGCCTTTACTAGGGACCCAGGTTTTATTGGTTCGGAACCGGCGGGGATATCAATTAATGCATTACAGTTGACCATAGATTTTAAAATTCCCGTTGATTGTTTGCCTGTTTGATAGGCAAGCCATTTACCATTTTTATATTTTACATTAACTCTCACAAATCTTCTTTGGAAGCTTGCTTTTTGAAATCCATCAACAAGTATTACTTCGTTATATCTAAATTCAACATCTTTCTTGCCCATTAGCTTTTTAATTAAAGGTCGTACTAATAATTCAAATGTGATTAGACACGCCGCTGGGTTCCCTGATAAACCAATTACTAGTTTACCTTTTATTAATCCGGCAACAACTGGTGACCCGGGTTTTATTTTTATCCGGTTAAATAAAATTTCAGCACCCATTTCCTGTAAAGCCTCTTCAATTAAATCATAATCCCCTACAGAGGCACCACCGGTTGTTAAAACTAAGTCACATTTATCTAAAGCTTCATATAAATTCACCTTAATAATTTCAATTTTATCGGGTATATTTCCCAGACTATCTATACTACCGCCTAGGCTTTTTACCAAAGCTGACAATGTATAAAGATTACTATTATATATCTGGCCAAACTCTAATAACTCCCCAGGATTTTTTAATTCGGTGCCGGTACTCAAAAGAGCCACTTGAGGTGGTTTATAAATTTTAACATGACTAATTCCTAAAGATGCCAAAACACCAACGTGATAAGGCGTTAATAGTTCTCCACTACTAAATAAAGTTTCCCCTATCTTTATGTCATCTCCAATATCAATTATATTACTATCCTTAATAAGTTCTTTAAAAATGGTTATTTCTCCGTCAATTTGATCGAAATCTTCTTTTCTAATAACCACATCTGCACCTGATGGTAAGGGAGCCCCTGTTAGTATTTTCACTCCACACCCGGGAAGCAAAGTAGCTAAAATTCTAGTGTCGCCAGCTTGAATTTCATCAATAATTTTAATCTTTTTGGGGTTATTTTCTTCTGCCCCAAAAGTATCTGCGGCTCTTAAGGCAAACCCATCTAAAGCAGATTTGCGAAATTGAGGTACATTAATTGGTGCAGTAATTTCTTCTGCCAATACTTTACCCCAGGCACTACCAAGATGAACCACTTCTTCTTTTACCTTAATCTTATTTAATAATAATTGTTGGGCATTCTCTAACTCATATACTTTGAAATTCATTCTACTCCCCCTTCCCAAAACCGCAATTGGGATAAGTACATGTCGCAGTTTCTTTTTTAACAATAACTAATGGTATTATTCTAGTACCTGCCACCTTTTGCCCTTTGATCACAGGTCGATTACCGTGAATGGAGAAAAGCATTTAACAATGCTTATAAGAAACTATTTTGTTATTGTTATTACGGAAATTAATAGGCTAAGGTGAAAAATAATTTCCTACGAATAACAAAAAATCCTTGTCACCGAAAAGGAGACAAGGAAATAAATGATTAGTACACAAATAGATACCATCACTCATTCTACTCCTTTCCAAATACGTGGAGGCATAGCCGTTTCCCGCTATACCCCGTGGGCCCGAACTTCTGACCCAGGTCTTAATTCCATAGCTCAACCCTTAGGAAGTAAGACTCGGAGATCAAAATTAAGTTTATTTTATTACTTGTTTAGTATACAATAGCTGTAGCTTCTTACCCTATCACCGCTTTTAATATTTAAATCCCAGGCTGGCTTTTATTAATATTGAGGCATACCCGCTATATTTTTGAACTATCTCGATATTAGAAACTGGTTATACCACAAGTTTTATAAAAATTGAAAGGATAGATATTTACCCATTCTTCCAAAACAAATTAGTTATCAACTGCTATATTTCTTTTTAAACAATGGTTTAATCCCACCACTAGCCAAAATTTCTAAAGCATAATCGGAAAGCTTTTCACCCTGGATTACTTCCCCAGTTGTCGTATTAGTTACAAGTCCCCGCATCAGGTCCACTTCCACTATATGCCCTTCTTTTACTTTTTCAGTAATCTTTGGGCACACTAAAACATTTAAACCTAAATTAATAGCATTGCGATAAAAAATCCGGGCAAAGGATTCGGCTACAACTGCACCTATTTGAGCATGAAGTAAGGTAATAGCCGCATGCTCCCGGCTCGAGCCACAACCAAAATTTGTACCGGCTACAATTATGTCTCCAGGGTTTATACACTGAGTTAATCTAGGGTCTACCCCCTCAAGACAGTGGCCAGCAATTTCTTTGGGGTCTACCAGTTCAAGAAATCGCCCGGGATAGATCTGATCAGTATCGATATTTTTTCCTAAGACAAATACTTTACCTTGTATTATTTTCATTCTAGCTACTCCCTCCCACTATTCTGGGGTCAATTAATTTACCTTCTAACGCCGAAGCTGCCACAGTAGCAGGGGAAGCTAAATATATAAAAGCATCCGTGCTCCCCATCCTTCCGGGGAAATTTCGATTTGAGGCAGTAACACATACTTCACCGGGTGCCAGTACCCCTTCATGGGCACCAAGGCAAGGTCCACAGCCAGGCGTAGAAAAGGTAGCGCCTACTTTAAGCAATTCTTCCACATAGCCCAATTTATTGGCCATTAGAAATACTTCATTAGAAGCCGGAATAACAACCAAACGGGTGTGAGGTGCAATCTTTTTACCTTTTAATATTTCAACAGCTACTTTAATATCCTCAAGCCTTCCTCCGGTACAAGTACCAATAAAGGCTTGGTCAATTTTTACAACGGGTACCTCTTCTATTGGTACTACATTATCTACACTATGGGGTAAAGCAACTTGAGGAGAGAGTTCACTTATATCGAAAACATAGGATTTAGGATATTGAAAATCTTTATCTGTTTCTAAAATATCAAATTCTCGGTCTGTTCTCGCCCGCAAATATTCTAAGACCTTTTCATTGGGAGCCATATAAGCGGTTTTAGCACCCATTTCAACGGCCATATTACAAATAACCATCCGCTCCGCTACACCCAAATCTTCAACAAAAGTACCACAAAACTCTACTGCTTGATAAACACACGCATCTGCACCTAATTTGCCTAAAATATATAAAATCACATCTTTAGCCATAACTCCCGGCTGAAGTTGACCATTGATTTCAATTTTTACTATTTCCGGCACTCGAAACCATAATTCACCGGAAAGCATGATCGTAGCCATATCTGTAGCACCCACACCGGTGCCAAAGGCACCAAAAGCACCATGAGTGGTAGTATGGGAATCAGTGGCAACCAAAATCATCCCCGGCCATACTAGCCCCCCTTCGGGTATAACTTGGTGACAAACTCCGGCATTGATATCAAAGTGGTGGGTTAGGTTTTGCTCTTTGACAAATTCTCGCATTTCCTTATGAATAGCAGCCGATTTGATAGTAGGAGCAGGTGCATAGTGATCAAAAACAAAACATAATTTATCTTTATCCCAAACCTTTTTACCACCCATTTCGTAAAAAGAGTAGATTGTCTGTAAATATAAATCATTGACTTCGGCAAAATCCACCTTGGCCTGCACTATTTCCCCTGTTGTAACTTTGCTTTTCCCTGCATTTCGAGCAAGAATCTTTTCAATAGCATGCATTTTCCTTTTTTGCCACTCCTTACAAAAAATTGCGAATATATAAGGTATTTTTGACATAGAAGCAAAAAAACCTGCAAGTACCAAAAAAAGCACTACAGGCCGATTTAATGATAGAACATATTTCCTGCTAAGATTTAGTTTATTTGTCAAATGTTAATAGATTCTCCGACTGCAAACAAAGAGTCCAAGGAAGGGCTTGTTCTTTAATCTCTAACCATTTTTCTTTAGTTATCTCCCATTCCAAATGATAATCTTCACTTTTTTGAGGTTTATTGCCTACCGACAGATAGACAGTAATACCAAAAGGAGTTTCACTTATAAAACTTGGCCAGCATTTAAGTACATTTTCCTTTTCATTATCCAACGCTTGTCTTAAACAATGGGATCTAATCCCAACATATTTTAAACTTTCTTCTATATTATGATTTGTATATAATTTAATACCCCAATCAAGTGCAATTAATTGATTAGGCGATACATATTGCGCATCGGAAAAATTTTTACATCCGGTTAGCTGAGCTGTTGCTAAAGTAGGGGGTTTATTAAATATCTCCTCTTTCCTCCCGTATGTCTCAACACTACCATCTTGCAAGATTACCAGACTATTACATATTTTATATGCTTCCTCCATATTATGAGTCACAAATAAGGTAACACCCTGATATTGGTAAAGGGTATCAATAAGTTGTTTGACAAGTATATTTCGCAAATGGTTATCCAAAGCGGAAAAAGGCTCATCCAGAAGCAATACTTCCGGTTCTATTGCTAGTGCCCTAGCCAAAGCTACCCTCTGCTGCTGTCCTCCGGAAAGTTGAAAGGGAAATCTCTTTTCTAACCCCTTAAGTTTCAGCATTGTTATTTTTTCTTCAATAATAGCCTTCCTTTTTTCTTTTGTCAGCTTTTTAAGGCCAAAGCCAATATTTTCTTCAACAGTCATATTGGGGAAAAGTGCATAATTTTGAAAAAGATATCCTACTTTACGGTCTTTGCTAGGAACATTAATTCCTTGATTCGAATCAAATAGTACACGTCCATTTAAGATGATCTTTCCTTTGTCCGGCTTATCTATACCGGCAATACATCTAAGAGTCATACTCTTACCCGAGCCGGAAGAGCCTAAAAGCCCCATAACATCTCTGTTTGTATCAAATCTGACCTTAAGCTTAAAACCGGGAAGGCTTTTTTCTATCTCAACGAATAATGTCATTTTATTTCCTCCCGGATAAAGGTTTATCTATTTTCTGATATTCGTTCCAATAATTCATCAAGGTCATAACAATAAGAGAGATGCCGAAAATTAAAAGAACCCATACTAAGGCTTGATCCATTTCTCCTCCTTCGGCAGCAAAAAAAATGGCCAAGGGAATTGTTTGGGTTTTACCAGGTATATTACCGGCAATCATTAAGGTCGCCCCAAACTCACCTAATGCCCGGGCAAAAGCTAAAACAGTTCCTGCCGCTATTCCCGGCCACGCAAGAGGTACTGCCACTTGCCAAAAAACTTCCCATTCGGAAACTCCGAGAGTCCTTGCCGCATAAATGAGATTTTGATCAATCTGTTCAAAAGCACCTCTGGTGGTTTTATACATAAGAGGAAAAGCCACTACCGAGGCGGCAATAACAGTAGCCGACCAAGAAAAAATAATTTGGGTACCTAGTGAGTAAAGCAACTTCCCAATGGGTCCATGCCGGCCAAAAATAAGCAAAAGAAAGAATCCTACAACTGTAGGAGGCAATACCAGTGGCAAAGTAAACACACCATCAATTAAGCCCTTTAGTTTACCTTTATAACCGGCAACAAACCAGGCAGCTAAAATTCCTAAAAAAAATGTTATAAAAGTAGCACAAAATGATGTTCTAACTGATATCCACAAGGGTGAGAAATCCATGCCCACTTTGTTCACCCCCAGTGTACTAATAGCATCTTTATTCAGCTATGAATGCAAACCCATATTTTTCGAAAATTGGCTGTGCTTTACTACTATAAAGGAAATCAGTAAAATCTCGAGCGGCATTAATATTTTTACTGTTTTTAATAACTGCCGCCGGATAATAAACAGGTTTATGGGAGCCTTCAGGTGCTCTTAAAACAATTTTTACTTTTTTCGATATTTTAGCATCTGTTTCATAAACAATACCTGCATCTGCATTACCAGTCCCTACCCAGGTCAGTACTTCTCTTACATCTTTCCCATATACGACCTTGGACTTAATCCCATCAATAATGTCAATATTGGTCAGTAGCTCCTCAGCATATTGACCAACGGGAACACTCTTTGGTTCACCAATTCCTATTTTTTTAACGTTTTTATTTAAAAGATCCTTAAAATCATTAACCTCCGCAGAGTCTTGCGGTACAATAAGAACCAATTTGTTTTCTAAAAAGTCTTTACGTGTATCCATTATAATCAGGTCCTTGTCTTGTAAAGCATTCATTTGTTTGGTGGCTGCCGATAAAAAGACATCTACCTCTGCCCCTTGCTCAATTTGCTGTTGTAAAGAGCCAGAAGCTCCAAAGTTAAAAGTAATTGTTACATTTGGCTTCTCTTGCAAATATTTTTTTTTAATTTCTGCCATTACATCCTTTAAACTTGCCGCCGCGGAAACTGTTAATGCTGCAGAACTTTCCATCTCATTCGGTTGAGAATTTTTCTGGCTACAGCCCAAAGAAAACAGTATTAATGCTATTACCAAAGCTAAAAACAAAGCGTTCTTAAAATAATTCATTACAAAACCCTCTTAGAAATTTAATATTAAATAATAATCCTAACGAAACACAACTCAACGTAACGTAGTTATACATAACAACACCTGACATGAAAATTAATATATTTCACGTTTAGTTATGTTACATCATCTTCATTATAAGATATTTTTACCAAGCATTCAATACGTAAAATAGCAAAATCCTCGAATATTCCAACTATTTTGAGTTTAGCTTGATACACTAAAACGTGTATAATATAAATAGTTATTTGCCAGCAAAAATTTAAAACCATTATTTTGTAAACATTTCATTGGCAAACTTTTGTTATATTAGAAATAGAAAATCTGCGAGGTGAATCCTTATGAATGCTAATTCAAGCTTAACACCCCAGGAAGTTGCGGATATTTTAAAAATTGCCAAAAATACAGTTTATGAATTGATTAAGCGTGGTGAAATAAACTCCTATCGAGTTGGTAGAAAAATACGTATTGATCTCAAAGACCTGGAAAAATATAAAAAGAGCACAAAAAACATCCAGGATAGCAGCCAATCCCCTATTACAGAAAACAAGTCTCCGACTAATTCTTTATTACAAGGTCTTCCGCAAAGTAATGCTTTTGTCATCTGCGGCCAGGACATATTATTAGATATCCTAGCACGTCATCTGGAATCCCACCCTAATGGCCTGGTAACTTTACGTTCCCATATTGGAAGTTATAACGGTCTCTACGCCTTATACCAAGGCAAGGCCCAAATTGCTACCGCCCACCTATGGGATGGAGACACAAATCAATACAATACTCCTTATGTCAAAAGAATGTTACCTGGCACCCCAGCAGTAATAATTCATCTCGCTGGGCGCCTGCAAGGTTTTTATGTTATCAAAGGTAACCCACAAAAAATAACCAGTTGGGAGGATTTAAGAAGAAAAGATTTAACTATAATTAATCGGGAAAAAGGAAGTGGTACAAGAGTACTCCTAGATGAACATTTAAGAATACTAAAAATTCCTGTTTCTACCATTAAAGGCTATGAGCAAGAAAAAACATCTCATCTCAGTGTAGCCAGTGCAGTAGCCAGAGGGGAAGGAGACCTTGGCTTAGGAAATGAAAAAGCGGGATTACAAGTTAAAGGAATAGATTTCATTCCTCTCCAAGAAGAAAGATATGACTTAATAATAAAAAAAGTAGATTTTTCAAAACCTCCCTTTCAAGCGATTATAGAAATTATCCGTTCTGAAAAATTTAAACTGGAATTAGAAGGTTTAGGCGGATACAATCTTGCTGAGATAGGTAAAATTGTTGCGGAAACATAATTAAAAATAGTTAGACTTCGAATATTTGTTTTTTAGTCTTCACAACGGTGAGTATCGGGTCCTTTTCCCAGAATATCCTTCATTCTTAAAAGTGCAGTTTCCGAGAGAAAAGCCAGATGGCTCGGAGTTCCATCCAGGGTATCACCAGACAATTTTATACCATTATCAGTTTCAAAGTATTCTAACGGCAGGGTACGCCGAAATGTTTTTCCGGTATCCTTATCCGTAACCTCAATTACCACCTGATTAGCTGAAATTTGCATAACCGGACCTTGAGCCCGTTGTTCCAAGAACGCATTAGCGTTTTCAAGGTAAAATTCATGAAATTCCAACCATTTTTCAATTAACCCCTCATAATCGGTAGCATAATCTTGGACTAATTTATCCATAATTTCTTTATAAAAAATACTTATAGCCTCTTTTATTTCATTATTATTCATCACTCTTAGCCTCCTAAGTAAGATTTACGGCAATTCAGCGATTAAGAGCCTTAATTCGATAGCCAAAATCACCAGTAATAATAATATTTAGACAAGCATAATCTTGAACGATACGCAATAAGTTTCCTATAGGCATACCAAGAATATGGCATATTAAGAGACGATTTACACCAGCATGACCAACAATAGCAATATTTTCATAAGGTGATTGGATAATTTCATTAAAAGCCACTAACACTCGAAGACTACAATCAGCAAAGCTTTCACCCCCGGGAGGTCGAAAATAGCCAATATCTCGACCTCGTTCCTTAAATTCCTGGGGATAACGACTGGCTACTTCGGAAAAACTTAAACCCTCCCATTCACCCAAACTAATTTCCCGCAAGTCTCTTCTCTTTTCCACAATCAAGCCTTTTTTTTCAGCGATCAGCTGGGCGGTAGTTAAAGAACGAGATAAGTCGCTGGAAAACACCTTGTCCAGTTTTACCTTACTGAGTTTTTGAGCCAAGGACTGACCTTGTTTATATCCTTCTTGACTTAAAGGCAGGTTAATTTGACCAATATATGTTCTTTTGCTTTTGGGCAATTCTATCTGGCCATGCCTTATTAAATAAATGGTCTTTGCCAGCATAAAGTCACTCCCTCCCCAAAAAATCAGTATCCTCGATAACTATCCTTCTCTTACCCATTTGAGGCAGATAAAGGGTAGGGTCTATTATTTCTTTAACGGAAAGCCGGAGCCTATCCTGTTTTAATAAAAAGCAAAAAACCGGATGTACTTGGAGAGCTTCATAAATTTGCGAAAAGCTTAATGATTTTTCTAAAGTAATTACTTTAAGTTTTAGTATGAAAAATCCTGATAAGAAGGAAATCACTCCTGTAAAATCAATAACTCCCGGTAGGGCCAGTAATATTTCGTCTAAATCTCCTATAGTGAAACTACCTATCTCAGCAACATTAACAATACCGGTTCTCCTAGCTTTAATATAATCAAGCCGGGACAATACTGAACCACAAGGGCATTTTTCAGGAATAAACCGGGCTATATCCCCTGTTCGATAACGAACTAAGGGCATCCCCCTTCTGGTTAAGGTAGTAAAGACCACTTCACCATACTCACCCTCAGGTAAAACTGTCCCAGAATCGGAATCTACAATTTCAAATAAAAAATCTCCCTCATATAAATGATATCCATTGTGTTTTCGGCACTCAATACCCCCGCCCAATCCCATTTCCGTCATACCAAAGTATCTAAAAACTTCACAATCCCAAACCCGTTTAATTTCAGCAATAATCGTCTGTGCAACATAATCGGTACTTAAAAGGATCCTTTTTAGACTTAACGGTGGTTTTTCAGCAGTCAGTTCATAATACTTGGCCAAAGCCAATAAATGAATAGGTATGCCCACAACTACATCAGCTTGAGTATCTACTAATTTATTAAGGATATCCCCTAAAGTATTATTTATATCAAATTTTATGGGCTGGAGCCCTAAGTTTTTTAACGCACTTGCCAGCAAGTTCCCGATACTTCCCGGTGTTTCCCCGGGCAAAAGAATTAAGACCTTTTCCTTTGATAAAGTAAAAGTATTCATGCCTTGTTTAAAATAATCAATAGTCAATTCTTGGTCAGCCGGTGTAAAGAATACCCGTTTGGGATTACCTGTAGTGCCGGAGGTAGCTAATGTTACCACCCTTTTTATCTTACTTTGGGATACACACAACATTTGTAACCCAAAGTTTCTTAAATCTTCTTCTGTGGTAAATGGCAGACTAGTCACATCTTTAAGATTCTTTATATTATTAATTTGATAGCCTTTTAGGTGTCTTTGATAAAAAGGGCTATATTTTGACACATAGGCTAAAACTTCAGTTAGTTTTCTTAACTGGTAATCTTTTATCATCTTCGGTGAAAGTAACTGGCTCGGGTGAATATCCATCTTATTTTTTACCCACTCATCTAAAAGGTTTGTTCGAAAATCCATGAAGCTCCCACCTCATACCCGACGATAAATGCTTTCTCCATTTCTAGCCGTTAAATTATAGGCACAAAAAGGTATCAGTCTGCCTTGAGGACTAAAAACATGTAGTTTACAATCCTTTAGCCGCTCTAAATCCACGGTCCACACATCCTGAAAAGCCATGCCGGAAATACAAAGGGTATATTCCTTGACTCTTTCCAAAAACTCATCTAGCCCTGGCACCTTTTGCTCCGTATTGCAACAAGAAGTTTTCTTAGGTGCTGACCATTGTCTAGCTACAAAAGATCGGGATTTTTTAATCGCAATTTTTGCATCCAAATATTTAGTAGAAGTTTTATACTCACTAAAGGAGCTCCAAGGTTTAAGGCTTTTATCTTCCATTAAAATAAAATTCCCATGAAATGAGCAATAAGAATTTTCTGCTCCAGCCGGCAAAAAGTTATCCACTTTGATTTTACCACTAGTTTGGGTCTCAATATTTCGCAAAATTTCCGGGATAGTTACCCTGTTTTCAGACGGTGAATCAGGATAACGGCCAAAGTAACTAATAGGCTGAAAATGTACTCCTCTAATGCTCGGCATACGACTTATTGCAAAATCGATTATTTCACCTAAGTTATCCATATTAACCCCGGGAACTAAAGTAGGTACTAAAACTATCCCTAAGCCCTCTTTTGCACAATTATCAATAGCCGCAATTTTTTCCTCTAATAAAGAGCGGCCTCTAGTTTTTTGATAAATTTTATCTTTTGTGCCATCAAATTGTAAAAATACAGAATTTAATCCGGCATTTTTAAGTTTTTCAACAAAGTCCGGCTCCTTTGCCAGTCGCATCCCATTGGTATTTAACTGGATATAAGAAAAACCTAATTGATGACCCATCTTGACGATCTCCGGCAAATCATCCCGAAGGGTAGGCTCACCCCCGGATAACTGAATATTATAAGGGCCGCCATGGGCTAATAACCAATTGTACCAGTCCTTAATCTCAACTAAAGGGGGGTTATAACCTGTTTTTTCTTCCGACGAAGCAAAACAAATAGGACAATTAAGATTACAATCCCCTGTTACCTCTAAAAGCACACAACATGTAGATTGCCGATGTTCGGGACATAGCCCACAATCAAAAGGACATCCTTTTTCCACTGTTGTTACACAATTTTCCATAATAACGGGAATCTTCTCTGTACCCCAGCTTTCATAGGTCGCCTCTTCATCCCAAATCAAAGTGCGAAACTCACCATGATTAATACATTTTTTCACCAGATACACTTTATCATCACTAATGATCTTGTAGGCCGGTATGACTTTTAAACATTCAGGACAAAGGCTTTCTGTACCAGATAAATAAATATCTTTAGACATCATTGTAACTCCTTTGAGCGGCTTTTTCGTATATATAGCTAAATAAATCATCTACCTGTAAATAATCCTTAATTTTTCT
This sequence comes from Peptococcales bacterium, assembly GCA_050946395.1. Lineage (GTDB taxonomy): Bacteria > Bacillota > Peptococcia > Peptococcales > BICA1-8 > JBMNUR01. The sequence continues at coordinate 15,941 of JBMNUR010000033.1, forward strand.
TTCAATTATTAGTGCGTTTTTTTTGCGCTTCTCTATCTTCTCAATTACTTCCCATGTGCAACCATATTTATAAGAAGCATTTCTGAATCTTTCTTCACAAGATATTAAGTTTTCTCCTTGAACAAGCTTATCCGTAAAATAAATTATCTTTTTCTCATCTAGTAAAAAATCTATTTCATCCAGCTCAAACTCCAAATCCATATGTTCAATAATCACTTTTGCTACAGAAGGAAATCCTTCCGAGAGGAGTATATCTGCTCCCCTTCGGGCATGGCTGGGACCACCCTTGGCAATATCATGTAATAAAGCACTGGCTCTAATTAGTTCTAAATCTAAGGAAAATCCCCGTTCAATTAGAGCCTGAGCCAAGAATTCCGCAATTTGGGCTACCTTTTGCCCATGCCGGATTATGGTTTCCGAAACTTTATGTAAATCAAAAAGGGCTTGACATTCTTCTAATGTAGGGATTGAACCCCGTTTAGCTAATTCTACAACTCTTTGATAATCACCCGGAGTATCCATATCAAGTAAAATACCTTGATCAATAACGGCTAGTTCATAGGCCTCATGATTAAACTTCTGCAAAATATTCCGAAGATTACCATCCATACCCTGAGCTAGTATTGCTTTAAAACATCTTCTGGTTATAAGAGGTGGGTGACCGCGCTTACCTTGAAAACAGGGATAAATGACACTATAATTAGTTTCTTGATATTTATTGATGAGTTTCTTAAACGTTGTCTTTTTTACTAAAGGCATATCCCCCGGTAAAAGAAAAAATCCATCTACATCACCGGTAAAGGTGTTTAATCCACAAACAACCGAAGAAAACATGCCCTGGTCATAATTATCGTTTAAAACAGGGGTAACCCCTAAAGAGGATAAAACAGGAAGTAAATCCTCGGCCCGATAACCTACAATTACCCGAATATCGGCAATACCTGCTGCAC
>JBMNUR010000034.1:0-16752 GCA_050946395.1 Peptococcales bacterium
ATAAAATCCTCCTGCATCATTGAGAAAATCGCCATAATAAAAAACCTAGAATCAAACCACATATAATTACCAAAAATAATCTATTCCAAGAAAAGTTAAATTTCCCAAATTGAAATTCTACTTTTTGTAGTGTTACATTTTCCATGTCTAATAATAATATACCGTGGGGTTTAAAAACTAGATAATATTCTAAAAGCTGCCTACGAACTAATGCTGTTGTAGCCCTAGTTCGCTTCCCAGTTTTAACTTCTACTATGTATTTTTTCCCAGATTTACTTACAATAAAATCAGCTTGGACGAAACTAGCATGTGGTTTATCATCAATATATACAGTAATAGGATGTTTTTTTTGAATATCAACAATATAATAACCCGCTTTATTTAAAAAAGAAATAGCATCTTTTTCACCTCTACGGGCATTTCTTAACATCTTTTTAATTTTATAAGTTTTATATTTTTTATTTATAAAGAAAAACAAAAAACTTCCCAATAAAATCCCTAGAATGAGTATGTCAGAAGTAAACATGATTTCACCTCAATCCAAGTATTCGACAATTAGGAAGTGTTATCCTTTATCCCTTTAAAGCACTATGAGCTTGTTCCACAATCATTTTTAAATTTAAATTACCTTCATATAAGCTTTCCAGTTGCTTATTATTACTTAACCATAATAAATATTCAATATTACCTTCCGGACCTTTAATAGGAGAATAAGTAAGTCCCCGGACAATAAAGTTTAAAGATTGGACGTAATTTAATATTCTCGTTATTACCTCTAAATGAATCTTGGGGTCTCGCACAACACCTTTTTTACCTATCTTTTCTTTCCCCGCTTCAAATTGAGGTTTAATTAGAGCAATTATTTCACCATTATCTTTTAAAATTTCTAGGGTAACCGGCAAAATTTTTTCTAAGGAAATAAAAGCTACATCAATACTTATAAAATCCACTTGTTCAGCCAGATCAGATGCTTTTAAATATCGGGCATTGGTCCTCTCCATATTTACTACCCGTGGATCATTTCTTAGTTTCCAATCTAATTGCCCATATCCTACATCTATAGCATATACTTTGCGGGCTCCGTTTTGTAGTGCACAATCCGTAAATCCTCCTGTGGACGCCCCAATATCAGCAATTACCTTATTATTTAAATCAATATCAAAGGTAGTTATTGCTTTTGCTAATTTTAAACCTCCCCGGCTAACAAAAGGTAGGATAGGACCAATTAATTCAATTCTTAATCCTTCGGAGATATTTGTACCGGGTTTATCAATTATTTTTCCATCCACTTTTACCTGTCCAGCCATTATTAAGGCTTTAGCTTTTTCTCTGCTTTCTGCTAAACCTTCATTAACCATAGCTAAATCTAAACGTTGTTTAGCCATTTTTATTTCTCCCAGTTAAAGATATCACAATTTTTTTAAGTTTACCTGTTTCTTGAATTTGAAATTCTTTTTCAATTCGATCTAAAATTTTCTCTGGTGTTAAACCATAAACCTCTCGTAATATGTCAACATTACCATGAGCCGCAAAGGAATCTTCTAAACCAACCCTTACTACTTTTTGAGTAATGCCTTCACTAGCTAGTAATTCTAAAACCGTACTACCAAATCCACCAGCTAGCACATGTTCCTCCATTGTGACTACACCCCGAGAGTTTTTAACTGCTTCTAAAATTGTCTTTTTATCTAAAGGTTTAATAAATCTGGCATTAATAACTGTAGAAGAAATTCCTTTAGTCTTTAAAAGCTTGGAGATTTCTTGAGCAGTTTGCACCATATTTCCCAGGGCTATAATAGCCAAGTCATCACCTCTGGTAAGAATTTCTGCTTTTCCTATAGGAATTTCCCGAAAATCTGCATCTAAAGAAACTCCAAGTCCATTTCCCCTAGGGTATCTAATAGCAACCGGGCAATTTTGGATAACTGCAGTATGAAGCATATGTTGCAGTTCATTCTCATCTTTAGGGGCCATAAAAATTAAATTAGGAATATGCCTTAAATATGCAATATCAAAAACACCATGATGTGTTGGCCCATCTTCCCCTACCAAGCCTGCTCGATCTAGAGCAAAAACTACAGGAGCGTTTTGTAAAGCCACGTCATGTACTACCTGATCATAGGCACGTTGTAAAAAAGTAGAATAAATTGCCACAATCGGTTTATAACCTTCTAGAGCTAGAGCACTAGCCATTGTAACTGCATGTTGTTCGGCTATTCCCACATCAAAAGAACGTTTAGGAAACTGCTTAGCAAAATTAATAGTGCCTGCTCCTTCACCCATAGCCGCTGTAAAGGCCACAATTTTTGGGTTGACTTCACCTAGTTTCACTAAAGTATCACTAAAAACCTTAGTATAGCTAGGGATTTTACTTGATTTTTTAGCCAGTCCAGTTTTTAAATCAAAACTACCAATACCATGAAACTTATCGGGATTTTTCTCGGCAGGTGCATATCCTTTACCTTTTTTAGTTATTACATGAACCAAAACAGGCTTATTTATATGCTTTGTATTTTGTAAAACCTTCGTTAGTTCATTAATATCATGACCATTTACCGGTCCAAAATATTTAAAACCCAATTCTTCGAAAATCATCCCGGGCACTAATAAGTATCGCAGGGTATCTTTAAGACGGTCAGCTACCTTAACCATAGTTGAACCAATCGCGGGAATTTTTTTTAAAAGAAATTCGATATCTTCTTTTCTTTTGGTATAAAAAGGGTCGGTTCTTACTCTATTTAAATAAGCAGACATCGCTCCTACATTTTGGGCTATAGACATTTCATTATCATTTAAGATAACTGTTACTTTTGTATTCAAATGCCCGGTATGATTAAGTGCTTCAAAAGCCATACCACCTGTCATAGCCCCGTCACCAATCACTGCCACAACTTCATTTTTTGTTCCGTTTAGGTCTCTAGCTTTTGCAAATCCTAATGCAGCAGAGATTGATGTACTACTATGTCCAGTACCAAAAGAATCATGAGGACTTTCACTCTTCTTAGGAAAGCCTGATATCCCACCATATTGTCTCAAAGTTGAAAAGTTTTGATATCTACCGGTTAAAAGTTTATGCACATAAGCTTGGTGGCCCACATCCCAGACAATCTTATCTAACGGTGATGTGTAGACACAATGTAAAGCTAAAGTTAATTCAACAACACCTAAATTAGGTGCCAAGTGTCCCCCGTTTTTGGCAACAACATCTAAAATTTCCTTGCGTATCTCTTGGGCTAACTTCTCTAACTGAGTTATATTCAACTTTTTTAAATCACTAGGGTCACTAATTTGTTCTAAAAGTCCCAATCATACCACCTACCTTAATAAAATGTCCGAACTTTTCTAATAAGTTTTCCCACCCAAAATATAATTTCAGTACTATTTTCAATAGCAAATTTTTTGGCAAATGCTTTGCCACCTACAGTTAATGCGGCTACGATACCCGCCATTATAGAACTCCAAAACAGTTGATTTGCATCAGGATTAATTAAAATAAGCTTGAATACTAACGCTGCACCAATCCCTCCACTAAGGGTCCCACTAATATCACCAATTACATCATTGCAAAAACTAGATACCTTATCGGCATTTTTTACAAGAATTACGGCTTCCCTCGCACCGGGGATTTTTTTTGCAGCTTTGGCATTTAAGCTAGGTTCTTCCGCCGCCGCACTGGCCACTCCTACGATATCAAATAGTATACCAATAAAAATAATTATCATTAATAAAATAAGGCCTAATAAAAAAGCTACCGAGCGTAAAAATAATTCGGAAGCTATAAATATCAAAATACTAACTATAAAGGTCCCAGAAGCAATAAGTAAACTACTCCTAAAGGGATGTGCTTTTTTATTATTGCCCAAATTCCTTCACTCCATCAAAAAAAGCTCACTAGTAACCATCAAAGCTTATAACCTTAGTCTATTTAATATCGATTGTCGTCTATCGACTTTATTAACTATAGATAGATGGTAACTTATTGAGTAAACTCTGTGGCATAGGTCCAGTAGGATTTCCCGGTAATTTACCGGCAGTCACCCAACCGGCGGTTTCCCATTAAAAACACCCTATTGTGTCACCACTAATAGAACTGGATTACCACTAAGTCCACACTTTAATCCCCAATAAGTCTTACCTAAGTAAACAGTCTAGGAGATTTCCTCAGCAACCCAAACTAATTCCTAGCCTCTTTTGCACAAAAGGTTTCAGGCATACTTTATTTTTCATGGCCCTGAAAAATAAAGTACCTTTAAAGCCATTCGCCCCTTACACTCAAGGCAGGCTACGCTGTACCCAGCCTCAACCGAATACAGGTTTAACCCTAAGCCATAGACTGCACACGAGGATGCATCATCCACGCACTTAGGCCTCCACGGAGACAGGGTCAACGCCCACATGCCATTGTGGATCGCCCTCTCTCCTTAACTCCCAGTATCAGCCCCAGACTGGGCGTCCAAAGCCAACACCAGGAACTTCATCGATATGCCCTATGACGGATTTTTAAGCCCGCCTTCAGAATTAGCTGGTTGACTAGAATACTGCACCATCTATCTTTCAATTATTATATTTTAGCACAGTATTCTGTTCTTTTCAAATAATAGTATTATTTGAAAAGAAAGTTTTCTTTATTAACTAAGCAAACATACCTACCACTATACCTAAAGCAGCACCAGCGAAGACTTCTACAGGAGTATGCCCTAGTAATTCTTTAAGTCTTTCCCTATTGAATTCCGCCCGATGATGATATAAATCATCAAGAAGCTGATTTAAAACTTCAGCCTGTTTACCGGCTGCTCTTCTGATACCAGCTGCATCATACATCACAACCATAGCTATGGTTATAGCTAAGGCAAATTCACCTGAATCAAATCCATAATATCTACCAATACCGGTAGCAAGAGAAGTGACTAAAGCTGAATGAGAGCTAGGCATCCCCCCTGCCCCCACTAGGCGAGTAAAGTCCCATTTTTTTTGCGTTCCTAAAACAATAAGCACCTTTAATATTTGAGCAATTGCCCAAGCAAAAAGAGTAAGCTTAAGAATATAATTATCTAGGATTTGTTGAAAAATCATGAGCACCGCTCCCGAAAGTTGGAAAGTAAATATTATTAAACCACAGATGAACACGGATAAACACTGATCAAAAATCGTATCTACAGTACCTACAGGCTACTAACCTATTTTTCCCTGCTTAACAAATACCTTGCAAGTAACCTTAAAGGATCTGCTTCCTGGCCAAAATCTATTAAGGCTTTTTCAGCTTTATTAATTGCTTCTTGAGCCATTTCTTGGGATTTTTCTATACCAAAAAGTGCTGGAAAAGTGGCTTTTTGATTTTTAGCATCACTGCCTACTGGTTTCCCAATTACTTGAGCATCACCTAAGATGTCCAATAAATCATCCGTTATTTGAAAAGCGAGACCTAAGTTGTCTCCATATTCAGTAAGGGAGGCAATTTGTTTTGCATTACCACCGCCTAAAATAGCTCCGGCTTTTATAGATCCTTTTATTAAAGCACCTGTTTTATAGTTATGAATGGCGAAAAGAATTTCTTTATCTATTTTTTGATTTTCCGATAACATATCTAATACCTGGCCACCGATCATGCCCCCAGTTCCGGCAGCTTTGGCTATTTCAAAACCAACTTCAAATACTTTCTCCTTTTTTTTACTTTTTAGCCCCAGTTGGTTTATTATTTCAAAAGAATAAGTTAATAATGCATCACCGGCTAAGATAGCCAAAGCCTCACCGAAGACAATATGGTTAGTTGGTTTTCCCCGCCGTAAATCATCATTATCCATAGCCGGTAAATCATCATGAATAAGTGAGTAAGTGTGAATAAGTTCTAAAGCACAGGCAACTGGCAAAACTTCTTCATTGCTACCACCTACTGCCTCACAAGCAGCAAGGCAAAGAATGGGTCTTAACCTTTTACCCCCGGCAAAAACACTATAACGCATAGCTTCATATATCTCTTTATGTTTAACTTCAGGCTTAATGAGTATATTATCTAACGCTTGATCAATTATCTTGCTTTTTTCTTCTAAATATTTTTTTAATTCCATTTTAATCCTCCGATGTTAAATTAAAGTCATCTACCTTGTCACCGACCAATATTTTAATTTTTTCTTCAGCATGTTCCAAGTATTGGTTACAAGTTTTTACTAGTTCCATACCTTCAGTAAATAAATCAATGGACTTTTCTAGAGGTAATTCACCTTCTTCTAGTTGTTTGATAATAACCTCTAACCGTTTCACAGACTCCTCATAATTATTTATTTTATTCATGGGAACTCTCCTTTTTTCCTTGTACTAAACAAATAAACTCTCCATCGGCAACAGCGACTCTAAGATTTTCACCTACTTCAACCTGGTTAATGCTTCTTACTATTTCTCCTGTTGACAAATGAGTTAGTGAATAACCTCTACTTATAGTTTTTAAGGGACTTAATGCATCAAGCTTATTTGCTAATAAATTAATCTCGACCCGTTTATCACCATATTGACGCTGAAAATTATTAACTAAGTTAAAATTCAGGGTATCAACTTCTTGCCGAAATTTGTTTAAAATTCTCAAGGGTTCTCTGAGAACCTGCCTATGAGCTAGGTAATTTATTCTTTGACGTTCTTGGTTTATTATTCGATTAAAACTATTTCTAATCCTTTTTTCATATTGCAAAAATTTTTCTTCGATTTCCTCTTTGGAAGGACTGACTAATTCTGCGGCCATAGAGGGAGTGGCCGCCCTTAAATCTGCTGCATAATCGGAAAGAGTAAAATCCGTTTCGTGTCCCACTGCACTTACGATGGGAACAGGACTAGTACTTATTTTACGCACTACAGCTTCTTCATTAAAACACCATAATTCCTCCAAAGAACCTCCACCACGACCGACAATAATAACATCTACGTTTTCCTGATAGATTTTATCTAAGGCTAAACAAATAGAATTTATCCCTTCTTCCCCTTGAACTTGAGCAGGAGAAATTAGGATTTTAATTTGAGGAGCACGCCTTTTAATGACACTGATAATATCCCGTAAAGCAGCACTGGTAGGAGAGGTCACTATACCAATCGTTCCGGGGAAAATAGGTAAACTTCGTTTTTGTTGAGCAAACAGTCCTTCTTTTGTTAAGCGTTCTTTTAATTGTTCATAAGCAATATTTAAAGCTCCTGCGCCAAAAGGAAGCATATCTTCAACATATAATTGATACTGACCATCCCGCTCATAAACAGAAATATAACCTAGAGCAAAAACTTGCATGCCGTGCTCCGGTTTAAATTTGAGTTTTTGAGAACGGCTTTTAAACATGACACATTTTAATGATCCAGATGTATCTTTCAGGGTAAAATAAAAATGCCCCGAACTGTGGGCCTTAAAATTGGAAATTTCGCCTTTTACCCATAAACTAGATAATAAAGAATCTCCATCTAGGAGATTCTTTATATACTGATTTACTTCTTTTATGGTTAAAAATGTTTTAGTATTAAGCATTTTCCACACCCTAACCTAATTACTTAGATATTGATGAATGGCTTTGGCTGCTTTTTTACCGGCTCCCATAGCTAAAATAACTGTTGCTGCACCAGTTACAATATCACCACCGGCAAAAACACCTTTTTTCGATGTTTCACCAGTTTCTTCATTAGCGACAATATTACCCCGCTTGGTTAATTCTAAACCTTGGGTACTAGAAGGAACCAAGGGGTTGGGACCTTGCCCGATAGCCATGACAACATTATCAATAGCCATTTCAAATTCTGACCCGGGAATCGCTACTGGTCTTCTTCTACCAGAGGCATCAGGTTCTCCTAATTCATAACGGATACATGTCATAGATTCAATAGTACCATCAGCATTTCCCTTAAATTCTACTGGACTAGTTAAGAGTAGAAATTTGACACCTTCCTCTTCAGCGTGTTCAATTTCTTCATGTCTAGCAGGCATTTCTTCCTGGGAGCGTCGATAAACAATATAAGATTCTTCTGCACCAAGCCTTAAAGCTGTTCTAGCGGCATCCATAGCTACATTACCGGCTCCAATAACAGCAACTTTTTTCCCTACTTTTATAGGGGTGTCAGCATTGGGAAAATCATAGGCGCACATTAGGTTAGTTCTTGTTAAAAATTCATTAGCGGAATATACTCCATTTAAATTTTCTCCAGGAATTTGCATAAAGTAAGGTAAGCCAGCTCCTGTACCTATAAAAACAGCATCAAATTCTTCTAGCAATTCATCAACAGTTTGGATTTTACCAATAACACTATTGTTTTCAAACTTAACTCCCAGTTTTTCAATATACTCTATTTCTCTTTTTACAATAGATTTGGGTAGACGAAATTCAGGAATACCATACATTAAAACTCCACCTGGTGTATGAAGAGCTTCGAATACAGTTACTTCATGGCCTAATTTAGCTAAATCTCCGGCACAAGTCAATCCGGCTGGTCCGGCACCTACTACAGCAACCTTTTTACCTGTTAATTGGACCTGGCATACTTCTTCACTGCCTTCTTTGGCATGCCAATCAGCAACAAACCTTTCCAAACGTCCAATAGCTACAGGTTCTTGTTTTTTGCCTAAAATACAGAATTTTTCACATTGATTTTCTTGAGGACATACACGACCACAAACTGCCGGTAAACTATTTTTATTTTTAATAATTTCAGCAGCTTTTTGATAATCTTTATTTGTCACTTCCCGAATAAAATCGGGAATATCTACTTCCACAGGACAACCTTGCATACAAAAAGGTTTTTTACACTGAAGACACCTTTGGGCTTCCTTTAAAGCAGTCTCTTCATCATAACCTAAAGCAACTTCTTGAAAGTTCTGCACTCTTTTTTGGGGTTCCTGGGTTGGCATTGAATTACGAGGAATCTTCAGTGACATCCGCAGCCACCTCCTTGACATTCTTGTTGGGCTAAAGCTCTTTTTTCAGCATCCTTGTAATAGGCAAGTCTCCGCATTGCTAAATCAAAATCAACTAAATGAGCATCAAATTCCGGTCCATCCACACAGGCAAATTTAGTTTCATTGCCGATTTGCACCCGGCAAGCACCACACATACCAGTGCCATCAACCATAATCGGATTTAAACTCACAATTGTTTTTATATTTTTAGGTTTAGTTACTTGGGCTACAGCTTTCATCATGACCATGGGGCCAATAGCCCAAACTCTATTAATTTCATTTTCCTCCATTAATCTTTTTAATAGATCAGTTACAAAACCCTTATGACCTACACTACCATCATCAGTAGCAATTAAAAGCTCGTCACTTACATTCTTCATCTTATCTTGCCAAAATAGAAGATTTTCTGTTCTAGCCCCAATGATGGAAATTACTTTATTGCCGGCTTCCTTTAAAGCCCTAGCAATAGGATGAATTGGAGCAATACCTACTCCCCCGCCAACACAAACGATAGTACCGTAATTTTCAATTTCTGTTGGTTCACCCAAAGGTCCAACTAGATCTAATAGAAAATCCCCTGTTTTTAACAGACCTAACTTTTTTGTAGTAGCCCCTACCTCTTGGAAAATAAGTGTGATAGTCCCTTTTTCCCGGTCATAATCTGCAATAGTTAAAGGAATTCTTTCGCCTTTTTCACTAATTCTGATTAATACAAATTGTCCGGCTTGAGCTTTACGGGCGATTTTAGGTGCAACAACATCTAAAAGACCCATTTTTTCGCCAATTTCTTGCTGGTTGATAATCTTAAACATCTCCAACAACACCTCCACCCATACTTTGTCTAATTAGGCTAACACCTACCGCATTATCACTACTATAGGTAGGTTGAGCAAATAATAAATTGATACCTGAATTTATGGAATTTAGGGACTTAGTAAGATTGTCACGAAGGTAACTATTGCTTGCTACTCCTCCCACGAAAAGAAAATTTGTGGAATTATTACTATAATAAACATTAACGATGACTTTTTCCAGTGTTTTTAATAAACAATTTTCAACTCCTCTAGCAATTTCACTAAATTTTTCACCTTTTTTAATTAATCGCTGTCCATGACTTTCCGGTCCGGAAAAACTTATAGATAGTCCTTTGACCGAAATAGGAAACTCTGCCCCGCTACTACTCTCTTGGGCCAACTTCTCTAAACTAGGACCAGAAGGAAATGGTAAACCCATATTAACACCTATTCGATCTATAAACTGACCTGCATGCAAATCCCCCGTGCCGCCAATTTTCTTCACAGTCATAATTTGATTAGTATTAATCTGCAACTTTACTTCTAAAATTTCCGTAGTTCCACCGGAAATATGTATTACATTAAAAAAATCCCACTCAGGCATACCTACTGACCACAAACCTGCCATAATATGACCTTCCTGGTGGGTAGTCAAAATTAATGGAATATCCCAGGCTTGGGCTAAAATCTTTGCAGTATTTAACCCCACTAAAAAAACAGGCATATAAGAGTCTTCTTCCGGCCTGGGTTTCGCACTCACACTTATTGCCCGTATTTTATTATTATCTATTTTTTTAAAAATTCTTTCACAAAGTACAGGTATGTTTTTTATATGCTGAAAAACTGCCTCGGATTGTCTTAAACCAACTTTTCCTTTTTTTACTTCTAGTAATTTTCGTTCGTCGGCTAAAAGTTTTCCATCATTATCCGTGACTGCTAAGGAAGTAGTATAATTACTAGTATCAATACCTAAATATAAATCCATTATTACTCTCCAGTTTTTTTAATAATCTGACCTAAGATACCATTAATAAATTTAGGAGACTCTACAGAACCGAAGATTTTTGCTAATTCAAGGGCTTCATTTAAGGCTACCTTCGCAGGTGTATCTGAAAAATGCATTTCATAGACTGCCAATCTTAAAATATTACGATCCACGCTAAGCATTCGCTCTACTTTCCAGTCAATAGCATATTTTTCAATAATAGCATCTATCTCCGGAAGCTTTTCTAATGTTCCCATAATAAGATTACGACAAAAAACTTGATCTTTATCGTTTACAACAGTATCTATAAATCTTTCCCGTATTGCAGTATTTACTTCATTTTTTCCTACATCAACTTGATAAATTGTTTGAAATGCTATTTCTCTAAGCTCCCGGCGTTTCAAGTTGGTTTCCCCCTTATTTTTTATCTTTAAAAAGTCTTTGAACTAAATCGTTAAAACTCTCATTATCATCTAATCGTTTTCCAATAATAAAACCAATATAAATACAAACAGAGATAAAAACTGTTTGTAATAATCCCAAAGTTATCACTAAAATACTAAACAGCAAACCTATTACTACTCCTATAGTCTTACCTCGATGTTGATTCAATAAATACTCTATTATTCTCCCCAAATTCATGATTATACCCCCTACCTCCTATTCCACTCGGCCTTTGGACTCCGTACTTAATTTGGAAACTAAAATTCTAACCTCTTCCACCTCGATGCCTGCAACTTTTCCAAAGTATTCTTTTATTTTCTCTTGAATTAAAGTAGTCGTATCAGGAATGTGTATTTCAGGTGCCAAATTAACCTGGAGGAAAACGGCTATGCCAGTAGGAGTACATTTAACAATAGGTTTAACTTCTTTTACACCAGCTATTTGTTTGGCAACTTTTGCTGCCATATTTTCAAGAGCATTAATAGTAATTTTAATTTTACCTAGTGTAGTAGAAATTACCTCTGTTTGGGAAGGGGCTTTAACTCGCAGGGAATTACGTAACAAGAGAAATCCTGCTAAAACACTTATTACTCCCAAAATACCCAGAACCCATCTTTCATTTGTCCCAGTTAAAAAATTCTCTATGTAATTAATAGGGGTTGTCCATCCTAATGCTAAACCGGTAGCAAGAACACCTAGAAATAGTAACAAAATACTTAGGAAAAAAGGATATAGTTTTTCAGATAGCATATCTGTTATCCTCCTTAATAAAGACTTAGTGAAACTGGAAAGCAGCGAAACAATGGAAAAGTGAATGAGTGGAGGAGTGGATAGACTCGCCCCACTCATTCACCTTTTTAGCGCACTCTTAAGGAATGATCATCTTCTTTAGCTTCAGACTTGTCAAAAGCGACCCCTTGCACATGGATGTTTATTTCCACAACTTTCAATCCTGTCATACTTTCTACGGCACTTTTGACATTGCGTTGAATTTGCTGAGCAACGTCAGGAATTCTAGCACCAAATTCCACTATGACAAAAAGATCAATAGCCGCCTCTTTTTCCCCTACTTCCACCTTTACACCTTTGGCAAGGTTTTTGCGGCCGAGCATTTCCGCAATTCCAGCTGAAACTCCACCACTCATGCCGGCAACACCTTTAATCTCAGTAGCTGATAATCCGGCAATAATAGCTACCACTTCGTCAGCAACTTTTATCAAACCAAAATCATTTTTTTCATAGTTTTCCATTAAATCTTTATTATCTAGTGTTTCCAATCTAAATCCTCCCCAATTCAAAATTTATTAAACTTAAATAATTATACCAAATAAATAGGTTTTCTTAAACAAAGAAACCATTTTATTCATATTATTCCACAATTGCTAGGACAATAATCCAAGTATCAATTTCTGGGTGTAATAACTACCTGTTCTAACTTACAACCAGTAGCTCGGACAATTAAATCCCCAATTATGGTAACATCTTCCTGGCTAAGATTATCTTTTTGCACAAATACAGAAACATTTTCTCCTTCAATAAACACTGCGGAATTTATATAATCTTTAGCTTGTAAAAGATTTTCCGCATGGGCTTCTAAAGCAACATTTTGTGCTATAGTAGAAAGCATTTCTTGATTATTATTGATAGTTTCTTGTGTTGACCTAGGGTTATTCACATTATCTTGTAAAAGCTCGATTTGTAATGCCCTGGCCCGGTCTCTTTTCATTCTAAATTCTGCAAAGAAATTTTCGGAACTATCAAGACTATCTGTGTCGATTATTACTTCCACGTTTTCTTGATACTCGATGTCTATTATATTTTCACTTTCAGCTGATTCAATCCATTCAAAAGGTTCTTCTGTTAAATTAATAGCTTCCTGGTATTTTCCATCGTTGCCAAAACCATTATAACCGATATAAATAAATGATACTGATAAAACAGCCAAAGCAAAAATAGCTAGATTACGAAGTCTTAAAAGAATAATCATATTTTCACCTACTTTCCTTTAGGAAGTACTGTTACTCGATGGGCAGGTATATCTAATAAAGTCTGTACAGCAGAACTTATTTTTTCTTTAATCAATAAATCATTAGCCCCTTGAGCAACGATCATTACACCAACAACCTGTGGCCTAATTTCCTTAACAATCACTGGTTCATCTTGACCTTGGGTCATATTTTTCATTACTAGTTGTGTATCTTCTCGAGTTTCATCAGTTGCTCTAGTACTCCCGTCTTGGGCCCTTTCTGAAACTTGAGTCTTATCAACCTTATGATTAGTAGCATAATGATATTCTGCACTCGATTCTAAGGTTAAATTAACAGCTACTTCGCCCACTCCCGCAATCTGTCCTAAAATATTTTCTAATTTTTGTGCCAACTGTTGTTCGGCTATTGCTAGATTACCTTTTGCTTCCTGAGATATTTCAGTTTGAAGCTTACTTTCTGCGGCTAAAGGCGGTTCTTTTGTCTCTTTTGACACATTCCCAAAAGATACCGCAAATACCCCAATTATTGCTACAACAACTAACCAAGCAATATATTTCTTTTGCTTACTATTAACCTTTAAACCATTTTTAGTTCTGTCTTCAGGAAATAAGGATTTTATTAAATCACCCATCAAAATACCCCCTTTAGCTTAATAAAATATAATTTCTATATTTTCCTTGGAAATATTATAATAATTAGCTACTACATTAATTATTTTTTCTTCCACTTGCTTATCATGTTTATCTATACTGGGAATAGGCTCACTCTGATCATCTATTTGAATACGAACTGGTTCAACCGGCCTAACCCCCTTTCCTGACTCAACATTTTCCTCAGGTGTGACCCAAATTATAGCTTTTTCAATTTTGGCAATAGCACCTGTCTTCCTAATTGATGTCCCTTCCACCTTGCAGCTAACATTACCTATACCAGGCACTAATTTAACAAGAGCTTCTATTTGTTTTTCAATTCTACTAATGTATTCCACTAGAGCCTGTTCTTCCTGTAGTTTTACTATTTTTTCTCCTTGAGCTAAAACTGTTTCCACCTTCTGTTCAGGTAATGAAGTTAACTGCCATGCACTAAGTTCATAATTTTCTTTAAATAAACCCACAATAGGATTAAGTATTGCCAACATAACAAAAAGTCCCATCACTACTTTAATAAACCGCTGCATACTGGTATTGGGCAGAAGCATATCTAAAAAAGTAGTCAACAATATAATTATTGCTACATTTTTGACAATATCACTTAAAGCCTGTAACAAAGAAAATCACCTCAATATTAGTGATTAGTGACTGGTGACTAGTTTGGTCAATTTAATAAGTAAGATCGATAGTCTATCGTTGGATTATAGACTTTTTTCTGTAGCACTGTAGCTTCTGTAGTTACTGTCGTTCCGGAGAAAGCCCCTTACCTGAGCATTACCGTAATATTAGCGGTAGTGACTACAATAATTATGGCTAAAAAGAACATGAGGGCGACTGTAGCTACTGAGGCAAAAACCATAATCAGACTATTACCCATACTTTGAATAGTATCAGCTAAATTTGAATCTCCAATAGGCTGAATTAAGGCTGCTGCCAGTTTATAAATAATTACTACTGCCAAGATTTTAATTACCGGGAAAAGTGTGATAAACAAAATTGCCGCTAAACCAACTAAACCAACTGCATTCTTTAATAGCAAAGAACCACCAATTACCGCTTCTAAAACATCAGCAAATAATCCACCAACTATAGGAATAAAAGCATCAGTCATATATTTGGCAGTTCTTAATGATATACCATCAGCTACTGCTCCACCTACACCTTGTAAACTCAAAGCACCAATAAATAAGGTAAAAGTTAAACCTAAAATAAACATAGTTGCCTCTTTTAAAAGTCCTGCCAAACGACTCACTTTAAAACGATCAGAGATATTATTGACAATTTTAAGTACTGCCTCCAAATATATAAGGGGAAAAACAACTGCTGTAAATAATGTACTGAGAAGCCCTAGTGTTATTAATATAAAGGGATGTAAAATTGCTGTAGTAGTAAAAGCACCGATTGCAGCTAAAAGTGTTAGAAGTATAGGCATTAAGGCTTGCATGAAATTAACCATTTTTGTTACTGCTTCCCGACCAATTTCCATAGTCATGTGTAAAGAACTTATAGCTAGGGTTATCAATACTAAAAAGCATATAGCATAGGCTAATTTAGCAATATTACCTTTTTCAAAAGCATTTTGCAGATTGGTTAGAACTGCACAAATCACTGCTAAAAGTACCAGCTTACCCATTAAAGCTAAATTTGCCGCCACTTCTTTGACTAAATACTTCATGCTACCTTTTAAAAGAGCTTGAGGATTTAAATTTATTTCACCGTTTTTCAGTTCCTGAATTAACTTATTTAAAGAAAACTCAGGTATAAATTGATTCATTTCTTCATCTATCTGGTTAATCAATTTTTCTACCTCTCGTACGTCTAACACTTCTAATTGGTTTTCAACTATTTGGGGAATATTTTCCATTGCCCCCAATTCATCTGCCCAACAAATATTAGGTAAAAATAAAAATGTCATCATAAAAAAACTTAAAAATATATAATTTCTTTTCTTCATCCTAAAAACCGCCTTATGGTATTAATCGAACAATTGTTTCTAGTATGGCAACAATTATGGGAATGGCTAAAACCATAATGATAATTTTTGCAGCAAATTCAATTTTCCCGGCAACGGATTCCGTCCCTGCATCTCGACAAATTTGAGAACCAAACTCGGCAATATAGGCTATGCCAATTATTTTAAATATGGTGGTTAAATAAAACATATTAATATTTGCTTTTAAAGCTAAATCCTCAAAGACTTGTAGAATCGCCTGAATTTTACCCATCATTAAGATAAACACCAATGCGGTAAAAGCAATTGTTAATTGTAAAGCAAATACACTTTTTTGTTCTTTAAGAATTATATAAAAAACAGTAGTAATTAGCCCAAGGCCCACTATTTGCAATATTTCCAATAATCAACACCGCCTTTCAAGAAGCAGGATGCAGGAATTGTCATTATTTGAAAATGTTCCTTAATTTCGAGAATTGATAACGACGTAGCAATCTGGATTGCCAGCCCTATCGGCTCGCAAATACTAAAACAAGGACACTTTCGTTTATCATGTTGGGGCTTTTCCTGCATCTTGTTTCATTCCTCTTAATATAGTGAAAAGACTGAACGAACATAATCAAAGAGGCTGGAAAGCATTTGTATAACCATAAATAAAACTACTGTCACACCTGCCAGAGTGGCTAAATGGGCTTGATCTTCCTTACCAAACGACTTTAGAACACTATGTAATACAGCTGTCAAAATCCCTATTCCGGCAATTTTAAAAACAATTCCTATATCCAAATCTAAATCCTCCCCTCAAAATTATAAAAGTATTAGAGCAATAACAGCTCCCATACTAAAACCCAAATATTGCCATAACTTTTTATTCTTTGCTTTTAGTTCTTCAGCTTTACGTTCCAAGGTAGATAACTGTTCTTTAACCAACCGTAAATTTTTTTCTTGTTCTTCCCGATCAGACCCTCCTAAGCTTTGGCCAAATAATAATAAAACATCCAAATCTTCAGGCAATAATGCGCTTTC
>JBMNUR010000035.1:0-16467 GCA_050946395.1 Peptococcales bacterium
AAGAGTAGGGCCAAAGAAATAGATTTGGCTACTATGTCCATAGGTCAGGCCAATGCGGTGACCCCTATTCAATTAGTTAGGGCTGTTGCGGCAATAGCAAATGACGGATGGTTAATGAAACCTCAGTTGGTTAAAGAAATACGCGATGCTGAAGGACAATTATTAAGGAAAATTGAGCCGGAACCAGTCCGCCAGGTAATTTCCAAGGATACTTCCGAAGAGTTGAGAGCAATTTTACAAAGTGTAGTTGATGATGGAACAGGTAGGAATGCTTATCTCGAAGGTTATAAAGTTGCCGGAAAAACCGGAACCGCCCAAAAGATACTCCCCGGTGGTGGTTATTCCTCAAGTGAATATATTGCTTCTTTTATAGGTTTTGCTCCTGCTGATAATCCTCGAATAGCTGTTTTAGTAGTTGTTGATGCACCACAAGGAATATATTATGGTGGCACAGTTGCCGCACCGGTTTTTAAAAATGTAGTTCTTGATACACTAAGGTATCTGGAAGTACCCCCCGAATTACAGGAGGATGAAAAAGTAAAAGAAGTAAAGGTTACAGTTCCTAATGTTAAGAATATTAGTATCACTCAAGCTACTAAAGATTTAAAAGCTTTAGGTCTGAATGTACATGTAGAAGGCCAAGGTGAGAAGGTGATTACTCAACTGCCTCCTGCCGGTACTCAGGTTACTAAGGGTAATACGATAGTTTTATATACCCAAGATGGAGAATCGGAAACAGTTATCGTACCGGATTTAACCGGTCGAACTATAAAAGAAGCTAGTACAATATTAACAGAACTTGGTTTAGGGATGCATCCCCAAGGTAGCGGGTTAGCCGCATTACAGGAACCTGTTCCTGGTACGAATGTGGAAAGAGGGACTGTAATCAAAGTTAAATTTATGTCACCTAATGAAGAACTTTACGAAGAAACAATAAGTCCATGATTAAGTTAGAAAATTGGAATGAGAAAAGATAGAAGTGTGAAGGTTTTTTCAACATTTTAACTTCCAGTTCTAATGTAAGGCTACTTGGGCTATAATATTACGTATAGGAAATTTAAGCAAAAGGGGGAGACGGCATGAAATTGGAGACACTTGTTCAGGATATTCCCAAAATTGCGGTAGCACGGATTATAGATATTGAAATAAGTGGTATTAAATACGATTCCCGGCTAATAAAACCTGGTGACCTTTTTGTAGCTATTAAAGGGTTTAAAACTGATGGACATCAATATATAAAAAATGCGTTAGCTAATGGGGCAAGTGCAGTAGTCTTAGAGGATGAAGTTTACTGTTCGCCGGATTTTCCTTGGGTTTTAGTGGAAAATGCCCGTAATGCTTTAGCAGATTTAAGTGTAATTTTTTATAACTACCCTTCCCAAAAAATTATTTTAGTAGGGGTTACGGGTACTAACGGTAAGACCACGACCACTAATTTAATTGCTAAAATATTTGAGGATCAGGGTCATGAGGTGGGTCTGATAGGAACGATACATAATCGAATCGGCAAGAGAATAATCCCGGTAGAAAGAACTACTCCCGAATCATCAGATTTACAAGAATTGCTCTCTGAGATGGTAACCGAGGGTGTGACTTGTGTTGTAATGGAAGTTAGTTCCCATGCTTTAGATTTGGCCCGGGTTAGAGGATGTGAATTTGATATTACCGTATTTACCAATTTAACTCAGGACCATTTAGATTATCATAAAACTATGGAAGATTATTATCGAGCTAAAGCCAAGTTATTTACAGACCTGGGATTAAATTCGACCAAAAAAAACCGGAAAGTGGCCGTCATTAATGGTGATAACCCTTGGGGCCAAAAGCTATTGGCGGAAACCACTCAAAAACAGATAAGCTATGGTGTGGATGAAGACGTAGATTTGAAAGCCGAAGAGATAAAAATCACTGCTAATGGTGTTAGTTATTGTATAGAAAGAGAGAAGGTTGATCTAAAACTTACCGGCAAGTTTAATGTTTATAATTCCTTAGCTGCTTTGGCAGTAGCTAAATCCCAGGGTTATGCTCTGGAAGATGCTATTAAGAGTTTAGAGGATATTTCCAGTATCGCCGGTAGGTTTGAATTGGTCCAAGGTGGAGGGGATTTTGCAGTTATTGTAGATTATGCCCATACACCTGATGGCTTAATAAACATCTTAACAACTGCTGAAGAATTTACTAAGGGACGAATCATTACAGTATTTGGTTGCGGTGGTGATCGGGATCGTACCAAACGGCCCTTAATGGGTAAAGCAGCAGCCGAACATAGTGATTATTTAATAATAACTTCTGATAATCCTCGTACGGAAAACCCCGAGCAGATTATTGAAGATATTTTACCTGGTGTTAATGAAATAATCAGTAAAAATAAATATCAGGTAGTAGTGGAGCGAAAAGAGGCTATTAGAGAAGCTTTAAAAATGGCCCAAAAAGATGATATTGTTATCATCGCTGGCAAAGGCCACGAAACCTATCAAGAGATAAATGGTAAAAAATATCCATTTGATGACAAATTAGTAGCACTACAGTGTCTACAGGAGCTACAGTAGCTACAGAAGCTACGGAAAAGATTGCGTTGCTGCGCTAGGTTGTTTATCCGTGTGCCCATAGGACCCGTGGTTTTATTTATTGACAACCAACTAGTCACTAGCCACTATTTCTGAGGTGAATAATATGTTGGACTTAACATTGCAAAATTTAGCGAAATTTTTAGGAGCCAGTTATCAAGGGGCAGTCAACGTTATACCAAGTGGGGTAGCAATTGACAGCCGCCAAATAAAAGAGGGTGACTTATTTTTTGCCATTAAGGGTGAAAAAGTTGACGGACATAGTTTTGTCGAAAAAGCTTTTGCGGGTGGTGCGGTAGGTGCCGTTATCTCAGATTTAAGCAAGATCAAAAACCCCCAGGATAAAAATTTGCTAGTTTGTGAGGGTTCGGTTAGATTTTTGCAAGACTTAGCTAAGTTAATTCGACAAAATGTAAAAATTCCTGTAATTGCAGTAACAGGCAGTACAGGTAAAACTACTACTAAAGATATGCTTTTTAGTATTCTTGAGCAAAAATATACCACCTTGAAACCTGAGGGTAATCATAATAACGAATTAGGACTACCTTTAACTTTATGTGCTCTTACCAAAAGTCACGAAGCATTAGTTGTGGAAATGGGGATGAGAGGTTTAGGGCAGATAGCCTTTTTGAGTAATATTGCTCAACCTACTCATGGAATTATAACTAATATTGGGCAGGTTCATGCAGAACTTTTGGGTTCCGTAGAAAAAATTGCTCAAGCTAAAGCAGAATTATTAGAATATATTCCTCCCAATGGCACAGTTTTTCTAAATTTTAGTGACCGCAGTCTTCTCAACCCCTGGCTTAAATACTCTAAAGCCAGTATTAAATGGTTTGGTTTAGACCAAACTGCTAATATTTATGCTTCCAATATCCTTTATAAAGAAGAAGGTAGTCGGTTTACGGTAAATTATGAAGGTGAACATGAAGAAATAGAGCTTAATATACCGGGAGAACACAATATTCTCAATGCCTTGAGTGTAATTGGCATTGCGCGTAATTTAGGTTTAAGTTGGGAGCAGATTCGCCAAGGTTTAGCTTTTGTTAAGCTTACGGCTATGCGATTGCAAGTCGAAAAACTAAAGCAGGGTGCGAAAATTATAAATGACACCTATAATGCTAACCCTACCTCCATGGCGGCCGCTGTTCGGGTTTTATCCCAAATGTCTGGAATGAGAAAAATAGCCGTTTTAGGTGATATGTATGAACTAGGTGTCTATGAAATAGAAGGCCATAAAACTATAGGTAAATTAGCCTTTGAGGAAAAGATAGATATACTTGTGGCTGTAGGTGAATTAGGTAAACTTATTGGGCTGGGTGCCCAAGAGGCGGGAATGGGCGATAATGTGAAGTTTTTTGCGGAAAACATGGAGGCTTTAAGTTATTTACAGGAGGAAATCAAATCCGGGGATATAATCTTGGTAAAAGGTAGTCGCGGAATGAAAATGGAGACAATTGTCGAGGGATTGTTGGGGTGAATTAAGTTGAAAGATATACTACTGGCTTTAATAATTAGTACCGGTACATGTTTAATTATAGGTCCTTTTTTGATTCCCCTTTTAAGAAGATTTAAGTTTGGACAAAGTGTAAGAGATGATGGACCTAAGCGACATTTATTAAAACAAGGAACCCCAACTATGGGTGGAGTAATGTTTTTCTTTAGTCTAACTCTGGGCACAGTATTCATAGCCAAAGGGAGCTTAGTAACCTATCTTTTACTTTTATTTACTTTAGGTTATGGACTAATCGGCTTTATTGATGATTATATAAAAATAGTTAAAAGAAGATCACTAGGTTTAAAAGCCAGAGATAAATTGATTGGACAGTTTATCTTATCCAGCATTTTAGCTTGGGTTAGTGTTAACTATCTAGGTCGAGGAACTGAATTGGTTGTTCCCTTATTAGGCTCTACCATAAATTTGGGCTGGGCCTATTTGCCTTTTGTAATCCTAGTTGCTGTTGGTACAACTAATGCGGTAAATTTAACTGATGGTTTAGATGGCCTAGCAGCAGGGATAACATTTTTCGTGGGTTTAGGTTATGTCCTAATCGGTTTTAGTCAACAATTCTTTAGTATTACTGTATTTAGTGCAGCCTTAGTAGGGAGCTGTTTGGGGTTTTTAGTTTTTAATGCTCATCCTGCTCGAGTGTTTATGGGGGATACCGGTTCCTTAGCTTTGGGCGGGGCAATAGCCGCTTTAGCGGTGCTAACGAAAACTGAGCTCTTTTTACCCATTTTAGGAGGAATTTATGTTTTAGAAACCTTATCAGTGATAATCCAGGTTATTTCTTTTAAATTAACCGGTGAAAGAGTCTTTTTAATGAGCCCTATCCATCACCATTATGAGCTTAAGGGGTGGTCGGAGCAGAGGGTTGTTTTTACTTTCTGGACGGTAGCCGCAATTTTTGTGATGCTAGGAATTTTTGTGCATAATGTGACCTTTGGGTAGGAAAGTTAGAAAAGAGGTGAAACACAAATGGAAGTGAAAGGTAAAAAGGTACTGGTTTTAGGTGCAGCAAGAAGTGGAATTGCTGCGGCTAAATTTTTACAAAGACATGGTGCATTTGTGTTATTAACAGATATAAAACCTGCTGATGCTTTAAAAAGTGTAGAGAAAGAAGTAGCAGCGTTAGGTATAGAAACACTTTGGGGCCAACAGCCAGATATAAAAAAAATTACTCCCGATTTTATTATCGTAAGTCCTGGGGTGCCTTTAAGCGTTCCTCCCCTGGTAGAAGCTTATAAACGTCAGATTCCCATTCTTAGTGAAATTGAATTAGCTTATCGTTTTGCACAGCCATCTTTTATTGCTGTCACGGGTACAAACGGTAAAACAACTACAACAGCTTTAGTCGGCCGGCTTTTTTTAGATAAAGGTAAAAATGTAGTCATTGGTGGTAATATCGGTTTTCCCTTAATTGATCATGTAGAAGAACTTTCCAGAGAAGATTTGATTGTAGCGGAAGTAAGCAGCTTTCAGTTAGAATCTATTATTGATTTTAAACCCCGGGTGGCTATAATACTTAATATTACCCCTGATCATTTGGATCGTCATGGTACAATGGAGGCTTATCGGTCTATTAAGGCTAAAATCTTTAAAAACCAACGAGAAGAAGATATCATAATCTTAAATTATGATGATCCTTTAGTTAAAGAATTAGCCACATTTGCCAAAAGTCATGTGCTATTTTTTAGTAGAAAGAATAAGTTAGAAGAAGGGATTTATATCGATGACGGAGATATAGTTATTAATATCGGGGAAGGGCCCGTGCCCATCTGCAAAGCTTCGGAAATTAATATCAAAGGCGGTCATAATCTAGAAAATGCTTTGGCTGCGGTAGGAACTGGATATATGTTGGGTTTAGAGCCTGGGGATATTAAAAAAACATTAGTTAGTTTCCCTGGTGTACCCCATCGCCTTGAATTTGTTACGGACATCAAAGGTGTAAAATTTTATAACGATTCCAAGGGCACAAATCCCGATGCTAGCATCAAAGCTTTGGAGTCTTTTCAAGAA
Organism: Peptococcales bacterium; assembly: GCA_050946395.1. Taxonomy (GTDB): domain Bacteria; phylum Bacillota; class Peptococcia; order Peptococcales; family BICA1-8; genus JBMNUR01. The sequence goes on from JBMNUR010000035.1 coordinate 6,088, forward strand.
CCCTTAATTTTGATTGCTGGGGGCCGAAATAAAGGTAGTAGTTTTCAGGAATTTGCCCAGAAAATCAAAGAAAAGGCTGAGAAGTTGATTTTATTTGGTGAAGCTAAGGAAGAAATCAAAAAAGAGGTAGAAGCGATTGGTTTTACAAATATTTTCGAAGTAACGGACTTTAATGAAGCCGTAAATTTGGCTTTTAATATGGCCAAAGAGGGGGAAATAGTCTTACTTTCTCCGGCTTGTGCTAGTTTCGATATGTTTAGAAACTTTGAAGAACGAGGCAATATCTTTAAGGAACTTGTACTACAATTAAGGGGGTGAAAGGGTGAGCTTTAAAAAAAAGCAACCCGATATCGTTCTTTTTTTAACTACCTTCCTATTATTGAGTATTGGCGTGATTATGGTTTTAAGTGCCAGTTCCTATCATGCTATGTTATATTATGATGATCCTTATTATTTTCTAAAAAGACAACTGCGCTGGTCGGGTTTAGGTATCATTGCTATGATTTTTTTTATGAATTTCTTTGATTATTATAAAACTCGTAAAATGATTGTAACCGGCTTTATTGTATCTGTAATATTACTAGGATTAGTATTAGTTCCCGGTGTTGGTGTTGAGGTAAAAGGTTCTAGCCGCTGGCTAGGGGTAGGTTCTATGTCTTTTGCCCCTTCGGAAATTGCTAAAATAGCTTTCGTATTTTTCTTGGCGCGAGCTCTTAGTCTTAATCCAGACGAAATGAAGAATTTTAAAGGATTTTTAAAACATTTAATTGTTTTAGGTATTGTAGCTGCCCTTCTTTTAAAACAACCTGATTTGGGGACAACAATTGCCGTGGCCGGAACTGCTTTTTGCATGTATATTGCCGCTGGGGCTAGGATTTTACATCTATCAGGATTAGCATTGACTGGGGTACTAGGCATTATAGCCATGATTTTACAGGACCCCGTTCGTTTAAGAAGGATTACTGGTTTTTTAAGACCTTTTGAAACTGCAAGTAATGAAGGGTATCAGGCGGTGCAATCTCTCTACGCTTTAGGTTCCGGTTGGCTTTTTGGGGTAGGCTTAGGTAATAGCAGACAAAAGTTTTTGTGGCTCCCTGAGAGGCATACGGATTTTATTTTTGCAATTATAGGGGAAGAGTTAGGGTTTATTGGGGCCTTTTTAGTAATTTTATTATTCTTTTTATTTATTTGGCGGGGTTTTCGGATTGCTCTTTATGCACCTGATCGTTTTAGCTCATTATTAGCGGTAGGTCTTACCAGTATAATTGCTGTTCAATCGGTAATTAATCTAGGAGTTGTTACAGGGAGTCTTCCCGTTACCGGTATTACTTTACCCTTTGTCAGTTATGGAGGGTCTTCTCTGACCTTTTCATTAATCGGTGTGGGGATTCTTTTAAATATTTCTAAGTTTTGCAGTAAATAAAAGTGTGATGACTTGTTGCTATACTGCATGTCAGTGTTATAGTGCTATAGTGTTAAAGAAAACACTTAATCACTTAAACACTTAATCACTTACACACTAAAGAAGGTGTTTTCAATGCGTATTCTTTTTACGGGTGGGGGAACAGGTGGTCATGTTTACCCCGCTTTAGCGTTAGCAAAAAAAATAATAGATAATGGCGGAGAAGTCCTTTATGTAGGTACCAGTAAAGGTTTAGAAGCGAAGATCGTTCCTGAAGCAGGCATACCTTTTGATACTATTGAGGTAGAGGGCTGGCAGCGTAAATTCTCTTTACAGGCCTTAAGGACGGGGATCAAAGCCTTTAAGGGTGTAGCTCAAGCCTTTAATATAGCTAGGAAGTTTAAACCTCAGTTAATAGTGGGAACAGGTGGTTATGTATGTGGGCCGGTTGTTTTTGCTGGTTCAATTTTGCAAATACCTACTATTATTCATGAACAAAATGCCTTACCAGGTATAACTAATAAAATTCTAGCTCGTATAGTTAATAAAATAATGATTACATTTCCCTCTTCGGAAAAGTATTTTCCAGATTCCCAAAAGATTGTTTTAACCGGCTTACCGGTACGGGAGGTAATTTTCCAAGTAGATAAGAAAGAGGCCATAGAGTTCTTTGGTCTTGACCCTAAGAAACTTACTTTGTTGGTAAGTGGCGGGAGTAGAGGAGCCAAAAGCATAAACACTACTTTTGCCGGCATTTATCCTAAGCTTTTAAAGTTGCCAAATTTACAAATTATCCATATAACCGGTGAAGATGGCTATGATTATATGCTTAAGGAATTAGCCAACCATGGTATAGAATTGGGCAAATTTGGCAATCTTATTTTAAGACCCTATTTGTATGAGATGGAATATGGGCTAAAAGCTGCTGATTTTTGTGTAGGCCGTGCCGGTGCTACATTTATAGCTGAAATAACTGCGATAGGTCTGCCGGCAATATTAATACCTTATCCCTATGCAGCAGAAAATCATCAAGAATATAATGCTCGAACTTTAGTGGAAAATGGTGGAGCAGTTATGATTCTAGACAAAAATCTTAATGGTGATGTATTATTAGATGTTATTGATGATTTAATAAACGATTCAGTACGTCTTCAAGATATGTCGAAAAACATGAAAAAAGCAGGAAATCCCGATTCCTTGGCGAAAATAATGAAGGTTATAGAACAAGAAATAAAGAATGCTTAAGACCATAATGGAAGATTGCCCTATTATGTCATCGGGATTGTTTCACTTACGCTCATAATGACAAGGAGGCTTTCCTTTATTTTTTTTCTGTAACCTCTGTAGCTCATGTAGCTCCTGTAGGTACTGTATTTTTCGAGTTGATGTAGCTTTTATAGCTACTAAATTTATGTGGACAAGTTTGAGTAGTAACATATTTAGTAGGTCTTGCATATAAAGTAGGGAACGCACGCCGCTTTATCAAATAAGGGCACGTCCCCTATGTTGGAGAAAAATAGCATAATGATGGTTGGAAGGAGTTGAAGGACTTTGACCGTGAAACATACGGAATGGATTCATTTTATTGGTATTGGCGGTGCCGGAATGAGCGGTATTGCAAAAGTTCTTTTAGATTTAGGATATAAAGTGTCAGGTTCGGATTTAAATGTCTCGGATACTACTAAACGCTTAGAGGAAAATGGTGCACTAGTATATGCTGGGCATCGGGCTAATAATGTAGTGGAAGGCGTGGATATTGTTGTTGTTTCTACTGCAATTCCCGAGGAAAATGAAGAGGTAGTTAAAGCTAAAAAGCTAAATATTCCGGTAATTCAAAGAGCAGAGATGCTTTCAAAATTAATGGAAAGTCGCAAAGGTATATGTATCGCAGGGGCACATGGTAAAACCACAACAACCTCGATGATTGTTTTAGTATTGGAAAAGAACGATTTTGATCCAACTGTGGTCATAGGTGGAGAGCTTAATGATATTGGTGGTAATGCCAAACTTGGGAATGGTGATTATTTAGTTGCTGAAGCTGATGAAAGTGATGGTTCTTTTTTGAAGTTAAAGCCCTGGTCAACAGTAATTACCAATATTGAAGATGATCATTTGGATCATTATGGTTCACTTGAAAACATTATTAAAGCTTTTAAAGAATTTGTGCAAATGGGAAATCCCCATGGATTTTCTATTTTATGCATAGATAATCCTCATGTGCGGGAACTTTCCAAAGATGTTCCCGGTAAGCTTATTACTTATGGATTTTCGAAAGATGCCGACTATACTGCCCGGGATATAGTTTTTGAGGGCCTAAAAACTCGAGCTAATATTTATTATAAAGAAAAACTTTTAGGTACATTGGAACTAAATGTGCCCGGTGAGCATAATATAAGTAACGCCATAGCCGCTATAGCCGTGGGGCAGGAATTTGGCATTGGTTTTTCTGATATTGCCAAAGCTTTAGCGAGTTTTAAGGGCGTACAGCGGCGCTTTCAACTAATTAAAAAGGTTAATAACATTCAAATCGTAGATGATTATGCACATCATCCTACCGAAATTAAAGCGACTCTAAAAGCGGCTAGAGCTAGCCATGAAGGTAGAGTTATTGCTGTTTTTCAACCCCATCGCTATACACGTACTCAGGCTTTAGCTAAAGAATTTGCCCAAAGTTTTACTGTAGCAGATAAATTAATTTTAGATGAAGTGTATTCCGCCGGTGAAAAGCCAATTCCGGGAATATCCACCCAAACTATAGTTGATTATTTAGCACCGGGAATTGATGTAGAGTATTTTAAAGAAAGACAGTCTTTACTCAATTACTTGGTTTCTTATGTGCTGCCCGGGGACTTGGTACTTACCCTTGGTGCCGGTAACATTTGGCAGGTTGGAGTTGATTTAGCTAATATCCTGGCAACCGAAAAGCATATAATAACCTCTATTTAGAGAGGATGTTTTTATGGATTTATTAAAAGTTACCGATACTTTAAAAAGCGAATTAAAAGGAACTCTCATAGTTTCAGAGTCCATGAGCCGGCATACCACTTGGCGTATCGGGGGGCCGGCTGATTTATTCTTTACACCATTGGATTGCAAAGATTTGGAAAATGCTTTAAATGTTGCAAATTTTTTTAAGCTTCCTATTACAATTATTGGCGGTGGATCAAATCTTTTAATCAGAGACGAAGGTATTCGAGGATTAGTTATAAATATTAGTGGTCTAAAAAGTCTTAAAATAACTGACAAAGTAATAGTAGCAGAAGCCGGAGTAAGGCTTCCTTATTTAGCTCGACAGGTTGCAGATAAAAGTTTAACAGGCTTGGAGTTTGCCGCGGGTATCCCTGGCACTCTTGGGGGAGCGGTAATTATGAATGCCGGTGCCCATGGCGGTGCGATGGAAAATGTAGTAAAGAGTGTTGTTACTATGGATTATCAAGGTCAGCGGTCTTATTTTACTAAAAATGATCTAGGATTTACTTACCGAGCTAGTAAATTAAAAACAAATAACTATATAGTTATCGAAGTTTCCCTTAAATTAAAACCTGGTTTTAGTGATGATATTAAAAGTAAGATGGAAGAATACTTAATTTTTCGGAAAACAAAACAGCCCTGGGAGTACCCTAATGCTGGTAGTGTATTTAAAAATCCACCCGGTGATTCAGCCGGGAGATTAATAGAAAGTGTAGGACTAAAAGGTTATCAGGTTGGTGATGCTCAGATTTCCGAAAAACATGCTAATTTTATTGTTAATCATGGAGGGGCAAAATGCAGTGATGTATTAGCATTAATTGAAAAAGTACAGGGGGAGGTTTATGAAAAATACGGTATTGGGTTAGAACCAGAAATACAGATTTTGGGGGGATAATATGGAGAAGTATATAATTATGGGTGGAAATCCTCTTTCTGGTTCCGTGAGAATAAGCGGTGCTAAAAATGCAGTTTTACCTATTTTAGCTGCTTCACTTCTTTCCTCAGGTATTAATACTATCTCAGATGTGCCAAGGTTACGTGATGTTCAAGTCATGAAAGAGGTATTAGAATTCTTAGGTTGTACTATTGAGTGGTCAGGAACGACCATGAAAATCGATAGCACAAAAGTAAATTCTATCGAGATCTCCGATTTTTTAATGCGGAAAATGCGAGCTTCAAATTTGGTGATGGGGCCGCTCTTGGCTAAATATGGTACGGCAAAGCTTAGTTTTCCCGGTGGTTGTGCCATTGGCTCACGTCCTATGGATTTGCACCTTAAGGGATTAGGTGCAATGGGAGCCGAGATTAAAGAAAGGTTTGGCTTTATTGAAGCTAAAGCCACCGCCGGTCGTCTCCAAGGTAGTGAGATTTATTTAGATTTTCCCAGTGTGGGAGCAACAGAGAACTTGATGATGGCTGCCACAATGGCTCAGGGTAAAACTGTTATTTCTAATGCAGCCAAAGAACCGGAAATTGTTGATTTGCAAAAGTTTTTAAATAATATGGGAGCTAAAATTAAAGGGGCCGGAACAGATATAATCACTATAGAAGGTGTGGATAAATTAGGGTCAACAGAACATACCGTAATACCTGATCGGATTGAAGCGGGAACCTTTATGGCAGCAGCAGCCATTACCAAAGGTGATATCAGAATTGAAAATGTAAATTTACGTCACATGGAGTCAACGGTAGCGAAACTCAGAGATATGGGAGTAAAGATTGTTGAAGAAAAAGTAGGGGTAGTAAGAGTTACCGCTCCCGAGAGTTTAAAAGCTGTAGATATAAAGACAATGCCTTATCCAGGTTTTCCAACAGATATGCAACCCCAAATTATGGCCCTTCTTTCAGTTGCTCAAGGAACTAGTATTATTAGTGAAAATATTTTTGAAAATCGCTATAAACATGTAGATGAATTACGCCGGATGGGAGCAGATGTTAAACTAGAAGGGAGAATTGCAGTTATCAAAGGCAAAATCAATAAAAACTTAACCGGTACTTTTGTCAATGCCTCAGATTTACGGGCCGGTGCGGCTCTGGCCATTGCCGGTCTGGCTGCAGAAGATGCAACAATTGTAGATTCTATCTATCATATTGATCGTGGATATGAAAATTTTGAGCAGAAATTACGGGGCATAGGGGCCAAAGTAATTCGTGTAACGGAAACCAACCGAGAAGAAATTTGACGGACGTCTACTCGTCTATTCGTGGGCACGAAAAACCTATTAATCAATAAAAGTAACGCTATTGTCATCTGTAGGACACGACGCACTATTTTTTCATTACGAGCCCTAAAGGGTGCGGCAATCTCCTTTGCGAAGCAAACAAAACGTCTAAAAAGACGAATAGACGAATAAACGAATATCTGTAGCACTGTAGCCACCGTAGGCACTGTAGCTACGGAAAAACCTGCCGAGCAGGTTTTTCCTAAAACGAAACCTTGGACAAGTTATAGCACTATTGCTATAATGAGTTGAAGGCATTTTTTATATTCATAGGAAATTATAGGGTGAAACAGGATGAATGTACTGGACATGGAAAGCTATAAACACACTAATAATAGGAGACGAAATAAAAAAAGATATAAATTTCCTACTCCTATTATTTATATTTTTATTGTATTTGTTGGTTTATACTTTTTTATCCATTCCCCGGTTTTTAATATTAAATATATAAATGTAACGGGTCATAAGTTGTTGGCTGAAGATAAAATTTTAAGCCTCAGTCAGTTAAGTACTGATCAAAATATCATGAAGATTAAGAAGGAAGAAATTATTAAAAAAATATCTCTCCACCCATTAATCAAAGATGTGCAGATTAAACGTCGTTTACCCCATACTGTGGAAATCCACGTTTCTGAAAGAAAACCGGTAGGTCTTTTAGTTTCTCAGGATGGTTTTATCCAGGTTAGTGAAGAAGGTTACTTTTTAGCCTTGGTTCAGGACATAGGTGAGTATCCTTTGCCGGTACTAAGTGGTATAACTTTAGAAGAATTACCGGGACCGGGGCAAATTATCAATAACAATGGACTGTTTTTGGCTTTAGATATTATTAAAGAAAGTCCAGCCGAGCTTTTAGACTATCTAGTGGATATAAATATTGCAAATAAAAGCTATGTTTTAGCTTATACCTTGGATGGGATTGAGATTCGCTTAGGTTCTACTGATGATATAAAAGATAAATTAGTTGACTTGCTTGATATTTTGGAGGATTTTAATGAAAGAAACATCAATCCTAAAAGTATTGAATATCTTGATTTGCGTTTTTCGGGGCCCCCAATAATTAAAAGAAAATAAGAGTTAAAAAAAAGGGAAAATCTCTTGTAGTGTTGAATCTAAAGATAGAAAATAAAGACCATTTAATTTTGAGACATAGTAACAATCGATGAAAGGGGTTGCTGGCTTCATGTTAGAATTTGATATTGATATTCATCAGTTTGCCCAGATAAAGGTAATCGGAGTAGGTGGCGGCGGTAGTAATGCCGTAAATAGAATGATTAATGCCGGATTAAAAGGTGTTGAATTTATTGCTGTTAATACAGATGCACAAGCTTTATACCTATCACAAGCGGAAGCAAAGATTCAGATAGGCACTAAGCTTACCCGTGGATTAGGGGCAGGAGCTAACCCCGAAATTGGTAAAAATGCTGCTGATGAAAGTAGGGACGAGCTTATAAAAGTTTTAAAAGGTGCAGATATGGTTTTTGTTACCGCAGGCATGGGTGGCGGTACAGGGACTGGTGCAGCTCCGGTAGTAGCAGAAGTGGCAAAAGAAATAGGTGCATTAACAGTAGGTGTAGTAACCAAGCCTTTTACATTTGAAGGTCGTAAGCGGTCCCAACAAGCATTGGCAGGTGTAGCTAGTCTTAAAGAAAAAGTAGATACATTGATAACTATACCCAATGATCGTTTATTACAAGTAGTAGATAAAAACACCTCCATTAATGATGCATTTCGGATTGCCGATGATGTTTTACGTCAGGGGGTCCAAGGTATCTCTGATTTAATTGCTGTTCCTGGACTTATTAACCTGGATTTTGCTGATGTTAAAACTATTATGCATAACACTGGCTCAGCTTTGATGGGAATCGGTACTGCTAAAGGAGAAAATCGGGCTGTAACAGCTGCTCGTAATGCGATTTCTTCACCTTTACTGGAGACATCTATTGAAGGAGCTAAAGGCGTACTTTTGAACATTACCGGTGGTTCAGGCTTAGGTTTATTTGAAGTTAATGAAGCAGCGGAAATCATTGCTGAAGCAGCAGATCCTGAAGCCAATATTATCTTTGGTGCAGTGATTGATGAAAATTTAAAAGAAGATATTCGGGTTACGGTCATTGCCACTGGTTTTGACCAACCTAAAGTTGTTAAGTCCTCAAAAGAGGAGGGTAAAATTCCTATTAAGAATTTCCCCACAGAAGATTGGACAATTCCCGAATTTTTACGGAGAAGATAATAATAGCAGCCCCTTTATTGGGGCTATTTTTGTACTTTGTAGGAAGAATATGTGAGTAGGGGATAGGCCTTATAGCTACCCAACGAATAGGCGAACAGGTTAGTAGATAAATACACATGGCAAAATGAGGAATAGAAGGAGGGAAGTTTTTTGCAAATCAAAGCTACAGTTTTATGCGAAAATAGTGTGTTTCACGTACCCGGAGCTATAGCTGAGCATGGTTTAAGCATTTTTTTAGAAACATCATGGGGAAACTATCTTTTTGATACCGGGCAGGGTATTGGGATTATCAATAATAGTCTGGTATTGCAAAAAGATTTATCAACAATCAAAGGGATAATTTTAAGTCACAAGCATTATGATCATACCGGTGGACTTCTTTCAGTTCTACAGTTAAAAAGTGAAACAAATGTATACATTCATCCGGCAATCTTTGAGGAAAGCTATAATATTGGCGAAAATACCTGTAGATATGTAGGAGTTCCCCATAATCCTTTACTCTTAAAAAGTAAAGGGGCAAGATTTATCTCTAATAAAAAATGGTCTGAACTTGCTCCTAAAATGTATTTAACCGGTGAGATTCCAAGGGTTTATGATTTTGAAGTTGGTGATTCCGGTCTTATGATTAAGGATGGGGATAATTTTATTCCTGATAAAGTCCTTGATGATCAATCCCTGGTTTTTCATACTTCCAAGGGTCTATTTATTGTTTTAGGATGTGCTCATGCGGGAATAATTAATATCTTAGATTATGCAGTGAAAAAGACCGGCTGTGATAAAATCTGGATGGTAATTGGAGGAACACATTTAGGACCAGTAAGTACGGAACAAAGAGAAGCTACCTTTAAAATGCTCAAGGAATTTGATATAAAAAATATTGGAGTATCCCATTGCACCGGCTTTGCTGCGGCTCTTACCCTGCGCCAAGAATTCGGCGAAAGATTTTTCTTTTGTAATGTTGGAACAGTAATTGAGGTTGAGTAATGAATATCATTTGGAGGGAATGAAAGGTATGGCGAAAAAAACATACAATGAGAAGCTACATAACTCTAAAGATTTACCAAAGGTAAAATTTGTTGGTTTTGACGATAAGATGGCTAAACGCTTTGGTTGTGGTAATATGCTTATTGCTGCCCCTATCCAGTATGATGAGGTAATGAAAAAAATTCCCTATGGCAAGTTAATTACTTCCGATGAAATAAGGGCTTTTCTTGCTAAAAATCACGATGCGGACTTCACCTGTCAGCTTACAGCGGGGATATTTATCAATATTGTGGCCAATGCCTCCCGAGAAAGAGAAGAACAAGGGAGTAGTGACTTAACACCTTTTTGGCGAACTCTTAAAAAGGGCGGAGAATTAAACGAAAAATATCCCGGGGGTATAGAGCAGCAGAAAATTTTACTGGAAATGGAAGGCCACGAAATAATAAAAAAAGGGAAACGATATTTTGTAAAGGATTATGAAGAAAAGAAGTATCAACTGTAATACAATTGATGTGTATAGAGAAAGGACTTTTACAAGATGGACAATATTCTGGCTTTAGTTTTAATTGTAT
>JBMNUR010000036.1:0-16144 GCA_050946395.1 Peptococcales bacterium
CTCTTGGATGATACGTCAGAATTAATAGTTAAAGCAAAAAAAGGCGATAAAAATGCTTTAGTTAAGTTAGTTATGGAAAAAAAGGATGAATATTATAAATTAGCTTATATTTATTTAAATAATCAAGAAGATGCCCTGGATGCTTTAGGAGATATGATTCTTATCTTACATCAAAATATTAAAAGGCTAAAGAAACCGGAATCATTTTATAGTTGGAGCAAGACAATCTTAGTAAATTGTTGTAGAAAATTAATTAGAAAACAAAAGAAAGTGATTTTTCTTGATAGGTTACCGGAAATTCCCTATAACGAAAAATTTAGCCTAAAGGATGAACAAGTTGATTTAGGTAAGCATCTTACTCTTTTAAATTTACACCAACAGGAAGCCATCAAACTAAAATATTTTTTGGATATGGATTATGAGCAGATTGCCGAGCTTACCCAAGTACCGGTGGGGACTGTTAAATCAAGGGTTTTCAATGGATTAAAAAAACTTAAAGAGAGCTTAGGTGGTGATTATTTTGACTAAGTCAATCGAGGAAATGCTTTTAGAAAAAGGAAGAGCATTTAAAAATTGCACTGCTCCTGATGAAATGGAATTATGCTTACAAAAGGCTTTGAACCACGTAAAGCCAAAACGGAAAGCAGGACTAATCGCTGTGGCTCTTATTTTCGCAATGCTTTTTACCTATAATTATGATGCAATTGCCTATTACGGTAAAAAGTTGTTAGGGTATGATGAACTAATGAATGGTGCTATTAGTGACCTTAATGAACTAGGTAGAGGGCAGGAAATTAATAAAAGTTATACTTTCCCAAATGGTGTTAAAGTAACCTTAGATGGCATTATGTTTGATGAAAACAGGCTAATTGCCTTTTATTCCATAGAATCGCCAGAAAAAAATATTGATAATTTTAGTTTGTTTCCAGTTGTTATGGAAGGGAAGTTTAAAACGTATCATTCTACTAGTGGGCATGGTATTCATAATGAGGAGAAGACGGAAATTAAATGGCTGCATGATTTTAAAACCCCGGCTTTTTATGAGAGAAACTTAACCTTTAAGTTTTCACTATCAGAAAAGGGTAAATTTATAGGTGAAGGAAGTATTGCTTTTAAGCTTGATCGCGGTAAAGCTATGGGTTATACCATAAAACAACCCTTAAATAAAACAATTAGCGTTGATGAAAGTAAAGTATTGTTTAATAGTATCACAGCTTCACCAACGATGACTTTAGTAGAAGGAACTCTGAAATTACCGGCCGAAACACGCAAAAACATAGAAATAAGTAGAAATCACCGACTTAATTTAGATTATGATTTACTAGCAGATGGAATAGTAATCCCCGAAATGGGTAGTGGGTTACGCAGCTCCCCACTAGGATTAACATTTGAAGGTAGATTTGAGCCTTTACCAAGAGATTTTCAGGATCTAAAAATAAGATTGAATAAGCTGCCTTTTTCTAAGAATACACATAAGTTAGTAGAGCTTAATTTAGAAGGGGAGGAAATAAATATTGATGTAGAAGGAAATGAAATCCTACTAAAGAAACTTTATACCCGAGATAATGCTAGTTACCTTACAATTGTGACAGACGAAGATGTATTACTGGAGAAAGTGTATCTATTAGTTGATGGAAAACGCATTTCACTGGAAAAAACAATTTTCGGTGACCATCAAAAGCATTCAGATGGAACCATCACCTATGAACGCACCTTACAATTCTTGGGTAAAGGTCAACATTACCAATTGCTACTTGAGAGATTAAGTTTTACTAAAGAATATGATGAAATAATAGATATACCTGTTAATAGATTAAGTGATTAGCTTCTAATCTACCTTATCTTTCCGATTCTAGTTTTATTGAAATAATCATATGAATGTATTATAATATATAAAAAAAGCAGGCCAATTACAGATTTAGTACAATGGGCTGGGCTTCATGTTGAAGCAGTGGATAAAATCCATGGGCATTGTCGGAAAACGATTATCCCATGGTTTTTTTATTTGGCAATTACTAAAAAGGAAAGGGGGCTGATTTTTTATGGCAACTGATAACTATAGTAAAGTAAAACAGGTACTTTTGATGATTCTTTTTGCCAATCTGACTGTGGCTTTATCTAAAATACTTGTTGGAAACATTATTAAAAGTACTAGTATGACTGCAGATGGATTTCATTCACTAGGGGATGCGTCATCCAATATAATTGGTTTAATTGGTATTTGGTTTGCTTCCAAGCCTGTAGACGAGGATCATCCTTACGGTCATAGGAAATTTGAAACCCTTGCTGGGCTATTTATCGCCGGAATGTTGTTTCTTATTAGTGTGAAAATAATCATTGGGGCTTTTGGGAGATTTGTTAATCCTGTTATGCCTAATATTACCTTAGAAAGCCTTATTGTACTTATTGCAACACTTTTTATTAATATATTTGTAAGCACTATTGAATATAAAAAAGGCCGGAAATTAAACAGCCAAATTTTAATTTCTGACTCAATGCATACGCGAAGTGACATCTATGTTTCAACTGGCGTATTAGTCACTCTTATTTTTATCAAATTTGGTTTTCCCCCGGTTATTGATCCAATTGTATCCCTAGTTGTCGCAATTTTTATTATTCACGCAGCTTATGAAATCTTTAAAGATAATAGTGATGTCCTAGTGGATAAAGCGGTTGTTGATACAGAAAAGATAAGAAGTATAGCCGAAGGTTTTAAGCAGGTTGAAAACGTCCATAATATTCGGAGTCGGGGGAGTAAAATTGATTTGCATATTGATATGCACATTATGATTGATGCAAATATGAACGTTAAAGAATGCCATAAATTAATTCATGATATTCAAGAGAAAATCCGAAAGGAAGTAAATAGGAATGCGCAAGTTATAGTGCATCTTGAGCCTTACAGTGAAACATGCGATAAAAATAAAGCATGAGTTTACCATCCATTTCCATTTTTAATGTGCTTTACAAACCGAGTCAGCCAGAGTATAATGTAGATACATACCCCCGAGGGGTATGTATCTACATTTTTTCTATGGAGGGTTGATTTTGGCTAAAAAAACTGATTTTATTAAAACGAATCGTACCTTTACTTTTATTAGAAAATATGCTTGGTTGTTTACGATAATAGTTGCCTTTGGGGGACTTTGGGAACCTAAATTAGGGTTACTGGTCATTTTAATCATGGCCGGTTTAACTATAATGTCCTTTTTTACCGGTAGATACTGGTGTGGTAATTTTTGTCCCCACGGTAGTCTGTTTGATAGATTAATATTGCCGATTAGTCGTAATAGTGAAATTCCGGGGTTTCTGAAATCAAAATCATTTATCCTTCTGTTCTTTATCTTTTTTATGTTTAACTTTTCCAAGAAGATTATAAATGCCTTTGAAGCGTGGCAAACCCTAGATTTTCTAGATAAATTAGGATCAGTTTTTGTTGGTACTTATTTGGTAGTTTTGTTAATCGGCGGTTTTTTTGCAGTATTTACTACTCCAAGAACTTGGTGTCAATTTTGTCCGATGGGGACAATGCAAAAAGCATCTCATGGACTGGGTAAAATTTTAGGTGTAACCAGAAAGATTGAGAAAAAGGTTACGATTTTAGATAAAGATAAATGTCGCCGTTGTGCTAAATGTGCTCGGGTTTGTCCTTTTCAATTAACACCATATTTAGAATTCTCCGAGGATAATCAATATGACAATATTAATTGTATTAAATGCTCCACCTGTGTAGAAAATTGCCCGGCAGGTATTTTATCTTTGAGTACAGAAGTAAATAAACTTTTGCCGTAAAGTCATTCTTTTGCTCTTACGTGCCACCAATAGACGAAAGCCGGTTCGGGTTAAACCCTTGACCCGGCCTATATATTTCTAATTACAATTTAAATTCGAAATTAAACAAGGCTTTTACAGGTAGTTGATGGATATTCGAAAATTTGTAACTCCCAACCGTTGCTTTTTTTCTCCTGTTCAGTCATATAGATTTCCGCTTCCGCTTTATTAGCGAATATTCTGTCATCGGATACAACACCATTGGTATCTACAAGTTTCACCAAATACCTTTTCACTGTTTCCACCTCCTGATAGTAAACATTCTACCATCAATTTTATAGTATAGTCTACTAAAATTCAATGTGTTATATAATAAAAGGTTCCGATTAATTGATAATAATATTTAATCAGATTAAGTTTAAAAATTAATGAATAAAACTTAAAACGAATATCTATGAACCTTAAAACTTAGGTAGTGTTTTGCTAATTAAGAATATAGGGTATAATAAAATAAATATAACATAGTAGGAGGTTTTTTATAATGGATGTTGTACAAGCATTGCAAACTCGTCGAAGTATAAGAGCGTTCAAAGATGCTCGGGTCGACAAAGATACCATCTTAAAAATAATGGAGGCGGCTAAAAAAACACCCTCCTGGGCTAATACTCAGCCTTGGGAATTATTCGTGGCTACTGGTGAGCCTCTTGAACGACTGCGGAAACGGTTTTTAGAAACTTTTAGAAGTGGAGTTACTCCAGATCCAGATATAACTTTTCCAAAAGAATGGCCAGAGGCCCATATGAACCGAACACGGACAATGGGTAAGGCACGTTTTGCTACTTTAGGAATTGAACGTCACGATAAAGAAGCAAGAAATAAATTTACTGAAAATAATTATAAATTCTTTGGTGCTCCCGCGGTTATTTTTGTATGCATGGATCGCGCTTTGACCCAATGGTCATTATTTGATCTAGGTGCTATTTCTCAAAGTATAATGCTAGTAGCAGAACATTATGGATTAAATACTGTACCCGCTGTAATGATGGCCTCTTACCCCAATATTATCAGGGAAGAACTTAAAATTCCGGCAGAATTTTCAATTGCCATCGGAATAGCTCTTGGTTATGGTGATATGGATAATATCCTAAATGAATATATAACTGAGAGAAGACCAGTAGATGACTTCCTTACTATCATTGAGTAATCATTTACCGGAATTCATACAAACAAAGCCGATTTTTCTGCTTTCAGCCTGTTGACAAAGTTATTCAATACAAAATCCATATAATTTCATCATAAGTGAAGCATTTGGTGAGTTTAGATAAAAAGAACGCAGACGGCTGAAGACCAGAATTAGCAACTGTTTGAACCGAAGGTGAGTTTTGCTAATTCCTGAAGCCGTTGAGTTCATTCACAATAAAATTGTCTGAGCCAGCGTAACATTGATAAATATGGAGTTTGTCTACATTCTGAAAGCCGATTTTTCGGCTTTTTCTTTTAGCTAGAATTTACTGTTGGAGTAATTAGCTACAGGATTGTATATCATAAGTTTAAAATAGATTAAACTCAGGCTTCTGGGAGGCGTTTCATGATTGAACTTCATAATATTTTACATACTCTTAGTAAAAAAGGAGCTAAGTGTTTTTATGTAGGTGGTTATGTCCGTGATTATCTTTTGGGACTTACACCAAAAGACATAGATATCGAAGTTCACGGAATATCACCGGAAGAATTAGTAGATGTTTTGTCTTTCTTTGGCAAAGTAGATGTTGTAGGAAAAAGTTTTGGTGTTTTACGCGTAAGCGGTTTAGATGTTGATTTTAGTCAACCACGCACAGAAATAAAAAATGGGACGGGTCATAAGGATTTTAAAGTCGAAATTAATCCTTTTTTACCCCT
Organism: Peptococcales bacterium; assembly: GCA_050946395.1. Taxonomy (GTDB): domain Bacteria; phylum Bacillota; class Peptococcia; order Peptococcales; family BICA1-8; genus JBMNUR01. The sequence goes on from JBMNUR010000036.1 coordinate 5,671, forward strand.
GGAAGATGCTGCGAGAAGGCGGGATTTTACTATTAATAGCATGATGATGGAAGCTTTAAGTGGTAAAATAATAGATCCCTTTAGTGGTCAAGAAGATCTTAAAAATAAAATCCTTCGTTGTGTAGATCCATTAACTTTTGGGGAGGATCCTTTACGGGTTTTGCGGGGCATTCAATTTGCAGCTAGGTTTGAATTAAAAATTCACCCTGATACAACATCAATTATGCAGAAATTAGTGCCAGAATTAAAGTTTTTACCTAAAGAACGGATTTTTGCCGAGGTAGAAAAACTTTTATTAAAAGCACAAAAGCCTTCTCTTGGTTTTGAACTTATGCGGGAGTTAGGAATAGTTGATTTTCTATTTCCAGAGTTAAAAGCATTAATTAATTGCCCCCAACCCCCTAAACATCATCCTGAGGGTGATGTTTGGGCACATACTATGCTTGTGGTAGATGAAGCGGCGAAACTCCGTGATAAATCAAAAGATCCGGCAATATTAATGTGGGCAGCACTAACCCATGATTTGGGAAAACCCAAAGTAACCAAAGTTGGTGACCGAATAACTTCTCATGGACATGATCGAGAAGGAGAAAAAATAGCTTATGATTTTTTAACTCGCTTTAGTGGTGATAAACATTTTCTTAGGGGAGTAACTACTTTAGTACGCGAACATATGCATCCTTTTGCTCTCTGGAAAAATCAAGCATCAGATGCGGCTTTAAGAAGGCTTGCTCGTCGTGTGGATATTGAAGAACTTATGCTACTAGCTGAAGCCGATCGGAAGGGGCGAGGTAAAGTAGAGGATACAGATTCAAATCTTATCCAAAAATGGTTTAGGGATAAAATTGAAACTCTAGGTTTAAATAAGGCCATAACACCCCTGGTGCAAGGCAAGGATTTAATTGAATTAGGTTTAAGCCCTGGGCCAAACTTTAAGGTAATTTTAGATGAAGCATTAGAAATGCAGTTAGAAGGTGCTACCCGGAAGGAAATTCTTACATATATCGAAAACAAGTGCCAAGATGAGATTCCCCACTAGAAAAGTCTTTACAAATTTACTTACGATAGTAATGCAGGGCGGACAACATTGTCCGCCTCAGCTTGTTGACAAAGGTATTAAAAACAAAATCCATATAAATTTATCATTAGTAAAACTTGATTTTTGCTTAGCTCCTAAGCGAAAGCCATAGTTGCACTTATGCCACCTCAAACTTTTTCTTTCATTTAGGCTAAGCGAAGCCTTGGCGAGATTAGATATTTTTTATAAAACTATTTTTTTATCTTCAGTTAAAATATGATTTTCAATCCACTTAAGAACGAAATCCAAGATTTCAATAATTGTTGCATCTTGTTGCTCATCAATTTTCTCGAAATCTAGGCTTTTAATCTTATCAATAAAGTCAGTATGATAAACCTTATGGGACAGTAATTTTTTATAACCTATTTTTCTCATGTATTCTTCTTCAGTTTCAAAATGATAGATAGTATAATCTCTTAATTCATTTAAAACTTGAATAATTTTATCATATTTATCAAGGAAAATCTCATTTTGTAAAAGGGCATAGGTTCTATCGCAAATTTCAAAAAGCTTTTTGTGTTGTTCGTCAATTAGCTGTATCCCAATTTTATATTCATCTTTCCATCTAATCATTTGAGTATCTCCTCCCAAAAACTTAATATTTCGACACTTCCTGCCATTATTATAATACAAAAATGAAAATTTTGGTAACAACTATTGGTTTTTGGAAAAACTTTTATGTTCTGTCATAATTTCGGTATAAGTTGGCATGTAAAATGGTTATTTATTTCCTTGCCTAAAAATGCAAAAAGTGATATCATATATATATCAAAATGAAGTGGAGGCGATATTATGGAAAAAAAGGCATGGAAAGTAAATGGGTTTTTAGCAATTCTTTTTAGTTTTCTGCTTTTAGGGGCAACAGTTTGGTCATTTATAAATTTGGAGTTTATAATCGGGGGATTATTAATTATTCCAATTGTACTTATTGTAAGTGGTATTGTGGTAGTTCAACCTAACCAGGCCCAAGTACTTACTTTTTTCGGTACTTATGTAGGGACTATTCGTGAACAGGGTATCTGGATGACTATTCCCCTTGTAATGCGTAAAAAAGTTTCCCTTAAAGTTCGAAATTTTAATAGCAAAACCTTAAAGGTTAATGATGTGGAAGGTAACCCTATTGAAATAGCAGCAGTTATCGTCTTTAAAGTAGTTGATTCTTTCAAAGCTGTTTTTGAAGTTGATGATTATGAAACTTTTGTGGAAATTCAGAGCGAAACTGCCTTACGTCATGTAGCAACAAAGTATTCATATGATACCTTTGATGATGGGGGATACTCCCTAAGGGGTAATACAGAGGAAGTTGCTTCGGAGCTTGCCAGAGAATTGCAAGATAGGCTTGAGGGAGCAGGTGTTGAAGTTATAGATGCTCGCTTAACACATCTGGCATATGCTATGGAAATTGCTAGTGCCATGCTCCAACGTCAGCAAGCTACTGCAATTTTAGCGGCAAGGCAAAAAATTGTTGAAGGTGCAGTTGGAATGGCGCAAATGGCTATTGCTCAATTACAAAACGATGGGATAATTGAATTAGATGGGGAAAGAAAAGCGGCCATGATTAATAACCTGTTGGTAGCCATTGTTTCCGATCGTTCTGCCCAACCTGTTATTAATACTGGAACAATATATTAGAACGGTATATAATATGGTCAGGAAGAATTTTCCTTTACGAATCGACATGAAACTCTATGAAACTATTGAGGCTTGGGCTGCCGATGAATTTAGAAGTGTCAATTCCCAGATCGAATATATTTTACGAGAAGCTGCACGTAAATCAGGTAGATTAAAACCCCATAAAAATACTTCCATTGAAAACGAAAAAGAAAATTGAAAGGAGGAATGTTAGGTGATAGTAACCACAACACCAAATATTGAGGGCAAAAAAATTGTTGAATACAAAGGAATTGCCTTTGGTGAAGTTATTGCAGGCGTTAATTTCATTAAAGACTTTGCAGCAGGGTTAACCAATATCTTCGGAGGTCGGTCAGGTGCATATGAGAACGAACTAATTAGTGCTCGCGAAAAAGCACTTCATGAATTAGAAAAAAGGGCCCAGTCATTGGGTGGTAATGCTGTAGTAGGAGTAGATATTGATTACGAAGTACTGGGTCAAGGTGGTAATATGCTAATGGTTACAGCTTCCGGTACGGTAGTTAAAATAGAAAATCTATAGGTCATGAAGAGTATTCAAGGTTGGAGTGGAAACTTCGGCCTTTTTTGTTTTCTTTGTACCTGATTTCTCTAATGATTTTTAGGGGAGGATAAATTTAATTTTTAGAGAAGTTATGAATGAAATATTATTTGATAAAAAGGAAGAGAATATGGAAAATCTACATAAAGGACATCGTAAACGGGTAAAAGAAAGATATTTGCAAGAAGGATTGGATAGTTTTGCAGATCACCAAGTTTTAGAGATGCTCTTATTTTATGCGATTCCCATGAAAGATACCAATGAATTGGCCCATCGCATGATCAAAGAGTTTGGTAGTCTTGCTTTGCTTTTTGAAGCTTCACCCGAGGAAATAGCCAAACGTTGTAAAGTTACCGAAAATATTGCAATCTTAGTATCCTTGATACCCTCTTTATCCCGTAGGTATTTCCGAGGAAAATGGGGAGAAAAGCCTGTTTTAAATAGTTCTCAAAAAGCCGGTGAATATGCCCTTACCCTTTTTACCGGCAGAACTTACGAAGTTTTTTATATTATTTGTCTCGATACTCAAAACAGGGTTATTCATGCGGCTTTAGTCCATGAGGGGACTATTAATGAAGCTCCGGTCTATCCCCGGCTAATTGTCGAAACAGCCTTGCGGCATCAGGCCCATAGTGTCATCTTAGCTCACAACCATCCGGGGGGAAGTCTTAATCCTTCTCGAGCAGATATTGATGTTACTCATAAGATAAAAACCGCTCTTAGCCCCATTGATATTAAAGTCATTGACCATATTCTTGTTGCTGGTGATAAATACATGAGTTTTGCAGAGCGAGGACTTGTTTAGAATCGTTGATTCGTTGATTCGTTTATTCGTGGGCGAGTGGGCGTGAATTAAAGGACTAGCTATGTCATCGCGAGTAGCGATAGGGACGTGGCGATCTGATTTCTTGCTTCTTGTATGGTAAATAGTAAGATAAAGGATGTGTTTAATTATGCAATATGATTTCCTATCTTATCCTTATAAATCACAAAGGATGTCTATCTATGCCAAAAATGGCATGGTGGCAACTTCTCAGCCTCTAGCAGCTCAGGCTGGTCTTGAGATCTTAAAAAAGGGCGGTAATGCTATTGATGCTGCAATTGCAACAGCAGCTTGCTTAACAGTTGTTGAACCAACTTCCAATGGTATAGGCGGAGATGCTTTTGCCCTGGTTTGGTCTAATGATAAATTACATGGTTTAAATTCTAGTGGATGTGCACCTAAAGCAATTTCAGTTGAGGCTGTTAAAAATAGAGGCCATCATAAAATGCCTCAGCATGGTTGGTTACCTGTAACAGTACCGGGAACACCTGGGGCTTGGGCTGCTCTTTCTGAAAGATTTGGCAGACTACCTTTTTCCGAACTTTTAAAGCCGGCAATCATGTATGCCTCTGAGGGGTACCCCCTTTCTCCCATCTTAGCTAAGTATTGGCGCAAAGCAGTAGACGAGCTTAAAGGGAGCTTTCGCGGGGAAGAATTTAAACCTTGGTTTGATACATTCACCATTAATGGTGAACCTCCCACTGCCGGTCAAGTCTGGCAATCTGAGGCCCATGCTAGGACATTACAACTAATTGCTGACACAAAAGTTGAAGCCTTTTATCGTGGTGAATTGGCTGAGAAAATTGCAGCCTTTTCGAAAAAACATGGTGGTTTTTTAGATGAGGAAGATTTAGCCGGCTATTATCCGGAATGGGTAGAACCTATTAAAATCAACTATCGAGGTTATGATGTTTGGGAAATTCCACCCAATGGTCATGGACTTACTACTTTAATGGCTTTAAATATTGTAAAAGGCTTTGATTTTTCCGCTAAAGACTGTGTTGACACATACCATAAGCAGATTGAAGCTATGAAACTTGCTTTTACCGATGGCCAGCATTATATTACTGATGCGAGACACATGAAAGCAAAAGTGGAATTGCTCCTTGCTGAAGAATTTGCCACTCAAAGGAGGCAGCTTATTACTGATATAGCGTTGACACCTGCACCTGGAACACTTCCTGCCGGAGGTACAGTTTATCTGGCTACCGCCGATAATGAAGGTAATATGGTCTCTTATATTCAAAGCAATTATAGTGATTTTGGTTCAGGAATAGTTATTCCTGATACAGGTATTGCCTTACAAAATCGGGGCAGAGAGTTTTCCTTGGACCCCGAGCATATTAATGTTTTATTGCCGGGTAAAAAAACCTATCATACCATTATTCCAGGTTTCTTAACGAAAGATAATGAACCAATCGGCCCCTTTGGTGTCATGGGTGCGTATATGCAGCCCCAAGGCCATATGCAAGTTGTGATGAATACTATTGACTTTAATCTCAATCCCCAAGCTAGTTTGGATGCACCCAGGTGGATGTGGCACACTAATAAAACAGTAAAGGTTGAGCCTCATTTTCCCGACCATCTTGCCCAAGCTTTAGCAAGAAGAGGGCATGATATCGTGAAGTCCATTGATGAAGATGGTTTCGGACGGGGGCAGATTATTTGGCGTGACACTAAAACTGGAATACTAAATGGTGGTACAGACCCACGCACCGATGGTCAAATAGCTTGTTGGTAAGACATCTGATTTCTTAAAGATAGTGTAGTATATATAATTTTTTGGGAAGTTGCTACCAAATAGAGTAGTAATTCCTTATTAATTTGATAAAATAAAAGTATCCGTTAAGGGGATACCCTTAATAGGTAATAATAGTCATAGCCAATGTATAAATGGTTGAAACAGATCAATTATCGATTTAGTAGAAATATTGAACTAGAAAGGGGTGGTGGGTGTGGCCAGACCACCTAAAAGTCGGCGAGTGGAATTTGCACCGGAATTCACCTATTTTAAACCTGCAGGTATACCAAAAACCAAGCTGGAAGAGTTAGTTTTAAATGTGGAAGAATTAGAAGCAATACGTCTTAAAGATCGGGAGGGCCTAGAACAAGTTGATTGTGCTGAGCGTATGCATGTTTCTCGTGCTACTTTTCAGCGTATATTAGTAAGTGCCAGAAATAAGATAGCAGAGGCCATCATTGAGGGCAAGGCAATTAAAATAGAAGGTGGTAATTATCATTTTGCGGGAAAAAGGCACTTTAGATGTGTTGCTTGCGAGCATGAATTTGCAGAGCTTTTAGAAACAGATTCAGTGGAGGAAGATGTTAAGTGCCCTAAGTGTAAATTGCGTATTCGGAGATTTCTTAAAGATTCTAGTAAAAAAGACAATTGATTTAAATATTGCTTTTTGCATCTTATAACGGATGTAATTTTTCATAGGGTGACGCAGTTTTAGTATTTATAGGAAATGGAAAAGGGACATCGTTGACACTAAATTGTCAGCAATGTCCCTTTTAGCTTAAAACCTATTCTTCTTCTACTTCTACTGTACAATCAACTGTAAGACCATATGTAGCAGCGACTTTTTGGGCTTTTTCACAGTTGGGATCAACCGTCTTCTTTACGTCTTTTTCACCTTCACATTTTAAATCATAACCGATTTTGTTAGCAACCTCTTTAGCAGCAAGGCAGCCGGTATCAATAGTTGCATCGCTCTTGTTTTTCTCACTCATCATGCATACCCCCAAAATATTGTTATACAGACTCTTACCCTTATAATAGTAAATGCAAACACAAAAATAATACATCAGCCTGTTGACAAAGTTATTCAAAAGAAAATCCATATAAATTTATCATTAGTGAAGCATTTGGCGAGTTTAGATAAAAAGAACGTAGACGGCTGAAGACCAGAATTAGCAACTGTTTGAACCGAAGGTGAGTTTTGCTAATTCCTGAAGCCGTTGAGTTCATTCACAATAAATTGTCTGAGCCAGCGTAACGTTGATAAATATGGAGTTTGTCTACATTCTGAGGTCTGCCATGTGGCAGACCTTTTTATGTTGGATACTATTATATCTATTCGGGTATATTTGTAGTTTTATCCTGTAGGTACTGTAGCTTCTGTAGCCACTGTAGATACTGTAAAATAAAGGGGGAACCCCCTTTATTTTTACAACTTAAAATTATTCTTAATTCTTTCAATTGCTTGTTCTGTATTTTCCCTAGTGCCAAAGGCGGTCAAGCGGAAGTAGCCGGCACCGGAAGGGCCAAAGCCTTCGCCAGGTGTTCCTACAATATTGACTTCTGTGAGAAGTTTATCAAAGAAAGCCCAAGAATCCATATTATTGGGAGTTTTGAGCCAGATATAAGGAGCATTTACGCCGCCAAAAACTTGTAAGCCAATACTTGTTAGTCCTTCACGAATAATCTTGGCATTTGTCATATAATAGTCAATAGTTTCTTTAATTTGCTTTTGTCCCTCAGGTGAATATACAGCTTCGGCAGCTCTTTGGATAATATAAGGAACACCATTAAATTTGGTGGTTTGACGTCTGTTCCATAGAGTATTTAAAGAATGAGCCTTTCCATCGTTTGTGTAAGCCATAACAGTTTTGGGAACAACGGTATAAGCACACCGTGTTCCGGTGAAACCTGCTGTTTTGGAAAAAGATCGGAATTCAATGGCTACCTCTTTAGCACCATCTATTTCATAGATACTATGGGGAATATCTGTTTCTTGAATAAAGGATTCATATGCTGCATCAAAAAGAATAATTGCTTTATTTTCTTTAGCATAATTCACCCACTTTTCCAACTCCGTTTTAGACAAAGTGGTACCTGTGGGATTGTTGGGTATACAAAGGTAAATCATATCTACTTTTTCTTTAGGAAGTTCAGGTACAAAGTTATTTTCAGCATTACAAGGCATATAAACTATTTTTTCAAATGTACCGTTTGCGAAATTTCCAGTTCTTCCTGCCATGACATTACTATCTAAATATACCGGGTAAACAGGATCAGTGATAGCAACTACATTATCAATACCAAAAATTTCCTGGATATTGCCGACATCACTTTTAGTCCCATCACTTATAAAGACTTCATCTATCTCAAGTCCTACACCCCGAGGGACAAAATCGTTGTCAATAATAGTTTGGATAAGAAATTCATAACCTTGTTCTGGTCCATATCCTCGGAATGTTTCCCCTTGAGCCATTTCGTCTACAGCTTTATGTAAGCTTTCGATAACTGCAGGTGCTAATGGTCTGGTTACATCACCGATGCCTAAGCGAATAATATTTGCATCAGGGTGGTCATTTTTATATTTTGCTACTCTTCTACCTACTTCTGCAAATAGATAACTTCCTTGTAATTTAAGATAATTTTCATTAATTAACGCCATATCATTACTCCTCTCTCTGATAGTTGTGTCTTATTATACAATGATTTACATGATAATTCTAGTTTAGATATATTTTTCCCTGGTCTTAGAATTAAACTCTAAAATTTTTTGTGGTAGGGTTTTTTTGTTTTAAAAGTTAAAACTCCGTTATGTATTAATAAAGTAGTTATTGCAAAAAATATTGCCGATTGATCAGTAAAGCAGGGGTGAATCTATTGATAAATAGAAGATTTATCTTTTTATTTATTTTTGCCATAATTTTCACGTCAGGTTTTACGTGGCCAGATAATTTATCTTCTTTTCGCGGAGCAGATTATGAAAAATCAAGAAAAATATGGTTGAAAGAACCTGCATTTGTTGGCACTGACATCGTTGAACTGCAAGAAAGATTGAAGGAGTTGGGTTTTTATCGAGGAGTAATTGATGGTATATATGATGAAGAAATGGAATATGCAGTAAAAGAATTTCAAATTGATAATGGTCTTAAACCTGATGGTATTGTTCAGGAGCACCTTTGGATTCGCTTGGGAGATAAAGATGTATCTATAAGTAACAAGCAAACAACTAAAGCCCCACAAGGTCAAGTACGAATAATAATAGATACCTTTAATTTAAAATTAGTGGTACTAGATAATAATGAACCTTTTAAAGTATATCCGGTCGCTATTGGACGGTCATCCACACCTACCCCAATTGGCAACTTTAAAGTTGTACATAAAGCAGTAAATTGGGGAACAGGTTTTGGCACGAGGTGGCTAGGGCTCAATGTCCCCTGGGGAAAATATGGTATTCATGGTACTAATAAACCTTGGTCCATTGGTAGAATGGCCAGTCATGGTTGCATTAGAATGCAAAATCGAGACGTAGAAGAACTTTACCCCTGGATAAAGCAAAATACGGAAGTAATTATTGTCGGTAATCCCTTTGGTCGCTTATCTTATAATAAAAGAACACTTTTTAGAGGAGCTAGGGGGTCGGATGTTGTCGCCGTTCAGGAAAAATTAATTTTTTTAGGTTATTTAGAAGGTAAGGCCGATGGTATTTTTGGTTATGGTACAGAGAAGGCAGTAAAAGAATTTCAAAAAGTTAATAAGCTAAAGGTGACAGGGCAAATAGGAAATGTAGAATACGAGCTACTAAACATGTGATGTTTAGTGACTAGTGGCCAGTGACTAGTAAATAGTAATTGAGGGGCGGAGGAAGCTGCCCGCCGTTTAGACAATATAGTATTGAATTATTTGGCTTTTAAAATTTTTTTATGTGTAATATAATTAAGTTAGCAAAGGATTTAATCCGGAGGTAGTTATGAAACGGACGGCAGCTATTTTAATTTGGTTTATTTGTATAACTATAATAGCTAAAATATTATTACCTAATCAACAATTGGGGTTTTTTTGGTTGCCGATTCTCGGTCTTAGTGTCTTTTTCGGTTTATCTTGTTCGAGAAAAAGTAAAACTCCGGAAGATTTTAATGAACAACAAATAAACTGGTGGAATAAATATCATAGCTACTCCTATTTTCAGAGGCAACGTTTTTTAAGTGAAACGATAAATAATGCTCTTAAGATTGGTCAAGTCGAACAAGCGGAAAAATTTTTAAATTCCCTCATAAATTCTGACCCTGATAACGAGAACGCTAAAAGCCTTTTAATTGGCCTTTGGAGTACAGAAGTTCTTAATGATTCCGTGAAACAGTGGAACAGTGAAACAGTAAAATCGTCAACCAACAGATTCTTTTGAACAAAAAAATCTTATTATTTTAAGGAAATAAAAATAAAGCGAAACAACAATCTTACTAAATAAAACTTAAAAGGCCGAAAGGCCTTTTAAGCCTGTTGACAAAGTTATTCAAAACAAAATCCATATAATTTTATCATTAGTAAAACTTGGCTTTTGCTTAGCTTTAAGCGAAAGCCCTAGTTGCACTTATGCCACCTAAAACTTTTTCTTTCATTTAGGCTAAGTGAAGCATTTGGCGA
>JBMNUR010000037.1:0-16118 GCA_050946395.1 Peptococcales bacterium
TAGAAATGTTCCGTAAGCTTTTAGACAGTGCCCAAGCAGGTGACAACATTGGTGCGTTACTTCGTGGTGTAGATAGAAAAGAAATTGAACGTGGTCAAGTATTAGCAAAGCCCGGTTCTATTAAGCCCCATACTAAGTTTTCCGCAGAGGTTTATGTTTTAACAAAAGAAGAAGGTGGACGTCATACTCCATTCTTTAATGGATATCGTCCTCAATTTTACTTCCGTACAACTGACGTAACAGGTGTTATCCAATTACCAGAAGGAACAGAAATGGTAATGCCTGGAGATAACATCAAAATGGATATCGACCTAATTACCCCAATCGCTATGGAAGAAGGTTTACGTTTTGCTATCCGTGAAGGTGGCCGTACAGTTGGTGCTGGAGTAGTATCTGCTATCCGCGCATAAGCACGTGGGCGCGTCTCAAACTTAATGGATGGGCCATTAAAACACTAATACACTCAATGAAGCCGGCGTTTGCCGGCTTTTAATTAATTTTATTCAAAAATGGTAAAGATAGTACTAATACTAGTGTGCTTTCGAAAAGGAAGGGTTCTTCGCGCCCACGCGCCCATGAATAGACGCTAGACGAATAACGCGCTTACTCGCCCACGCGCCAACGAGAAGATGAATTCTGTGCTCACTCGCGCTCACTTGCCACGAAAAACCCCTTTCGGTGAATTTTCGGTTGACATTTAAGTATTTGTTATGCTAAAGTATGTAAGTACTGATTAAAAATTAGGTTAATAGTAAGATTGGACTAGGAGGTGGCGGCAGTGCGTTTAGGTATTACTTTAGCTTGTACTGATTGTAAACGCCGTAATTATAGTACAAATAAAAATAAAAAGAATAACCCTGACAGAATAGAGCTTAAAAAATACTGCCCATTTTGTAAAACCCATACTGTTCATAAAGAAACTAAGTAATTAGGAAGTGGAGAAAATGAGTGTAAGACAAGCTGAAAAAAAGCCAGGGCTAATGGATAGAATAAAAAGGTATGTTAAAGGCTCCTGGAGTGAGCTAAAAAAAGTACATTGGCCGAATAAATCCGAGTTGGTTACGTATACTTCCGTTGTATTAGTGGCGGTTGTGATTGTATCTGCTATGATTTGGGTTGTTGATTCTGCCCTTAGCTTTGTCTTGGAGTTGTTAATCTAAGAAATGGTTGTTGGGGGGTGGGGGTCCTAAACTAAGGACCCTTGTGTTATGGATAAAAAGTGGTATGTTATTCATACTTACTCGGGATATGAAAATAAGGTAAAAGCCAATCTGGAAAAAAGAATCGAATCGATGAACATGGGAGATAAAATCTTCCGTATTTTGGTTCCCATGGAAGATGAGATTGAAGTTAAGAACGGCAAAAAAAAGGTTGTGAAACGTAAAGTATTCCCGGGGTATGTTTTAGTTGAAATGAGAATGACTGATGACTCCTGGTATGTAGTAAGAAATACGACAGGGGTTACTGGCTTTGTCGGCACAGGGGCAAAACCCGTTCCTTTGCATGATGCAGAGGTAAAAAGTCTTCTTAAACAAATGGGAATTGAAGAACCTAAGACTAGAATTGATCTTGATATTGGTCAGAGTGTTAGGGTCATTTCCGGACCTTTTGAAAACTTTTTGGGAACAATTGAAGAAATTTATCCTGAAAAAGGCAAAATCAAGGTCTTGCTTTCAATGTTTGGTCGTGAGACACCTGTTGAACTTGAGTTCACTCAGGTACTTAAGGTATAATATTCATGGTTTGTTTTAGTGGGAGGGTTAAAACCCGTATACCACATCTTGTCTAAGGAGGTGTACCCTAAATGGCGAAAAAGGTTATTGGTTTTATAAAATTACAGGTTCCTGCAGGTAAAGCAAACCCTGCACCACCCGTTGGTCCTGCATTAGGTCAACATGGTGTTAACATTATGGGCTTTTGTAAAGAGTTTAATGAAAGAACAAAAAACCAAATGGGTTTAATTATTCCTGTTGAAATTACAGTTTATGCGGATAGGTCTTTTACTTTTGTTACCAAGACACCACCCGCTGCTGTACTTTTGAAAAAGGCTGCAGGAATTGAAAGAGCTTCTGGAGAACCAAACCGCAAAAAAGTTGCAAAAGTACCTTCATCTAAAATCCGTCAGATTGCGGAAGAAAAAATGAAGGATTTAAATGCAGCTTCGGTTGAAGCCGCAATGAGAATGGTCGAAGGTACCGCTCGTAGTATGGGTATCGAGATTGTTGAAGGGTAGTTCTTAAGTGTGTGAGTGTGAAAGTGTCTTAGTGTTTAAGTTTCTATAGCACTATAATACTGTAGCACTGTAGCACAAAAACTGGTTTGCCAGTTTTACTTAAAAAAGGTGGGAGGATTTTTCCGCAAATACCACAAGGAGGAAAAAGGATGCCAAAACATGGTAAGAAATATCTTGATTCATTAAAAGATTTTGATCGACATACATTTTATGAACCAACACAAGCTTTAGAACTGGTTAAAAAGCTGTCTAAAGCCAAGTTTGATGAAACAGTTGAACTTGCAGTAAAGTTAGGCGTTGACCCCCGTCACGCCGACCAACAAATTCGTGGCGCCGTTGTATTACCCCATGGTACTGGTAAAACTCGTAGTGTTTTAGTATTTGCTAAAGGGGAAAAAGCAAAAGAAGCTGAAGCTGCTGGTGCTGATTTTGTAGGTGCAGAAGATATGGTTGAAAAGATTCAAGGCGGTTGGTTCGGCTTTGATGTGGCTATTGCTACTCCAGATATGATGGGTACAGTAGGTAAATTAGGTCGTCTTTTAGGGCCTAAAGGATTAATGCCAAACCCCAAAACCGGAACTGTTACCTTTGATGTAGACCGTGCTGTTAAAGAAGTTAAAGCTGGTAAAATTGAGTATCGCGTTGATAAAACAAGTATTATTCATGCTCCTATTGGCAAAGTTTCTTTTGATGTGGATAAACTAGAAGAAAACTTCAAAACATTAATGGATGTTTTGATAAAAGCAAAACCTGCCAGTGCTAAAGGTCAGTATCTAAGAAGTGTTACTGTTTCTTCAACAATGGGTCCTGGTGTGAAAATTAATCCACTGAAAGTATCTTAAGGGCAGTGAAAGAATGGAACAGTGAAAAAGTAAAAAATGAAATAGATAATAATTTCATTTGACAACTTCTTCACTATCAAGTATATTAAATAAGTATTCCAATTGAATATTATTGTTTGCTGTAGACAGTAGGTGCTGATAAGCTTAATATCCTACCGAGGCTAATTATGAGATTTATCTCTTGATTATTCCTGCCTCCGTGTGTCTACGGGGGCAATTTTAATTTAGTCCATTTTAACCCCAAATACAAGGAGGTGAACAATATGGGTAGCCTCGAAACCAAAAAACAGGTTGTTCAGGAAATGACTGAAAGATTTAATGACGCTAAATCCGTAATCATTACTGACTATCGTGGTCTTAATGTTGCAGAAGTTACCGAGTTGAGAAGTAAACTTAGAGAAGCCGGTGTTGACTATCGAGTAGTAAAGAACACCCTTTTGAAAATAGCTGCTAAAGAAGCGGGTATTGATGGTACTGAAGAATATTTCCAAGGACCGACTGCTGTAGCTTTTGGCTTAACAGATGCAGTATCGCCTGCACAAGTACTTTCAAAGTTTGCTAAGGATCATAAAAACTTAGAAATTAAAGGCGGTATTCTTGAAGGTCAACTCATTGGTTTAGATCAAGTAAAGGCCCTAGCAGATCTTCCGCCAAGAGAAATCTTACTTGGTCAAGTGGCATCTGTTTTCCAAGCACCTATCGCAGGTCTGGTCAATGTTTTACAAGGACCTATCAGAAAACTTGGTTATGCTTTGGAGGAAGTCAGAAAACTCAAGGAAGCACAAGCTTAAAGATTGCTTAGCTTTCATTTAAATTAATTGTATATAATTTAAGGAGGAAAAATAATGTCTAAAGTAAATGAAATAATTGAATTAGTAAAAGGTCTTTCTGTATTAGAATTATCCGAATTAGTTAAAGCTTTTGAAGAGGAATTTGGCGTAAGTGCTGCAGCTCCTGTTGCAGTTGCAGCAGCACCTGGTGCAGCTCCTGCTGCAGAATCAGCTGAGGAACAAACTGAGTTTGATGTAATCTTGGCTGCCGCTGGCGATAAGAAAATCAACGTTATTAAAGTTGTTCGTGAGATCACTGGCTTAGGCTTAAAAGAAGCTAAAGACTTAGTTGATGGTGCTCCCAAGCCTGTTAAAGAAAAAATTGAAAAAGCTGAAGCTGAAGAAATTAAGAAAAAACTTGAAGAAGCTGGCGCTTCCGTACAAGTTAAGTAGTTTAAAAAACACCCGAAAGGGTGTTTTTTACGTCAACTCGTTTTCTCGTGAGCGCGTGAACTCGCCCACTCCCCCACCAAAAAGCCCTTGACATTCCGAATCCGTTGTGCTAAAGTTATAAAATGCGATTTCATGTTAATCTTTGGTAAAAGTTATCTTTTAGGGAATATACTAGTTGAATATTGGCAAAAATAATTAAGGTATTTTCTTATTATTCGTGGGAAATTATAATTCACTTTGATCTAATAATTTCTGTAGCGAATAATAAAAAATCCTTTAGGCATTGTTAAATGCTTTTATTTAATAAGCGAGGTATGTTACCTTGCTTTAATATTGATAATGTCTTTTAAATAACGCTAAGGGGTGAGAGTAATTGGTTAAACCAACTCGTGCGCTTAGACAAAGGCATAGTTTTGCGCGTATTCAAGAGATTATGGAAATGCCGAACTTGATTGAAATTCAACAAAACTCCTATCAGTGGTTTTTAGATGAAGGTTTAAAGGAGATGTTTCAAGATATATCTCCTATTCAAGACTTTACCGGTAATTTAATACTAGAGTTTGTTGACTACACTCTGGGGGAACCCAAATATGATGTTGACGAATGTAAAGAGCGAGATGTTACATATGCTGCCCCCTTACGTTTAAAGGTACGATTAATTAACAAGGAAACTGGTGAAGTAAAAGAACAAGAAGTTTTTATGGGTGATTTTCCACTAATGACTACTAAAGGTACCTTTATTATTAATGGTGCCGAACGGGTCATCGTCAGTCAGTTGGTGCGTTCTCCTGGTGTTTATTATTCTGAAACGATAGATACTAGCGGAAAAAGATTATACAATGCGACGATTATTCCCAATAGAGGGGCCTGGCTAGAGTTTGAGACAGATCTTAATGAAAATCTGTTTGTTCGGATTGATAGAACAAGAAAACTCCCTGCTACAGTACTTTTGAGGGCCTTAGGTTATGGTAGCAACGGTCAGATATTGGATTTATTTGACAATGATGAGAGAATAAGGATGACATTAGAGAGAGACCACACTGAAACAGAAGGTGAGGCCCTGGTCGAAATATATAAAAGATTAAGACCTGGTGAACCTCCAACAGTTGAAAGTGCACGGTCTTTATTGAATACCCTCTTTTTTGACCCCAAAAGGTATGATTTAGCCAAGGTTGGCCGGTATAAATTAAATAAAAAATTAAATTTGGATATAGATCGAGATATTAAGCATGTTACTAAAGAAGATATTATTGCTACTGTTAAATATCTGATTAAATTAGTAAAAGAAGAAGGCCTTCCAGATGATATCGATCATTTAGGCAATCGTCGATTAAGATCAGTAGGTGAACTTTTACAGAATCAATTTCGAATTGGTCTTTCCAGGATGGAGAGGGTTGTCCGGGAAAGGATGACTATTCAAGATGTGGATGTAATTACACCTCAAGTATTAATAAATATTCGCCCTGTTGTGGCAGCGATTAAAGAGTTTTTTGGGTCCAGCCAGTTGTCTCAGTTTATGGATCAAACAAACCCTTTGGCTGAGCTTACCCATAAAAGAAGACTCAGTGCCTTAGGACCGGGTGGTTTGAGTCGGGAACGGGCAGGTTTCGAAGTTCGCGACGTCCACCATTCTCACTATGGACGTATGTGCCCTATTGAAACCCCCGAAGGTCCCAACATCGGATTAATTAACTCTTTGAGTACCTATGCTCGAATCAATGAATTTGGATTTATCGAAACACCTTATCGTAAAGTAAATAAAGAAGAAAACATGGTTACTGATGAAATAGCTTATTTGACTGCAGATGAAGAGGATCCTTTTATTGTAGCTCAAGCTAACGCTCCATTAGATGACGAAGGGCGCTTTGTAAATAAAAAGGTTAATGCCCGTTATTATAAGGAAATATTATTTGTTGATTCTAATAAAGCTGACTATATGGATGTTTCGCCCAAACAAGTAGTTTCTATTGCTACCGCAATGATCCCATTTTTAGAGCATGATGATGCCAACCGTGCTTTGATGGGGGCCAACATGCAACGTCAGGCGGTACCACTTTTAAAGACTGATGCTCCTCTTGTGGGTACTGGTATCGAATTTAAAGCAGCTTATGACTCCGGTGTTATGGAAATTGCTGCTGAAGCAGGTACTGTGCAAAAGGTTACTGCCAACGAAATAGTGGTTAAAAATGACCAAGGGAAGCTTGATAACTATAAACTTACAAAATTTGCCAGATCCAACCAAGGAACATGTATCAATCAAAAGCCCATAGTAGGTAAAGGACAGCGAGTGGAAAAAGGTGATATTTTAGCTGATGGGCCTTCCACTGATCAAGGGGAATTAGCCCTGGGTCGAAATGTCCTCGTTGCTTTTATGACCTGGGAAGGTTATAACTATGAGGATGCTATTCTAATAAGTGAAAAGCTCGTGAAGGAAGATTATTATACTTCTATTCATATTGAAGAATATGAGTGTGATGCACGAGATACTAAATTAGGACCCGAAGAAATAACCCGGGATATCCCTAACGTGGGTGAAGATGTTTTAAAAAATCTGGATGAGCGAGGTATTATCCGCGTTGGAGCAGAGGTGCGCCCTGGGGATATCTTAGTAGGTAAGGTTACCCCTAAAGGTGAAACAGAACTAACTGCAGAAGAAAGACTTCTTAGAGCAATTTTTGGCGAAAAAGCTAGAGAAGTAAGGGATACATCTTTACGGGTTCCTCATGGTGAAGCCGGAAAGATAGTAGATGTCAAGGTTTTCACAAGAGAAAATGGTGATGAACTGGCACCAGGTGTAAACCAAATCGTTCGAGTTTATATAGCTCAAAAGCGCAAGATATCCGAAGGGGATAAAATGGCCGGGCGCCATGGTAACAAAGGTGTTATTTCTCGGATCTTACCTGAAGAAGATATGCCCTTTTTGCCGGATGGTACACCGGTAGAAATAGTGCTTAATCCCTTAGGGGTTCCATCTAGGATGAACATTGGTCAGGTGATGGAAACTCACTTAGGCATGGCAGCTAAAGCATTGGGACTTTATATGGCTACACCTGTTTTTGATGGTGCTACAGAAACTGATATTGCAGAAATGTTGGAAAAAGCCGGATATGATCGTACAGGTAAATTTACTTTAAGGGATGGCCGAACTGGTGAACCATTAGATAATCCCGTTACAGTAGGCTATATGTATGTACTTAAGCTAGCCCACTTGGTTGATGATAAGATACATGCTCGTTCAACCGGCCCATACTCACTTGTTACCCAGCAACCCCTAGGTGGTAAAGCTCAATTTGGTGGGCAGCGTTTTGGAGAAATGGAAGTTTGGGCACTTGAAGCGTATGGGGCATCATATACCCTACAAGAAATTCTAACGGTTAAATCTGATGACGTTGTGGGTCGTGTCAAGACCTACGAAGCCATAGTAAAAGGTGAAAACGTGCCAGAACCGGGTGTTCCGGAATCCTTTAAGGTTTTAATTAAGGAATTACAGAGTTTGTGTCTAGATGTTAAGATTCTCTCGGAAGATGATGAGGAAATTGAAATTCGAGAAATAGAAGAAGATGTAGCTGAAACTGCTAAGGAATTAGGCTTGGATATCCTCACTGAAGATGAAAAAGGTGATAAATCTTCCTCAGGCGGTGATGATTATGAGGAAGGTGCTGAAGATATCGCTGAAGATGATGACGATGTAGATTTGGAAGACATGGATATAAGTTTTGACAATGATGAAGAGGATGACCTTGATTAAGAATAAAAGATTCAAGGAAGGGAGCGAGGCCCTTGTTAGATGTCAATAACTTTGATCGAATGCGGATAGGCTTGGCCTCTCCGGAGCAAATCCGCGCCTGGTCCAGTGGTGAAGTAAAAAAACCGGAGACTATAAACTACCGAACTCTAAAACCGGAACGGGAAGGTTTGTTTTGTGAAAAAATATTCGGACCTACTCGAGATTGGGAATGTCATTGTGGAAAATATAAAAGAGTACGTTATAAGGGAATTATTTGTGATCGTTGTGGTGTTGAGGTAACTCGCTCAAAGGTAAGACGGGAGAGACTGGGACATATAGAATTAGCGGCTCCTTGTTCTCATATCTGGTATTTTAAAGGGATTCCTAGTCGGATGGGATTATTATTAGATATGTCCCCCAGGTCTTTGGAAAAGGTTATCTATTTTGTATCCTATATAGTAATTGAACCAGGGGACACCCCCCTTATGAAAAAACAATTGTTGACAGAGACTGAGTATCGAGAATACAGAGAAAAGTATAGTAGCCGTTTCGAGGCGGGGATTGGTGCCGAAGCTATCCAAAGTCTTTTAGAAGAAATAGACTTGGAAACACTCTATCAAGAACTACGACAGGAAATTAAGGATACCACAGGTCAGCGGAAAATCAGGGCTATCCGTCGTTTGGAAGTTGTAGAAGCTTTTAAGAAATCCGGAAATCAACCTACTTGGATGGTCATGGATGTACTGCCTGTAATTCCGCCGGAATTAAGGCCTATGGTTCAGTTGGATGGCGGCCGTTTTGCTACCTCTGACTTAAATGATTTATATCGTAGGGTTATTAATAGAAACAACCGTCTTAAAAGACTATTAGACTTAGGTGCTCCGGACATTATTGTCCGTAATGAGAAAAGAATGCTTCAAGAAGCAGTAGATGCTTTAATTGACAATGGCCGTCGAGGCCGTCCTGTTACAGGCCCAGGGAATAGGCCACTAAAGTCTTTGAGTGATATGTTGAAAGGTAAACAAGGTCGGTTCCGGCAAAACCTATTAGGTAAGCGGGTCGACTATTCTGGTCGTTCTGTAATCGTGGTAGGACCAGATTTAAAAATGCACCAATGTGGCCTTCCCAAGGAAATGGCTTTGGAGTTGTTTAAACCTTTCGTCATGAAAAGATTGGTAAATGACGGTTATGCCCACAATATCAAAAGTGCTAAACGCATGGTCGAAAGAGTCAAAACAGAGGTTTGGGATGTGTTGGAAGAGGTAATTAAAGAACATCCCGTGCTATTAAACAGAGCACCAACACTTCACAGGTTAGGTATACAGGCCTTTGAGCCAGTGTTGGTTGAAGGTCGAGCCCTACAGATTCACCCCTTAGTTTGTACAGCTTATAATGCTGACTTTGACGGTGACCAAATGGCGGTTCATGTACCCTTATCAGCAGAGGCCCAAGCAGAAGCTCGCATTTTAATGCTTTCGGCTCATAATATCCTAAATCCTAAAGACGGTCACCCCGTTGTGACGCCTACTCAGGATATGGTTTTGGGATCATATTATTTGACAGTCGACAAACCGGGTGTAAAAGGTGAAGGGAAAATATTTAAGGATCCAGACGAAGTTATCTTAGCCTATGATGAAAATGCCGTCGATGTTCATGCGAAAATTACTGTACGTGTTAAAGGTGGCAAACGCTTGGAAACCACTGTAGGTAGAGTAATCTTTAACCAGGTAATTCCACCTGAGATTGGCTATATAAATGAGGTTGTTACCAAGAAAGTATTGGGTAAAATCGTTGCCAAGTGTTATCGGAAGTTAGGTTCTACTGCAACCGCTAAGATGCTTGATGGTGTAAAAACTTTAGGTTTCAAATTTTCCACCCAGGCAGGAATTACCATAGGTATTAGCGATATTATTGTTCCTGAGAAGAAAAATGAAATTCTTGGCGAATCAGATGCTAAAGTAGAATCTATTGAACAGAAGTTTAGAAGAGGTCTAATCACTGAAGAGGAACGTTATCAGCTAATAATTGATGTATGGAATAAGGCTACTGATTCTGTAACCAAAGCCCTCTTAGATAGTTTAGACCACTACAACAATGTGTATATGATGGCTACCTCCGGTGCTCGGGGTAATATTCAACAGATTCGGCAGTTAGCTGGGATGCGGGGACTTATGGCAGACCCATCTGGTAGAACCATCGAATTGCCCATTAAGGCCAACTTCCGAGAAGGACTTACAGTTCTTGAATACTTCATATCCACCCACGGGGCCCGTAAAGGTCTGGCGGATACAGCACTACGTACTGCTGACTCTGGATATCTAACTCGGAGATTGGTTGATGTGGCTCAGGATGTTATTGTCAGAGAAGATGATTGTGGTACACTAGATGGAATTGTGGTGGAAGCTGTTAAAAACGGTAATGAAATTATAGAACCACTAGAGGAAAGAATTGCCGGTAGGTTTGCCGCCAGAGATGTACTACATCCGGAAACAGGTGAAGTTTTAGTTAAAGCAGATGAAATGATTACTGATGACTTAGCTGAGGAAATTGTCGGCTTAGGTATTGAAAAATTAGAAATTAGAAATGCCTTAACTTGTAAGACTCGTTACGGCGTGTGTCGTAAATGCTATGGACGCAACTTGGCTACCGGACATCACGTAGATATTGGTGAGGCAGTGGGAATCATTGCAGCTCAGTCAATAGGTGAGCCGGGTACTCAGTTAACAATGCGTACCTTTCATACCGGTGGTGTTGCCAGCGATGACATCACTCAAGGTTTACCACGGGTTGAAGAATTATTCGAAGCTAGAAAACCCAAAGGCCAAGCCATTGTTGCGGAAACCGACGGTGTGATTAAAATCAATGAAGTAAAGAGCCGTAAAGAAATAGAAGTAATAGCTGATGAAGGAGAAGCCAAATCCTATCAAGTTCCTTATGGTTCCCGGATTAAGGTTCTTGACGGACAACGGGTTGAGGCGGGTACTGAACTTACGGAAGGATCGGTTAACCCCCATGATCTTTTGCGTATCAAAGGTGTTAGAGGTGTACAATCTTATCTTTTACAGGAAGTACAAAAGGTTTACCGCTTACAGGGTGTTGATATCAATGATAAGCATATTGAAGTAATGGTTAGACAAATGCTAAGAAAAGTTAAGGTGGAAGAAGCGGGAGATACTGATCTATTACCAGGTGGTCTTGTGGATATTTTTGACTTTGAAGATGAAAACAGGCGTGTTCAGGAAATGGGCGGGGAACCTGCTACGGCTAAACCAGTGCTATTGGGCATTACCAAAGCTTCCCTAGCTACAGATTCCTTCTTGTCGGCGGCATCATTCCAAGAAACAACTAGAGTTTTAACAGATGCGGCTATCAAGGGCAAGAATGACCCACTTTTAGGTTTGAAGGAAAACGTAATTATCGGTAAGTTAATTCCGGCCGGTACAGGAATGAGTAGATATAGAAACTTACGAGTTATTTCTACTGAACAAGATTTACCAGAAGGTGAAGCTATTCTTGAATCTTGACAGTAAATATATGTGGTGTTAAAATATCCTAGTGTGTGTATTATGGGGGGAGTTTTAGTGGTGGTTGATGAGTTAAAAGATATACCTAAGGTGGTCGGCGTTAAGCAAACTGTAAAAGCGTTACAGAAAAACTTAGTAGCTGTTTTATACATTGCTAAGGATGCCGAAAGCCGTATAACTGAACCGGTGGAAACCCAAGCTAAAGCCAAAGGTATTGAGATTATTAAAGTTCCTTCCATGAAAGAATTAGGCAAGACCTTTGGTATAGAAGTAGGAGCTGCGGTTGCTGCTGTTCTAATCCAAAAGTAAATCACAACAACTTGTTAATGTTAGTGGGTCCGGGGCTTTAAAAGGCGCCGGCTCCCAACTATTTTTTAAACAATCCAAGACGAGTTAAGGAAGGAGGTGTAGGGGAATGCCAACCATCAGTCAGTTGGTTAGAAAAGGTAGAAGTGTTTTAGAAAAGAAATCTACTGCTCCTGCTTTAAAAGAAAACCCACAAAAGAGAGGAGTATGTACGAGAGTCTATACAACTACACCTAAAAAGCCAAATTCCGCTTTACGTAAAGTAGCGCGGGTAAGATTGACTAACGGCATCGAAGTTTCTGCATATATTCCTGGTATTGGACACAATTTACAAGAACACTCTGTGGTACTTGTAAGGGGTGGCCGGGTTAAAGACCTACCTGGTGTTCGTTATCACTTAGTACGTGGTACTTTAGATGCTGCTGGAGTACAAAACCGTAATCAAAGCCGTTCCAAATACGGTACAAAACGCCCAAAAGGTAAGAAATAATCGTTTAAACAATAGTTAAATAATGGTTAAACAATCGTTAAAGGGGGGAGACTATTGCCCAGAAAAGGTGCGGTTCCCAAAAGGGAAGTATTGGCTGATCCGATATATAACAGTAAAAAAGTTACAAAAGTAATTAATCAGGTTATGCTTGATGGTAAAAAAGGTACAGCAGAAAGAGCAGTTTACGGTGCCTTTGATATTATTCGTGAAAAAACCGGTAAAGACCCTATAGAAGTTTTTGAAGAAGCTATGAAAAACATTATGCCTGTTTTGGAAGTTAAAGCCCGTAGAGTTGGGGGGGCGAACTACCAAGTACCCGTAGAAGTAAGAGCAGATCGACGTCAAACATTAGGTATTCGTTGGCTAGTGGGTTATGCCCGCAAACGTGGTGAAAAAACCATGGATAGAAAGCTTGCCGGCGAAATAATGGATGCAGCAAATAATACAGGTGGTTCAGTTAAAAAACGGGAAGACACTCACAAGATGGCCGAAGCTAACAAGGCTTTTGCTCATTATCGTTGGTAATAATAAGGGTGGTTGTTCAAAATATCAAGTAACCCAGAAGATTTTGTGGCCATCACAGGCTGGAAGGAGGATTTTTCGTGGCACGCGCTTTTCCATTAGATAAAACAAGAAACATAGGTATAATGGCTCATATCGATGCTGGGAAGACCACAACCACTGAGCGTATACTCTTTTATACAGGTCGTGTACACAAAATTGGTGAGACACATGATGGTTCTGCAACCATGGACTGGATGGTTCAAGAGCAAGAACGGGGTATTACAATTACCTCCGCTGCAACCACCGCTCAATGGCAAGGACATCGAATAAACATCATTGATACGCCAGGCCACGTGGATTTCACAGTTGAGGTAGAGCGTTCTTTGAGAGTTTTAGATAGTGCCGTAGCTGTTTTTTGTGCCGTTGGTGGTGTAGAACCTCAATCTGAAACAGTGTGGCGACAAGCTGACAAGTATGGTGTTCCAAGAGTCGCTTTCGTTAACAAAATGGATAGAGTTGGCGCTAATTTCTTTAATGTCGTCGACCAGATTAAAAATAGACTAGGTGCAAATCCTATCCCTATAGAATTACCGATAGGTGCTGAGGATCAGTTCCGGGGAATTGTAGATCTGATTAGAAATAAAGCCTTTTTCTACACCGATGACTTAGGCACCCATCCCGAGGAAGGGGATATACCCGAGGATATGCTGGACTTAGTCCAGGAATACCGGGAAAAATTACTAGAAGCAGTGGCTGAAATCGACGAAGACTTAATGATGAAATACTTAGAGGGCGAGGAACTCACTGAGGATGAAATCAAAACAGCTCTACGTCGGGCAACTATTGGTGTTAAGGTTATCCCTGTTCTTTGTGGCTCTGCCTTTAAGAACAAAGGTGTTCAGTTTTTATTGAATGCGGTTATTGATTTCTGTCCATCACCATTAGATATCCCACCGATTCACGGTATGATGATGAATACAGATGAAGAAGTATTTCGTAAGGCAGATGACAACGAACCCTTCAGTGCGTTGGCTTTTAAAGTTATGACCGATCCTTATGTTGGTAGGTTAACATTCTTCCGTGTATATTCTGGTACCGTAAAGTCAGGTTCTTATTTATACAATTCAACTAAAGGTAAAAGAGAGCGTCTTGGACGTATTCTACAAATGCACGCTAATCACCGGGAAGAAATTGACACTGTTTATGCCGGTGATATAGCTGCAGCTATTGGTTTTAAAGATACCGCAACTGGGGATACTCTTTGTTTAGAAGAAAGCCCGATTATTTTAGAATCAATGGAATTTCCGGAGCCGGTCATTAATGTTGCGATTGAACCTAGCACTAAGGCTGATCAGGACAAAATGGGCACAGCTCTTTCTAAACTGGCTGAGGAAGATCCTACCTTTAAAGCCTACACTGATCCTGAAACAGGTCAAACAATTATCGCCGGTATGGGTGAGTTACACTTGGAAATTATCACAGACCGGATGTTAAGGGAATTTAAGGTTGATGCCAAAGTTGGCAGACCCCAGGTTGCATATAAAGAAACTATTCGTAAGGCTGTTAAAGCTGAAGGCAAATTTGTCCGTCAATCCGGTGGTCGCGGTCAATATGGCCATTGTGTTGTCGAATTTGAACCTTTAGAGCCCGGTTCTGGATATCAGTTTGAAAGCAAAATAGTGGGCGGTGTTGTTCCTAAAGAATACGTTGCGCCTATTGAGGCTGGTATTAGAGAAGCTATGGAAAATGGTATCTTAGCTGGTTATCAAGCTGTTGATATCAAGGCTACTTTGGTTGATGGTTCTTACCATGAGGTTGACTCTTCGGAAATGGCTTTTAAGGTAGCCGGTTCAATGGCCTTTAAAAATGCCGGAGTAAAAGCTAACCCAGTTTTATTAGAACCCGTAATGAAGGTGGAAGTTGTAGTACCTGAAGAATATATGGGTGATGTAATGGGTGACTTAAACTCCCGTCGGGGTCGTATTGAAGGTATGGAGCCTCGGGGCAACACTCAAGTAATTAGGAGTTTTGTTCCATTGGCCTCAATGTTTGGCTATGCAACTGACTTGCGTTCTAAAACACAGGGACGGGGAATTTATACAATGCACTTCGATCATTTCGAAGAAGTTCCTAAGAATATCGCTGAAGAAATTATTGCGAAAAGACAAGGCAAGTAAATTTAACTAGTTAGATTTATTTAAGGTTAACTTATAGGTAATCACGCAGGTCAGGTTAAGGTTAAGGCTAAGAAAAAACCTGGTTAATGCCTAGCACTACTACTTAACCTCAACCTAGCGAAGCGAAACCTTAACCTAGCCCACCATTTTAATTCCAAAGTAAAAATTGAAGGAGGAAAAAGAAATGGCAAAATCAAAGTTTGAAAGAACTAAGCCCCACGTTAATATTGGAACCATTGGACACGTTGACCATGGAAAAACAACAACAACAGCTGCAATTACCGCAGTATTGTCTTTATCAGGTAGTGCAAAAGCCCAAAAATTTGATGAAATTGATAAAGCACCCGAAGAAAAAGCTCGTGGAATCACCATCAATACATCACACGTAGAGTATGAAACTGCAAATCGCCACTATGCACACGTAGACTGCCCAGGTCACGCTGACTATGTTAAAAACATGATTACTGGAGCAGCTCAAATGGATGGTGCTATTCTAGTGGTAAGTGCAGCTGATGGTCCTATGCCACAGACTCGTGAACACATTCTATTGGCTCGCCAAGTAGGTGTACCATATATCGTTGTTTGGTTAAACAAATGTGACATGGTAGATGACGAAGAATTATTAGAATTAGTAGAAATGGAAGTAAGAGAATTACTAAGCCAGTATGAATTCCCTGGTGATGATATTCCTGTTATCAGAGGATCAGGCTTTAAAGCTTTAGAAGATCCAAGTGGCCCATGGGCAGAAAAAATTCATGAATTAATGGCAGCAGTAGATGAATACATTCCTACTCCAGAACGTGCAGTGGACAGACCGTTCTTAATGCCTGTGGAAGACGTATTCAGTATTACCGGTCGTGGTACAGTTGCTACCGGTCGTGTAGAACGTGGTACTGTAAAAGTCGGTGATGAAGTAGAAATCGTAGGTATGAGAGAAGATACTCGTAAGACAGTATGTACTGGTGTAGAAATGTTCCGTAAGCTTTTAGACAGTGCCCAAGCAGGTGACAACATTGGTGCGTTACTTCGTGGTGTAGATAGAAAAGAAATTGAACGTGGTCAAGTATTAGCAAAGCCCGGTTCTATTAAGCC
>JBMNUR010000038.1:0-16049 GCA_050946395.1 Peptococcales bacterium
ACCAATGAAGGTGCTTCTCGCCCTTCATATTTGGCATCTACTGGTAAATCTAGTCCTGCACCAGGCTGTAAAACATTACCTAAAGTAAGACCAATAATAACTGCTATAGCTGAAGTAATTAAATAATAGGCCATCGTTTTACCGCCTATCCGGCCAAGTTTTCTAACATCACCTACACTTGATGCACCTACTACTAATGAGGCAAATACTAGAGGAACAATAATCATTTTAATTAAGCGTAGAAATAAAGTCCCGATTGGTTTGAAAAAAGTGTCGGCAAAAGCAACTGGAACAAACAAACCCACAAGAATACCAAGGGTCAAACCGATTAAAATTTTAGTAGCTAAGCCCATCTTTTTCATTTGAAGAACCTCCTTTTTTTTATTTTTTTCGAACAAAATAGTTCGAGAGAAAAATTATAATCAATAAAATTCTATACTTACAGCCAAATTCCTTCATTATTTTAAATATTTATAATATTTAAAATATCACCTTCGAAAGTAGTTGCTAATCCCTTCTGCTATTGCTTCCGCAAACATTTTTTGATACTTTGGAGAACATAAAAGTGTGCGATCTGTATAGTTTGATAAATAACCTATTTCTACTATAACTGTAATACAAAAGGTGTTTTTTAAAAGATAAAAATCACCAGGTATAGCCTGGCGCTTTGACTGCCTAACTTTCAATAATTCCTCTTGAATTGCCTGAGCTAAAGCCTTGCCTTCCAGACTTTCCCTATGATAAAAGGTTTGGGGACCAAAATAAGCCCTATTTTTATCACTATTACAATGAATACTTACTAAAACATCAGCATTTTTTTTACGAGAAAGGTTTGCCCTTTGCCAAAGAGAAGCTCTTTGATAGGAGCCATTATCCTTCCAATCCACTAGATTTGTATCTTTTATTCGTGTCTGGCTAACCTTAAATCCTTCCTTTTTAAGTCTATTAGAAAGCAATCTAGCTACTTCCAAATTAATATTTTTTTCCAAAATATCACCAAATACCGCCCCAGGGTCTTTACCACCATGCCCAGGATCGATAAGAATTATCCTTTGATTGGAAGCTAAAACCGGAATAATATTTTCATTTTGCCCAACTAATCTTATTACTCCAAACAAGATAAATAAAAGAAAAAACATTAATAATCCATTTCCAATCTTTCTTTTTTTTATTACAATCAACATCCATACTTCACCCTACTAAAACCCTTACTATACTAATTAATATCAAAAATGTTAAATTATAATTACAGGAAAATAATAGAAGGTACCTACTAAGAGGCACCTTTTTTCCTTTTCTTAAAATAGACCTATCAATTTCCAGTAGGGATAAGCTACTAAAGCAATAAATACCCCACTTAAGACTAACCTGGGACCAATTACTTTTAGCATATTTTTCATGGACATGTATCCATAGGAATATACAAAGAGTAACCCGGCAAATTCATAGGGAAGTAAGTATTGATCTAATCCATGGAGGAAAGCGTAAATAACAGGGAACGGATTAATTCCTGCTTCCACACAAACTTCCGTTATAGGTGCGGTAAAGCTAGCAATATAAGAAGCAAATAAACCAACAAGCATAAGCATTTTCGGGGGGCAAAGCCCCCCTTAATTATGAAAAGTTTAGATTCTTTTAGAACTTGGTGTAAACGATTGTATCTTCTTCTTCGTCTTCTTTCAAGGATAAATCTTGGTCCGCAGCAGCTACGCAAGCTTGAGCAACTGCTGGATAGCCAAGTGTATCTGGAACTTCAACTACGTTTTCGATTACACAAGGTGCTGCACCGGGAACACGGAAAGTCCTCGGATCCAATCTGGGAACAGGAACTTCTTTAGGTTCCGGTAGCTGTGGTATATAGTTATAAGGATAACGATAAGCTCGGTAGTATATAGCTGCTAAATTATCGGTAAAGGGTTCCCAGAATTCCCAAACTACTTCTTTTTCAGGAGTTACTTCAAAGAATCTACCACCAACACCTTCAGTAATAAAGGTATTACCGTTGGGCAATCTTTGAGCAGCACTAGTTAATGGGCTATAAAAGCGGTAATCATTGATACCAGGTAATCCATAATTAAATAAATCGCTTGCCTTTAATTCCCAGACAACTTTTTTAGTAATAGGATCTAGTTCAATAACTCTGGAGCGGTCTGCAATGTTAACTTTGGTACCATCCAAAGAAGTATTACTAGGATTACCGTAACCAGACCAACCACCATTATCAAAAATCAAAATATTACCTTCGCCAGGTAGACCTTTAGGAATCATGTGGACATGGTGCTGACCGATGATTTGACCAATTTTGCGTTCAGCTTTGGTTAAAGAGTAGTCAGGGCCTAAGGACCAGACAACTTTACCTGTTTTTTTGCTAATTATTGCAATATAGTTGGCTTCCCGACCATCCCAAATAATGTTATCCGGATGGAATCGTTCGTCACCGGCATCATACCATTTATTGGGTCCTAAATAGCTCATGGAGTTGATGTGCATCCAATCACCCATTCCACCACCACTTTCATGCATGTTAGGGTTGCGGAATAAAGCGTTTTTAGCTGCATCACTAAATCCATATTCATGGAAATGTTCATTACATTTCCATTCCCAAACGATATTACCTTCCCAGTCTACCTCGATAAAAACGTCATCTAGTAAAAGCTTATCAGAAATCTTATGATTATAGAGGTTTTCATGGCAGAGAATTAGAGTGTTGCCACTATCTGTTTTACATTCCATACCTGGAACATAGTAACCTACCGGGTTGCCTTCTCTCTGGTAGTCATGGTGTTGACGAGCCATCCAGCGGCCTCCCCAATTAGGATCTTCAATGTATTCCTTTTTGTCAAAGCACCAAGCAACATTTCCTTCCCAGTCGACTTGAACCAGGTCGGTCTGGTCTTGATATCCGTATTTAGCTTCGCGGCGACCACGGCTACCCATTACATAACCACCTGGAAGTAATTTATTGGGAAAGCCATGAAGTTCCTTAAAAACTCTTACCACATTACCGTTCATGTCGATTATTACGCAGCCTATTTTGGGAGCATGCATGATAGTATAGCCGCTCCAAGCTTTTTCTGGATCATAAATAGTTACTCCTGCAGGGTGAACAAAAGGGTGACCCATTTAAAACACTCCTTTTCAAAATATTGGTAATACTGTTAAGGAACTAAATAGTAATTTGCACCTCCTTTTTATAGAAATTCCTTATATAAATTCTATTTATAGATTACCATAAAATATTAAGGATGATTGTAAAATATTTTACACTCTTTAAAAAAGTTTTCCTGAATGTTCATCTAATTGACTATTGCTGGAATATTCTATAAAATGTAATTAAGATTAAGAAACAGGTGTTAGTCCAATGAATACTAAAAACAAAAAATTTACTGAGTTTCTTACAACTTCTTTATTAATTGATACTACCACTCTAGGCAGTGTAGGGGCGAATACCGCTATTTGGGAAAAATATTTTCCTTTTAGTTCGGAACAGAGAGAATTAAAAAAAGGAGATTACCTTTTACATATTGGAGAAATTTTACAAGGTGTTTATTTTGTCAAGAAAGGTAAAATAAGATCAAATTTATTAGGCCCAGACGGTGCGGTAAAAATTTTTGCCATCACCTGTGAGGGATGTGTTTTTGGGGAACAACTTATTTTTCACGATCAGCCCTCTTTGTTTGAAGCTGTAGTTTTGGAAGATACCGAAGTTTATTTTTTCGATAAACGAACAATGTTTGAGATTATAAAAAAGGATTTCGAAATTAATATGTTTATCATGAGATCCATAGCGGTAAGATCGAGAAATTTGGCATGTCAGCTAGAGGATGTATCATTAAGAAGCATCGCTCAAAGCATCTGCCGCATACTTTATGCTCTATGTTGTCATCAAGCGCAAGTGAATAAGACTATAGAAAATCTTTCTATTAAAATATCCCATCAAGACTTAGCCAATATGCTGGGCATTCATCGTGTTTCTGTTACTAATAATTTAAATATTTTAAAAAAACAAGGAGTATTAGATTATAAATAAAAAAAATAAAAATAAAAAATATCACAAAGTTGAAGAATATAGCTAACATATCACCGAATAGATAACAGAGAAAGCATTAAAATGGGGAGCATTCGCTCCCCATTTTACTTTACCCTTACTATTTACTTTGCAATTTGATAATTGGGATTAGTTTTAGTAGTCTTAGAACTTGTCTTTAAATGTTTTTCCTTAGTAAATATAGCAAAATTCTCAGATATAAATAAATAAGCTAATACAACTAAAGCCAATAAGCTGATAGTAATACCCCACTCTATCCAATGAGGAACATAACCAGGCCCTAAAGTCTTATACATTCCTGTAAATACAACATTTATCCGACTGAAGATTACACCAATAACTGCTAAAATACTAAAAGTTGTAGCTCCTGAGCGACTATTTACCCAAGGACTAAAGCAAATAATAATTGGTATAACTACACCTAATACTATTTCTAAAAGGAACATATTGGCTTCAAGAGTACCTGAGAATAAACTTCCCAATACGCCCCTGCTAGCTAAGTCAAAAATTTTCAATAAAAGATATCCTACCATTACATATCCAGATACTCTAATAAGTGCCTTAATCACACTATAATCTTCTTCTAAATTATAGGCCTTATTTGCCCTCATGGTTTCTAAGGCCACCACTGCAGGCCCTACAAAGAAAGCAGATATTAAGAAGAACCAAGGTAGTAAAGAACTAAACCATAGAGGATCAAGCTTACCTGGGAAAATTAAGAAAATAGCTCCTAAAGATGCTTGGTGTCCAAAAGGTAATAATGCAGCAATAATTAATACTACAGGCATAATCTTCAAAATTGCTTTATGCCATCCTTTGAATACCTTTTCCGTTGCAATTTCTACGAATTCTATAACTTGCATCAAAGTATAAGCAGCAATACACATAAATACTTCAAACATAGGAGAATGATATCCCCAAGAAACCATCGGACGCCAGAAATTATCCCAACGACCAATTTCCAGTATTAAAACAGCTAAAACAAAGATGTAACCCATAAATGAAATTAACAATGCTGTCCGGGCAACACTTTTAAACTTCTTAATGTTTAGGATATGTGCTAATACTGCTATACTAAAACCAGCACCGGCTAAAGCTATTGCTGTCAAGTCTACCCCAATCCAAAGACCCCAAGGCCAACGGTCATTCAAATTAGTAGACACTCCTAGTCCTGTATATAAACGATAAACAATAAGTAATAACCCCAAACCAACTAAGGCCATTAAAAACATTCTAAATGGAGTTAGTTTTATATTCCATTTTTCAGTTAACATTATTTTAACCTCCTTTATGAACTCTTTTTATTTTTCTGTTCCTGAACATCTAGTCTTCTCTTGGTATAAACATTTAACGCGGTGAATAATGCTCCACCGCCCAAGAATATGGCTGGAGTCCATTTAAGAAAGTTATGTGTATAGGATGGAATTGGTACTTTTGGAATGTTAGTACGCATTCCTAATTCTTCAAAAGGTACATCGGAGATATATAACCAGTTTGTACCACCGGCTTCTGTCTCGCCATAGATGTGGTTCACATATTTACTATCACTATTGATTGTTTTTCTTGCTTCTGCAATCAATTGGTCTTTCTCCCCAAACATAATCGCATTAGTTGGGCAAACACCTACACAAGCAGGTGCCTCACCCTTGGTGACCTTACTTGCACACATTTGACATTTGGTCACAAGAGGTAATGTTTTTTCCCATTGATATTTAGGTACTTCAAAGGGACAAGCGATCATACAGTAGCGACATCCAACACAAAGTTTAGGATTATATACTACCGGTCCTTCTTCAGTTTTAATAAAAGCTTTGGAAAAACATACGGAAACACAAGCAGGCTCCTCACAATGTAAACATTGCTCTTTTACAAAACGCCATACTTCTTTGCCTTCTTTATTTACCTTATGATAAGAAAGTGTAGTCCAATTATTACTGTCACCTTTAGGCGCTTCCCCTTGATTAGGAGCATTGTCATCATATTTTAAGCCATTATACATTTTACAGGCCACGGTACAACTGCCACAGCCAACACATTTGGTAATATCCACAAGAACACCTTTACTCATTGCTTTTACCTCCATTTATTATTTTTTTAGACCAGTTTTTTAGCCTTTAAGCAATTAGCTCGCGAAGTATAAGTAGTATGCAAGAGGTCGTGTGATAAATGGCTAAGTGGGTGTTCCAGGAAGTCTTCATATAAGGTTAATACTTCTTTATTTTCATGACTTTCCCTTAAGCGATAAGATGCATCTTTATTATAGATAGTGGCTATGCGCCGTTCTCTTACGTGATCTGCTGGTGGAACACTGGTGCGAGGCTGTCCTCCTCCCGAAATACAACCACCGGGACAAGCCATAACTTCTATAAAATGGAAAGGAGCTTCGCCTTTTCTTACTGCTTCTGCCAATACTCTAGCACTTTCTAAACCGTGAACTACTGCTACTTTTAGAGCCCCAACACCGGGAATATCAATTGAAGCTTCTTTAACATTTTCTAAACCACGAATAGGTTTAAAGTTAAAAACCGCATCTGGAGCTTTTTCACCGGTTAACAAGAAATAGGCGGATCTAACGGCAGCTTCCATAACACCACCAGTATTACCGAAAATTAAGCCGGCTCCTGAACCTTCACCTAGCATAGGATCATATTCTTCTTCAGGAAGAGTTGTTAAATTAATGCCTTCTTCCTTGATCATTCTAGCTAACTCTCGGGTAGTTAAGACATAATCAACATCACGAATTATATCTTTACCCCAATATTTACCTGCGGAATTAAACTCGGGTCTTGAAGCCTCGAATTTCTTAGCAGTACAAGGCATAATAGAAACAGACACAATTTTTTCGGGATCAATATTGTTTGCTTTCGCATAATAAGTTTTTATTAAAGCCCCCGCCATTTGCTGAGGTGATTTGGCTGTAGAAATATTAGCCTCCAGATCTGGATAGTAGTATTCAAAGAACTTGACCCAACCTGGACAGCAGGAAGTAAATTGAGGTAGTGGTGCATCAATTTTTCCGGTAATTCTTTCAATAAGTTCCGTACCTTCCTCCATAATAGTCAAATCGGCAGTGAAATTAGTATCAAATACTTTATCAAATCCTAATTTTCTCAAAGCTGCAACCTGTTGTCCTTGAACCCAGCTTCCTGCATCCAACCCAAATTCTTCTCCTAAGCCAATTCTTGTTGCAGGAGCAGTCTGAACGATAACAACTTTATCAGGATCATTTAAAGCTTCTCTTACTTTTTGAATATCATTTCTTTCAGTTATGGCGGCTGTCGGACACCAAAGAGCACACTGTCCACAGTTGACACAAATAAAATCATTTTCTACGGGTAAATCATAATACCCGAAAACACTTTGTACATTTTTACAAACTTCCATACATTGACCACAAAGAATACATTTTTCGTCATCCCGCTCTAAAGATGGGCTCAGGGGATCTAGGGGAACCCTACCCCTTACTTGCACCGGCCAAGAACCAGGTACTTGGTATTGCTGAGGAAGCCAACCGCTACTAGCGACTTCCTCTACTTTTGTGCAACCTGTTAAAGTTGCTGCTGTACCAACTATTCCGGCACCTGTCAACATAGTAAGGAAACTTCGTCTAGTAATTCTCTTCTCTTTTTCAAACTCCTCACATTTGTACATTTAACTTTCCTCCTGTTATAAAAAAAATTTAAACTAAAGATAATAAAATCTTATGCATTTTTGGATATATTCTGAATATTCAAATAAGGATTGTTCACACAAGTACTTTTTTGTGGGCATTTTTTTATTTAATTAACATTTATATAGTTAGCTATTCTTTTTTGAATTTCCTGCATTTTCTTCTATTTAAGATCCTAAAGTAATTTTATCGTTTTTATAACAATTTTGCTTATGTTTTCCCTAAATGATATTTATGGCTTGTGCCTACATTGATTTAGTTTGTAGTCACTGACTCTTTCTTCTTACTTGTTTGCTTTTTTGTTTTTTCTTTTGTTTCCTCGACTTGAGCAAGACTTGCTTTTAAAGCTTCCATTAAATCCACAACTGTTGCAGTTTCCGGTTGTCGAGGTATAGCAACCTCTTGACCTTGGATTTTGGCCTTGATGAGCTCCATTAAAGCTTCCCGGTATTCACTAATATATTTTTTCGGTTTGAATTTTGTGCTTAAACTTTTAATTAAATTTTTGGCCATTTTTAATTCGCTTGCATTAATCTTTACTTCTTGATTTAATTCCGGTATCAATTGGGGGGAACGAATTTCCTCCGGATAGTAAATTGTCTCCAAAATTAGTACATTTTCATATAGCCGAATACATGCTAAATTTTCCTTAGTCCGTAAAACTACCCGGGCGATAGCTATTTTGCCCGTTTCCTCCATAGCCTTAAATAATAAATGGTATGGTTTTTGGCCCAGTTCAGTGGGAGCTAAATAATATGATTTCATGAAAAAAATAGGATCAATTTCTGTAAGATGGACAAAATCTATGATTTCAATTGCTTTTAGACTTTCTAAAGGAATTTTAGCAAAATCTTCGTCTTCCATCACTACAAAATGCCCGGATTCATACTCATATCCTTTGACAAGATCTTCGTTTTCAATTTTTTCTTCACAAACTGGACAATAGCGCTGATATTTAATGGGAGACTTGCACTCTTTATGTAAATAGCGAAACTTAATTTCTTTTGACTCAGTAGCAGTATAAAGCTTAATAGGGATATTTACTAAACCGAAGGAAATAGCCCCATTCCAAATAGGTCTCATTATAACCACCTCCGCTTTTTAGCTTTTCCCTCTATTGATTTTTTATCCTAAAAAATCATAGGTTGAGGTTAAGGTTAAGATTCCCTACCGCTAGATTAAGAATTAGTTACGCTTTCCAACCTTCCACCATTTTTAAATTTTTCCTTCGACAAAAAATGTTTTAATTTTCATCAGATAGTATATATAATGTTTAGGGAATTATCTAATGATTGGAGTGCCATTAGTGAAAAGAAAATTATTATTTATACAAATTTTAGCCTTACTTTTAGTCTTTTCTCTGGGGCCGGTGTTCGCTCAAAATACTGACACTGCATTGGTAGAAGAGGTAAAAGATATCCTTCGAGAGCATTATTTTGAGCCTGTACCTTATAAAATGTTACTAGCCACTACCCTGGAAGAGGTAATGGCTACTTTAAATGACCCTTATACACGTTACTTTACTGATGAGGAATTTAATGAGTTTTGGCTTTCTCTTGAGGGTAAATTCGGTGGTGTCGGGATTGTTATTGATCTAATAAATAAGAAGGTTGAGATAACCGGAGTCCTACCAGATACCCCAGCCTCCCGGGTAAATATAAAAAAAGGTGATATTATTACCCACGTTGATAACCAACCTTTAACAAACCTACCCTTGGATGCCATTAAAGAAATATTTCGAGGCAAACCAGGTACTTATATAAAAATTAGAACCTATCGTCCCAATACCGATACATACTTTTCACATCTTTTAACCCGAGAATTTATTGTTGTAAAACCGGTAGAAGCCAATATCTTAGCTAAAAATATCGGATATATTAAACTTTTGGAGTTTAATCAAGAAGCTGCCCAAGAATTTAGCCAACAACTTAAAAGATTAAAAGAACAAGGCGTCAAAGGTCTAATCCTGGATTTGCGTGATAACCCCGGTGGGCTAATCGGGGCCGCCTTGGATATATCTCGAGAACTTTTACCCCCAGGTGGTTTTGTTAAACTTTATTATCGAGGAGAAAAACCTGAACTGATTACGACTGTTGGAACCAATGATAAAACCTTACCTTTGATAGTTTTAGTCAATAAAGATACTGCCAGTGCTTCCGAGATCCTAGCAGGAGCTATTCAGGATCGAGGGGCAGGAATAATTATTGGTACAGAAACCTACGGCAAAGCAACAGTGCAAAGTCTAGTACCTTTAGTAAATGGGGGAGCTTTAAAATTTACCTCCGGTAAATATTTGACACCTAATGGTCGGCAAATTAATAAAATCGGACTTAAACCCGATTTCTATATTCCCGATTCCCATAATCAAATTATTGAAGCGATTTGGATGCTAAATAATAAAGTTCATAATAGCTTAACATATCAACTAAATAATACCTCTTTTATAATCAACGGCAAAATCAATAAATGTGGTGTAAAGCCCTATTTGCTCAAGGGAAATTTTATGGTACCTTTGCGAGATACCATAGAAAGTCTAGGCGGAAAAATAAAATATACCGCACCGGATCATGTCCGCATCACAATTGGAGAAGATATTATTCAATTAAGAATTAATTCCCGTTACTTCACTATTAATGGTCGCGGCCACTACTTACCCGTAACCCCCACTATAAAAAATAATCATACAATGGTACCGGTAAGAACTATTACCCAGCTTTTAGGAGCCAAAGTAGAATGGCGTCCCTCTACCGGACAAGTGGTGATTTCGAGATAAAACGCCCTGAAGGGCGTTTCAAAATGTAGACAAACTCCATATTTATCAACGTTACGCTGGCTCAGACAATTTTATTGTGAATGAACTCAACGGCTTCAGGAATTAGCAAAACTCACCTTCGGTTCA
Organism: Peptococcales bacterium; assembly: GCA_050946395.1. Classification (GTDB taxonomy): domain Bacteria; phylum Bacillota; class Peptococcia; order Peptococcales; family BICA1-8; genus JBMNUR01. The sequence continues at coordinate 10,618 of JBMNUR010000038.1, forward strand.
AACAGTTGCTAATTCTGGTCTTCAGCCGTCTGCGTTCTTTTTATCTAAACTCACCAAATACTTCACTTAGCCTAAATGAAAGAAAAAGTTTTAGGTGGCATAAGTGCAACTATGGCTTTCGCTTAAAGCTTAGCAAAAGCCAAGTTTTACTAATGATAAAATTATATGGATTTTGTTTTGAATAACTTTGTCAACAGGCTGAAACGCCCTGAAGGGCGTTTTTCGTCTGTTCGTAGGCGCGTGAGCATTTTCCTTTATACTAAATTTGAAAGCACAGAGACCCGGACAATTATACCTAAAAGAACATTATTTTCATCAACTACTGCAATAGGATACTTGCTGGATGTAGCAATCGGTATTAATTCCTGAACACAAGTTTCAGGACAAGTTGTATGATAATCATGGGTTAAAATGTCTTTTAAAGATTTTTTGTCTTTTAACCCTTGAATGGCATCATCGATAGTTACTAAGCCATTCAATCTGCGATCACTGTCCACCACAAAGATGCTGGAGATACCCGCTTGTTCCATCTCTTTGATGGCCAATTTCAATCCGTCTTTACTGGACATTAAGGCAGAGGGTTTAAACATAATGTTTTTCGCTTGCAAAACTTTAGACCGGTCGATATCTTGGATAAAAGTTTTAATATACCCATTCTTAGGTGTTGTTAAAATTTCCTCCGGTGTACCTATCTGCTCAATAATCCCGTCTTTCATAATAGCCACTCTTTCTCCCAACCTAAATGCCTCATTAATATCATGGGTAATAAAGATTATGGTCTTTTTTAACTTGGCCTGAATGTCTAATAACTCTTGTTGCATTTCCCTTTTAATCAAAGGATCGAGGGCACTAAATGGCTCATCCATGAGTAAAATATCCGGGTTATTGGCTAAGGCACGGGCTAGGCCCACCCTTTGCTGCATACCTCCACTTAGTTCATTGGGGTATTTTTCTTCCCAACCTGACAGCCCCACACTGGCTAAGGTATTCTTAGCTATTTCATAGCGTTCTGTGCTTGATCTGCCCTTAATCTCCAGCCCATAAGCTACGTTATCAATAACAGTTCGATGGGTAAAAAGTCCAAAGTGTTGAAAAACCATAGCAACTTTATTTTGTCTAAGTTCTTTTAATTTTTCCTTATCATAATGAACAATATTTTCTCCATCAATTATAATCTGTCCTTCGGTGGGTTTATTAAGAAGGTTTAAACAGCGAATTAAAGTTGATTTACCGCTACCGGAGAGACCCATAATAACAAAAATTTCACCTTCATGTACTTCAAAAGAAACATTATTTACACCAATAGTGTGACCTGATTCGGCTAATAGCTTTTCTTTAGAAACACCGCTTTTTAACTTGGGTAAGATACTTTTTGGGTTTTTCCCAAAAATCTTAGTAAGATTTTTAACCTTTATTTTTACAGTCATATTACTCCCCTCCTATTCAGGATACTTAAAACGTTTGGCAACTCCTTGGCTCATTCTGTCAATAATAATCGCTAGAAAAACTATGCTGATTCCTGCTTCAAATCCCCGAGCAATATCAATCCGCTGAATTGCATATAAAACTTCGAGACCAAGACCTTTAGCACCAATCATGGAAGCTACTACAACCATAGATAAGGCCATCATTGTGGTCTGATTAATACCAGTCATGATAGTTGGTAAAGCTTGGGGCAATTGTACTTTTGTTAAAGTTTGCCAATTAGATGAACCAAAAGAATGAGCAGCCTCTACCATCACATGGGGAACCTGACGTATTCCAAGATCAGTCAATCTTATAACGGGAGCAATAGCATAAATGGTTGTGGCAAAAACTGCCGGTACTTTACCCATATCAAAAAGCATCAAAGCGGGAATAAGGTAAACAAAACTGGGCATTGTCTGCATTGCATCAAGTATAGGCCGCATAATCATATTAAGCCTCTCATAATAAGCCATAAGAATACCTATGGGTATCCCAAATAAAAGAGAAATAACGACAGACGCCAAAACAATGGCTAAGGTCATCATCATAAAATCCCAAAGGCCAAATGTTCCTATGAAAAAGACTAATATAGCATAGGAAAAGCCAGCCTTTATATCTTTAGTTTTCCAGCCTAAAAGAAAGATTACGAGTAAGAAAATCCACCAAGGTAACCATAATAGAAATCTTTCTATATTTACCAGAAAATAAAGTATTCCAGAGTCAATAGCGGCAAAAACTTCACCAAAGTCACGCATTAACCATTTCACAAACAGATCTACATAAATACCAATTTTAAAACGAAATATTTCTGGAAAACCAGCCATATTATCACACCAATCTTTTATGCTAATTAGTTATTTAACCACGGATTAACACGGATAAACACAGATTTCATGGCTTTTTGGGGGTCTTTTAATGGTTTAATACCCCCGCTAACCACGTTTCACTTTATCAGCTATTTCCTGAGGAACCCATTTGGTCCAAAGATCTTCATAGTTTTTAATAAACCATTGGGCAGTTTCTTTAGCATCTGTTCCATTTTCTTGCATATAAGCTAGGGCCTCGCTAGTTAAAGCACTGCTTGTTTGGTAATTCTTTAAAAATTCAACTACATCTGGTGCATCATTCAACACGTCTTTATTAACGGCTACAGTAACAGGTACGGGGGGAAATTCACAACGATACCCATTTTCCCATAATTCATCATTGTACTTTTCATCTTCTAAAAGAGTCATGTCATATAACCCCATAACCCAAGTAGGTTCCCAATAATAACCAACCCATGGTTCGCCATTTTCATAGGCTTTTGCCATACTTGCAGCTAATGCAGCATCAGACCCGGGGCTAAAATAACTATATGTTTCATCTAATCCATAATTTTTTATCTTTTCACCTAAAATTCGGTCAGCTTCCCAACCAGGTATAGCACCAAATATGCGGCCTTTGGACTTATCTTCTGGATCTTTAAATAATTCCCAATATTTTGGCAAATCCTGAATCGTTTTTAAATCGGGAGTTTTAGGTTCAATACCTCTTTCCGTATCACCTGTAATTAAATAGGTAGGAACATATAATCCTTGGGCATTATCATCAAAATTTATTGACAACTCCACGACACTGCCTTCAGTAATGGCCTCGTTATAATTACTGATATTAGTCGTCCAAACTTCCATATAAATATCAATATCACCTTTTTGTAAACCATTAAAAGTGATTGGTGTAGAACCAGGCATAACATCAGTCTGATAACCATACCCTTTCTCTATGATGTATTGGGCTACCGCATTATGAAATTGGATACTATCCCAACCGGCATCAGCAAAAACTAAAGTAGGCTTGTCTTTTTTTATTTCTGCATTTTCCTCGGAATTTTGCTCAACCTTGCTACAAGCAGTAAAACTCAAAAGTGCTATGATACAAAATGTTACCAGAAAAAATCTCCACAGTTTTTTATTTAGGATACTAGACATAATTATCCATCTCCTCTAATAATAAATTTTAAAACTTTTTCTAATTGTATAAAAAAACCAAATGATCTGACAAACTTCATATATCCCCTTGAGACGCGGTTTCAGGGATATATGCATAAATATACTCAAAGATAGTACAAATAATTTAAGATTACTATGCAACTTGTATCTATACTATAGGTTGTCGGTTCTTGGTATATATTTTTACTAACTAATTTTGGGGTAACAGTGGTCTGACCACCAACATAATATATATTAGAAAAAATATTGAGGAGTGTTATTTATGCAACTTTGGGATAACATTTATAAAAATATCAAAGCCCTTTTGGACCATAAATGGAAAAGTGCCCAACTTTTTTGGTCACTTTCACAAACTTTAGATAACTCCTCCCTGAAAATAAATTTGTTAAACATTTGGCGCATAGAAAATCATCATATCCTAGGATTAAATAAACTTCTGCAAACTCTAGGTTATGCGCAAATTAAACTTTTAAATAAAGAACCACTAAATAATGTAAGTGATATTTACTCTATCTTTCAGGAATCTATTAGCGAACGGGAAAAATGGGTGCCCGTTCTTGAGAGAATAACAACGGAAACCTTTGGTAATGAAATTTACTATACATTTATGACTATTCTAGCCGATGATTTAGTAAATATTGAGGTATTAAAAAAAATGGTGAATGAGTGGAATAGTGAAAGAGTGAAAGAGTGAAAAACATTCAGCCTGTTTACAAAGTTATTCAAAACAAAATCCATATAATTTTATCATTCACAATAAATTGTCTGAGTCAGCGTAACGTTGACAAATATGGAGTTTGTCTACATTCTGAAATATTGTTTAATTTTTTTGGTGTGCAAAAATTTTTCTTAGAAATTTGGCATAATTGCGCCAAAGAGTTAACTGGAAACATAGGATGATATTAGAAAGGAGGTAACACCTATGATGGAAAGACAATTTGAATACGAACTACCTTTTGGTCAATATGCTTATCCACCTACATGTCCTTTTTGTGGTATGCAGTTAGGTAATCAATATGGCCCCGGATTTGGCCCAGGTCCTGGGTTAGGATTTCCTTTCGGGGGTGGATTCGGCCCTGATCCCGGATTTGGTTTTCCAGGTGGGGGTTTTGGTCCTGGATTTGGAGAACCATACGGCGGACAATGTCCATATGGCGGCGGAAGTCCTTGGATGAGATAATTTTCCTTTTCACTAGACTAAAAGCCCAATATCCAACGGATACTTGGGCTTTTCTTTGGTCGTTTAAACTATCTTATAAATGTAAAATTAATTTGCCTAAAACATTTTCTATCGGAACACTACCTATAATCCGGCTATCCGCACTATTATTACGGTTATCACCTAAAACAAAAATATGTCTTTCCGGAACAATTATTTTATAATCAGGTGTATGCATTTCTTCTTTTATATATGATTCATCTAAAAGTACCCCATTCCTATAAACTCGGCCACTTTTAAATTCAATTATATCTCCGGATTTACCAATAACTCTTTTTATCCAATACCTATCTTCTGGTATTTGTTCAAAGAAAAAATAAGAGATTTTATTATATTTAAAAGCAAAGATAAGATCATCTTTCAGGGTATGTTTACGTTCAACACGACTATCAATGATTACAATATCCTCATATTTTGGTTCAATATTGAAAGTATTAATAAGCTTAGACATAATAATCATGTCACCTTCGTGTAAAGTTGGTTCCATGGATCGGCCAAAAACAGTACTTGGCTGTACTAAAAATAGATTGATAAACAAAGCTATAACTAAAGCCAATAAAACTGTACTGGTAATTTCTTTTAATATTTTCAACAAATTCAAAATTATCCCCTCATTATTCGTTTAATCGTCGATTCGCCCGTTGTAGGGGCGACCGACCTGTAGTCGCTCGCCATGCGCGTCATAGCGAGCGTAGCGTGGCAATCTCACGATTCTAGATTGCTTCGGCTACCATTAATAATATAATATTCTTTCT